>JBDHCY010000157.1:0-12851 GCA_039591795.1 Gemmatimonadota bacterium | reverse complement strand
AGTTCCAGAGCCCAATGAGGAAGGCGGTCACGACCAAGAACCCGAGACCCAGGTCGAGGAGCACATGAGGGCGGCTATGAAGAGCTGCGGCCGTGAAAAACATGGCAAGCGAGATGGCCACCCCGATTCCCGCGAAGAGGGCCCCAGGCCACGGCCACGCCATGCCGCGGTGAATTCCCGGCATCGCAACGACCCACCGGGCCACGAGGGTGTTCATGACGAACGGCACCATCCAGAGCGCGGCGAACACGAGGGCCGCGACTCCGACGCGCTTGCATGATTGTTCAAGCAGGTCGAGGGGGAGCGAGGAGAAGCCGCCAGACGCCCCCGTTGAGGCGCTCGGCGTCGATTTTCGCGCGGCAAGTCTCAAGTTTCGTGTCATCGGTCGCTCCACAGCGGGACAGACCAGCCCCTGCCCGTCCACCCAAGCGAAAACGCGCAACTGACCCGCAGAGTTTCTCCACCAGTGATTGGCACGTCACGCCCCGGCGTGAAGGGAGCGGGGCTCGAGCGCGTGCTTCAGCGCGGGCTCCAGCCCCGCGAGCCGAAACACGTACCCGGTGTCGAGCAGGCGCGATGGGACGACCCGCGCGCTGGCGAGGATCGCCTCATCGGCCATATCACCTGGTGCCAGCCGCAACAGGAAGCGCGGCACCGACAGCACCGTGGGCCGGCTCAACACTCTGCCGAGAGTCTCTGTAAACTCGCGATTCGTGACCGGATTGGGCGACGTGACATTGACGGGTCCCGCGAGCGCGTCGGACTCGAGTGCGTGCAGCACCGCACCGACGACATCGTCTAGCGCGACCCAGCTCATGTATTGCGAACCGGATCCAAGCCGCGCGCCGAGTCCCATTCGAAAGAACGGAAGGATCGGTGCGAGCAACCCACCCCCCTTTCCAACGACGAGGCCGAACCGGAGGTGAACCACTCGAATCCCGGCCTCGACGGCAGGCGCTGCCGCGCCCTCCCACTCGGCGCACAGCTCCGGGAAAAAGCCCTGCCCCGGCGCGCTCTCCTCGGTGAGCAACTCGTCACCCCGGTTGCCGTAGAAACCGATCGCGGACGCACACACCAGAACTGTTGGGCGCGGGTCGAGTCCAGCCAGTGTGGCAGCGAGGAGGCGCGTGCTCCCGACCCGACTCTCACGGATTCTCGCCCGGCGTGCTGCCGTCCACGGGCCGCTCACGGTGCTTTCTCCGGCGAGATGGACCGCGGCAGTCAGCCCATCGAGCCCACCGATCTCGACCACGCCAGCCGCGGGGTCCCAAAAACTCTCCCCCGAGCCGGCCCTGGGCCGCGAACGGACGAGCCGTACGACCTGGTGCCTGGCATCTCCGAGCGTCCGCACGACGGCCGAGCCGATGAAGCCGCTGGAACCAGTCACGAGCACGTTCATGAAGGCGAGTTAGCGGGCCCGCACGGGTTGTCAAGCATTATTGGCCCCGTGGTGCGGGTCCCCGATCGTGTCAGTCCGGCGTATCTTTCGCGCTGCGAACGCCACCTCGATGAGTTGGCTCGCAGGGCCGGAGGAATCGATCCCTGGCAAGTTTCCACATCGCCAAGCGAGGTGTAGTCGTGTCAACCACTCGGACGCCCGGCCACCGCTGGGTCTGGGCGCTGGTCGGGGCGCTGACCTGGCCGGTGGCACTCGTGGCGCAGTACGGCGAGCCGCCCCCTCCGGCGGCCTACGCCCTCACCGGCGTGACCGTCGTGCAGGCCGACGGCAATCGAACAGAGAACGTCACCATCGTCGTACGGCGTGGCTTGATCGAAGCGATGGGCGACGGACTCACGCCTCCGCTCGACGCTCAGGTGCTCGAGGGTGACTCGCTCTGGGTGTACCCCGGCTTGGTGGACGCGTACGGCGAGGCGGACTTCGAGTTTCCCGCGATCGAGGTCGACCGGAGCCAAATCCGATCTTGGGCGCCACCACGTCACCTCCAGGGTTTCATGCCGCATCGCGCAGTCGTCGAGCATCTGACGGCCACTGGGACCTCGACAAAGGATCACCGGACGAAGGGGATCGTGGCTGCCGGCGTACATCCCCGGGGGGGGCTGATGCCCGGCCGCGGCACACTCCTCCTCTTTCGGAAGGGCGCAACGACACCCGAGGAGCTCGTGCTCCGGGCGGCGCTTGGGCCCGCGATGTCGTTGCGCGGCGGACAAGGCGTCTATCCTGGCACGTTGTTCGGCGTCGTGGCATTTCACCGGCAGAGCTTTGCAGACGCACGGCGTCACGGCGTGATGCTCACCGAATACAGTCGCGACCCGAGCGGAATGACGGCGCCGGCGTGGGATCCTGACTTTGAGATTCTCCGCGATGTCGTGGAGGGTTCGACGCCCGTCTTTTTCGCCGCGGATAGCGCCGAAGACATTCGCCGCGCGTTGGGGCTGGCAGATGAGCTCGGATTTGAGCCGATGATTGTCGGTGGAGCCGACGCGTGGCGTGTGGCAGACCGCCTGGCGACAGCCAACGTACCGGTGCTCGTTTCCGTGGACTTCCCCGAGCCGACGCGGTGGAAGCCGGAGAAGCCGTCGGAGCCGGAAGACAGTGCGGCAGCCGCTGAGGAAGTCGAGGCGGAACCGCAAGAGCCCGAGCCGCTCGATGCAGCGGCGCTGCGCGAGAAGGAGCACCTTGAGAATGTGTGGGCCAATGCCGGTCGTCTGGCGGCGGCAGGGGTCCGGCTCGCGCTCACCACAGGAGGCGGGAAGGGCGACCTCTTGGAGGGGGCTCGGAAGGCGATCGAGTTCGGCCTTTCGGAACCAGACGCCCTCCGTGCCGTGACGGCCACCCCAGCGACACTCCTCGGCGCCGCCCAGCTAGCGCGCGTCGAGCCAGGGATGGCGGCGACTTTCATCGCGACGGACGGACCGCTCTTCGGTGAGGACACTCGAATTGCCTATACGTTCGTCGAAGGCGAGGTCGAGAAGGGACGGGCGCGCGCCGGTGGTCCTACCGAAGCGCCCGCCGTCGTACTCACAGGCGCGTGGGATGTTGAGGTCGCGTCAGATCAGGGCACGATCAACGCCACCATGACCATCGACCAGACCGGAGCGTCGTTCACCGGTTTCATTTCCACCGAGTTCGGCCGCATGACCATTCAGGACGGTACGGTCTCGGGCAACAGCGTCAGCTTCATCGGCATCATGGAGATGGGAGGCCAGTCGCTGGAGATCGAATTCAGCGGGACGGCTCAGGGTGACGGCGCGAGCGGCAGCGGCAGCGGGCCGTTCGGCTCCCTTTCGTGGACGGCGACTCGGAAGTCGGGTCCCGGTAAGGAGACGGCGCAATGAAAACGATTGCCCTCAGCGCCCTCGTCGGCGCGTTGATCGCACAGGGTGCGGCCGCCCAACAGGCGCCCCAATACCGCTACCAAGCCGAGCCCGGCTCGGTGAGCTATCCCAGGGGGACCCTGGTGATTCGGAACCTCGACGCCGTGTGGACGGCGGCGGGCGAAGTACTGCAGGGCGCCTCGATAGTGATTGAGGACGGAGTGATTCGAGCGATCGGCCCATCGGTCTCCGCCCCACGCGGTGCGGTCGAGATCGACGGAAGCGGCCTCACTGCCATCCCCGGGATCGTAGACCAGCACTCGCATATCGCGATGGCGGCAACCAACGAGGGGAGCGCTCCGATCACACCAGAGGTCCGGGTGCTCGACGCGCTCAACGCCAACGACTTCAACATCTACCGAGCGCTATCTGGCGGCGTGACGGCCGCACAGATCCTTCATGGGAGCGCCAATCCCATCGGCGGGCAAAGCGCGATCATCAAGACACGCTGGGGGATGGACGAGGGGAGACTGCTCCTCATCGACGGTGCCCCGCAGACCGTGAAGTTCGCGCTCGGCGAAAACGTCACGCGTAAGAGTTCCACGGGCAGTGGGCCGCAGCGGTACCCCGCCTCACGAGAAGGCGTCGAAGCCATCTATGTACAGGCCTTCACCGCCGCGCAGGAATACCAACGGGCATGGGATGCCTATCGCGAGAACCCGAGGGCACATCGCATTCCTCCTCGGCGCGATCTCCGGCTGGAGGCGTTGGCCGACATCTTGAGCGGCCAGATCCGCGTCCATGCGCACTCGTATCGCAGCGATGAGATCGTGATGCTGATGCGAGTCGCCGAGCGGTTCGGCTTCAAGATCGACGTGTTCACTCACGTCCTCGAGGGGTACAAGGTCGCAGACGAGATGGCCAAGCACGGCGCGGGAGGCTCCACTTTCTCGGATTGGTGGGCATACAAGCTCGAGGCCTACGATGCCATACCCTATAACGCCGCGATCATGCACCAACACGGGGTGCTGGCGAGCCTCAATTCGGACATTCCATGGCTCCAGTCGTTCATGATCTATGAGTTCAACAAGCCGGTGAAGTACGGCGGCGTGTCGCGCGAGGACGCACTCCGCATGCTCACACTCTATCCGGCCCAACAGCTTCGGATCGATCAGCGTGTGGGCTCGCTCGAGACCGGGAAGGACGGTGACCTCGTTCTGCTCTCGGGTGACCCGTTCGACACATACGCGCGGGTGGAAAAGACGATTGTGGATGGGATCGTCTACTACGACCGCGCGCGAGATGCGGAGCTCCGCAAGCGCCCCGTACGACCCATGCCCGTCGTTACGACGACGCTCGCGTCGGCCAGCACCGCCGTCCCACCGTCGACCCCAGCGCGCCTGGCTGCGGCTCGGCTTGCCGACGGCTGCTCTACACCCGGCAGCGGCGCTGCCGAGGGTGGCGACCTGTTGCTCGTGGGCGCCACCGTGCACCCCGTCGGCAGCGCGGACATTCCGAACGGGGCAGTGCACGTACGCGGAAGGTGCATCGTCGCCGTCGGGCCGACCGGATCGGTCGATGCCCCAGCTGGCGCGAGTCGCGTCGACCTCACGGGTAAACACCTCTATCCGGGCCTCGTAGATCCGTTGACCTCGCTGGGCTTGGTCGAGGTGGGCCAGATCGCGGCGAGTCGGGACGACCGCGAGGTGGGCCGCTACAACCCGCATGTCCGGACACTGCCGGGCGTCCACCCGCACAGCGAGGCGATCCCGGTGGCGCGCGCCAACGGGATCACGGCGACACTCACGGTTTCGGCGAGCGGTGTGATTCGCGGCACCGGGTCGGTCATTCAGCTCTCGGGTGACACGCCGGAGCGCATGGGCATTCTCGACCGGGCCGCGCTCGTCATCAGCTTCCCATCAGCAACCGGCGAGCAGTGGGACGAACCGAAGCTCGAAGGCGATCGACTCGAAGAACTGATCGAGCTCTTCGATCGCGCCATTCTCTATGCGAAGGAACCCAGCAGCCGTGACGATCCCACCGCGCCGTTCGAGGCCAACGTGTGGGGCGGCGATCGCGCCATGCTCGAAGCAATGGTCCCCGCGGTGCAGGGAGAGGTGCCCGTCTTTTTCTTGACTCAACGCGAGCGCGATATACGCACGCTGCTTCTCTTCCTGGACAAGTACCCCGACGTGAAGCCCGTGCTCGTGGGGGCCGATCAGGCGTTTCGCGTGGCCGACGAGCTGGCCGAGCACGGTATCCCCGTCATCGTGGGTTCTTCTCTCTCACCGACGTTCGATACCGACGATCCGGTGGTTGCCGGCTGGGAGAATGCCGCTGTGCTGCACCGCGCAGGCGTCAAGGTCGCGTTTAGCACACAAGGCGTGGCCGACGTCCGGAACCTGCCCTATCACGCTGCGAAGGCGGCGGCGTTTGGGCTCCCGAAGAGTGAAGCACTCAGGGCGGTGACGCTGTCGCCGGCGGAGTTGCTGGGCCTGGGGGCCGAGCTCGGGAGTATCGAGGCAGGCAAGCGTGCCGACCTGGTCGTCACCGACGGTGATCCGTTGCAGATTGTAACGCAAGTCGAGCGGATGTTCATCGGCGGCCAGGAAGTATCGCTCGAGAGCCGGCACACGCGGCTGTGGGAGGCGTTCCGAGAGCGGCATTGAGCGGTTGAGGCTTCGAACGGGGAGGTCGGCCGGGACGGAGAGCTATCGGGTGGCCCCGGGTCATTGAAACCCCTTCGGGCTGCCGGGCGTCATATTTAGCATGAAGCAGACGGGGCCCCAGGTCCCGAGGAGGGCACATCATGCGCTGGATCGGATTGGTGGCGGTTGGGGCGATCGCGGGAGTCGCGGTTGGGGTCGGCAAGCCGGACGGTTGGTCGAGCAGCGCGACCAAACGCGCGCGCGCCGCGCCACAGACCGAGGAGTTTCGCTGGCGGGGCAGCGTCGCGGATGGAGAGCAACTCTGGATCCGCAACATGAATGGGGAGATCCGGGTCGAGGCCGCCGAAGGTACCGAGATCGAGGTGCTCGCCGAGAAGCGAGGGAAGAAGAACAGCCCGAGTGCGGTCGAGATCGTCACGGTCATGGGAGCTGGCGGCGTCACGATCTGTGCGCTGTGGGAGGCTCGCGAGAGCAGCTGCGAGCCCGGTGGTGGTTACCGACACTCGGGGAAGAAGAAGAGCGACGTGAACGTCCGCTTCGTCGTCCGGCTGCCGGATGGGGTGCCGCTCGACGCCCGTAACACCAATGGGAAGATCGTGGCCAATGGCATCTCGTCGCCCGTCGTCGCGAAGACGACGAACGGGTCGGTCGTCGTGGCAACGCGCACCGGAGACATCGAAGCGCGCACCACGAACGGAACGGTCGAGGCGCAGACGGGGCTGGGTGCCATCGTCGCGCGCACGACGAATGGAGATATTCGCGTCCGAATCGACGCCTTGGCCGAGCCCACTCCACTCGAGTTCGTCACGACCAACGGGTCGGTCACCGCGGAGTTGCCTGCCTCATTGAACGCCGAGTTGAACGTGAGCCTCTCCAACGGGAAGATCGACACCGATTTTCCGCTCACCGTTCAAGGGCGGTTCAATTCGCGCAGCATCCGGGCAACCGTCGGCGCCGGGGGCCCGGAAGTCACGATCAAGACCACGAACGGCTCGATCCGGCTGCACTCGGTCGGCACCGGCGAGATCTGACGCCGGCGCGCTCCGGTTGCTGGGTTTCGGGCCCGGGAGGCTGACCTTCCCGGGCCCGCCGTGCTTCTGGGCGATGAGATCGTGCGTCTTCGCGAACGAACCCATCGCGACATAGCTTACTCCGCTCGTCGATGTCGACTGCACGCACCTAGGGCCGGGGTACGGCGATGAGTCGCACAGCACGATGCTGCTGGGATGGAATCGAGCTCTGTGCCGGCCTCCTCCGGTGGCAGGGTAGGCCCTGGCGCTGACCGCCCGCCGTCTCACCCTTCCCGCTGGCGTCCGCTACATGGTGGCGAGCGCCTTCTTCTTCAGTCTGATGAGCCTGCTCGTCAAGGTTGTCGGGCAACGGCTACCCAGTCAGGAGATCGTGCTCGTCCGAGGAGTGATCACGCTCTTCTTGAGCTATTGGCTCCTCCGGCGAGCACGGCTCTCGCCATGGGGAAATCGCCGCGCGCTTCTCGTGTTGCGCGGCCTCCTCGGGTTCGGAGCGCTGAGCTGCTTCTACTTCAGTCTCACCCGTCTTCCACTCGCCGAGGCGACAGTCATTCAGTACCTGAACCCGCTGTTCACGGCGATCCTCGCCGCGTGGCTGTTGGGTGAGCGTGCAGGAGCCGCGGTCGCCGTGGGCACGATGCTGGGCTTGCTGGGCACCACACTCGTGGCGCGGCCCGCAGTCCTGTTCGGTGAGCTCGCGGCGCCGCTCGATCTCGCTGCAGTCGGCATCGCCATGGCGGGGGCTGCTCTCTCAGCTGGAGCCTACGTCACGGTCAGGTACCTGGGCGCGACGGAGCACCCCTTGGTGATCGTCTTCTACTTTCCTCTCGTCACCGTGCCGGCAACGCTGCCGCTCGTCGCCGGGAACTGGACCTGGCCTACGGCAACCGAATGGAGCCTGCTCCTCGGAATCGGGATCACAACTCAGATCGCCCAGGTCTACATCACGCGCGGCCTGGCGCTGGAACCAGCGGGCAGAGCGATGACCGTCGGCTACACTCAGGTCGTCTTCGCCGCGTTCTGGGGTGCACTCGTGTTCGCAGACTTTCCCGGGATCTTGGTCCTCGCAGGTGCCGTACTCGTGATGGCGGGAGCCCTGATCGTTGCGGTAAACCGTCCGACGGCGGCGCGATGACGTAATCGGGCCTGGCGACGACCGAGCGCCAGGGCTCTAACTCCCGGGACAGTTGCCGGCGTGGCGAGTGAGATCGGCCCCTTGCTGCTGCGTCTTGACGAGGGGCGGGCAGCGGTGAGAGAGTTCGGGCAGCCGTTGGAGGCATCGAGATGCAAACTGGACGAGCAGTGTTGGTCGCAGCGGGGCTCGTTGGAGCGGTGGGGCTCGCGCTGGCCGCTCAGGGCGTGCGCTCCGCCAAGGCCCAGACCTCGACGATCACGGTCCATAAGGCCCCTACCTGAGGATGCTGTTCCAAGTGGGTGGGTCACCTACAAGCGAACGGATTCCAGGTCGTGGAGAAGGACGAGACGGACTTTCAGGTCCTTCGTGAGCTCAGGACGAGCCTCGGCGTTCCCGAGCAGCTCGGCGCGTGCCACACCGCAGAGATCGATGGTTACGTGATCGAGGGACACGTTCCCGCCGACGTGATCAAGCGGTTGCTCGAGGAGAAGCCCGAGATGACGGGGCTCGCTGTGCATGGAGGGCGGGCAGCCGCAGCCGTACGACGTGATCGTGTTCGACCGCGAAGGGCGAACACGGGTATACGAGCAGCGGTAGCAAAAGCTGGGCGCGCACGGGGATGCTCGAGCGCGTGTGAACGCGGAGCATCCCGTGCGTCCAGCTCGGTCAACGGAGCCCGTTGAGAATGCGCTCCGCAATGGTGGCTCACCGGGGCTCTCCGCCCTCTCGGAAGACCAACTCGCCGCTCAGGCGTCTAGCCGTTCCTCGTAGGGAACGGTCTCGCCCCGCTCCACGTAGCGCCTGAGCAGTCGGAGATACATCGCCCAGCAGTAGCAGGAGATTCGGTAGTGCTCGTTCTCTTCGCGCCACCCGGTGTGATGAAACCGGATCTGTGTCACACCTTTCCCCTCAGTGAGATGAAGCCCCACCCTCGTGCCCACCCAATCGGCGTCGGCCGTGGTGAACTCCCATTCGATCTCCCGGTTCGGTTCGCAGCGTCGGACCGTGGCGCGCCATTCGTAGTCGGGGCCGAACGAGAGACGGTACGTGCTCCCTTGCCGGGGGTCGCCCTCGGACTCCTTCGTCCACCAGGCATCGAGACCCGAAGGGGTGGCGATGGCATCGAACACCGCACCAACCGGGGCAAAGATCGGGAAATCATGAACGATGTCGGGCATCGGTCCCTCCCGGGGTTCGTGCAGTCCTCGCCCGTCTACGGCGCGCTCGGTCCCAGGATGACGGCGTTCAGGAAGAGCCGATTCGCACCGCGCCAGTAGGCGCGGAAGTTCACGTCCTCGGCGAACACCACGACCCGCCCTCTTCCGATCCGTGCGTCATAGGCGAAGACGGCACCCGGCAGACGCTCGAGCGTCTCCGGCCAGGCGTGTCCAGCGAGATTCAAGTTGTCGGTGCCATAGCGCGCCACGATCCGTCGCGCAGATGCGGGCGGTTCGGCGGGCTCTAGGTAGATCCGTTCCGAATTCACGAGCACCGGTAGCTCAGTCGAGCCGTATCCGGCAGCCATCCAAATTCCCGGATCGAGCTCCGCCCTGAGGATCGCGCCTGGTACGTCGAACCGCTGCGCCTTTTCCGCGTCTTCGTTGTCGTACCACGATCGTAGCGCGAGTTGCTCGAGATGCTCACGTGCGAAGTCCGTCGCACGACCGATCGTTACGAGCGTTCCTCCGTCGCGTACCCAACGCGTGAGCCGCGCCACCCCCTCGTCGCCGAGCGCGCCGCTGAGCGCGCTCGCGGAGGCCTCCGGCACGATCAGAACGTTGAATCGGCTCAGGTCGGTCGTTTGGACGCTTCGAACACGCACGACGGTCGTCGGGATCTCATACTGACGATCGAGCGTGTACCATGCCCAGCCGAACGAGTAGCCCTGAATCGGATCCTCTGCGAGCATGGCGATGTTCGGCACCTTGACCGGTATCACGTCGGCAGACCCGAGTGCTGGAAACCCCTCCGCCGAGAGGCCGGTAGCAACGGCTCGCACGCCCACGCCAAAGCGAGCCGCCAGCTCCCGCACGGCGTCGTGCACCGTCTCATCGTTCTGACCGATTCGAACGACCACGGTGCCGCTCGCGACGTCCCGGCCGCCGATCCGTGTTGCCTTCAACGTCACCGATGCCCGGTGCCCACGTGCCTTCAGGTGGTAGAGCGCAGAGAGGGCCGCCGCCTGCGAGCCGTCGAAGAGGTACGCATAGCCGGCACGCTCCACCGGGGTGGATGCGACACGCGCGCCGGCTGTCACACGCTCAGTCTGCACCGACCGCGCGTCGGCACTGCTATACGCGCCAACGTTGAACAGCAGCGGCAGGGACCAAGCGGTGATGTCGTAAAACCGAGGGTTCTCACCGCGGTCGACCCGGGAGCGCGCATACTCCAAGAACCCCTCAGGCAAGGGCACGCTCGGCTCCAGCAGGGCTCGGGTCAAGCGATTGCGCGGCTGTGCGGCGTCGACCACGAAGGTCCCAGCTGAGAATGCGCGCTGGCCGATCGACTGGCCTGTTCGGTCGCGCACGTTGCTCAGGCGAACGGATTCGGTGAGTCGATCGACCTCGATGCCGTTTCGCGTCAGCAAGTTCACCAGTTCAGCAACGAGGCTCGGATCTCCTTCCGCGGCGATCAAGTAGCGTCTGCCGGCGGCACCGGACCGTCCGTCCTCGATCGCGTCCACGTGCCCTTCGTAGTACTCGCGCAGCAGTGCTTCCCGTTCACCCGCAGCAAGCTGCACCGCCGCCCACGCCGCCGTGTATTGCTGCTCCAAGGCATCCGACAGTGTCCGGATCGATGCGTCGGGGCGCTCCAGGGCGAGGCCGCGTGAAGAGCCCTGCTCGTACAGCATGCCTATGCCGCCCGTGTAGCTGCCGTACGACGTCGTGTAGCCTGGGTAGAAGTAGTTGTACCGCTCGCGGGTCATGTACTCGAACCCAGCATTGTCGAACGCAGCGGCATACGCCGCCCCGAAGCGCGTGTGCCACCGGCGGGCGTACGCCGGGTAGTACGGACCGTAGGGCTCTCCTGCCGGGTCGAAGTAGAACTCGACGTCGGACCCCATCTCATGCATGTCCACGACGACTTGCGGGCGCCAGGCAAGTAGCGTCGGGATACGTGCTCTAGTCTCGCGCTGTGTATGCGCGAACCAATCACGATTCGTGTCGAAGTAGTAATGCCCAGTCCGGAACTTGATCGACTGCCAACGCGTGAAATCGTTGGCCCAATCCTGTGGCTTCGGGTTGGGCGTCTCGCCGATGCTCTCATGATTGAGATGGGCGAACGCGTCGCGACCATCGGGGTTCAACATCGGGTCGATGAGCACCACCGTCCGCTCCAGCGCCTCTCGAGTCGGGGCATCGTCTCGCGTCGCCAGGTGCTCGAGCAGCTTGAGCGCCCCCTCACTCCCTGAGAGCTCGAATCCGTGGATCGACCCACCGAACCAGACGATGACCGGGTGTCCCTCGCCGATGATCGACGCCGCTTCAGCGGCCGTCGTGCGCCGTGGATCGCCCAAGCGCTGAGCGTTCTCCCGAATTGCCGCTAGGCGTGCATGGTTTGCCGGCGTCGTGACGATGGCGTAGACAAGCGCCCGTCCCTCCCACGTCTCCCCTTGCCTTTCCATCGTGACGCGGGGTGATGTGGCCGCCAACCGCTCGAGGTAGCGGACCATCTCGTGGTGCTGCGTGACTCGCTCACCCGACGCGTGGCCCGTGACCTCCCGGAAGCTGGGGACCTGCGCCGCGACAGCCGCCCACGCGAAGCACGACACGACGGCAAGTACGACGGTTCGAACGGCTCCGGACATCGATCACAACTCCTGCGTCAAGGGAATCAGTCCTCACACCTGCCACGGCGATGATCGCGCGGACTGCACACGAATCCGTCGACGGCCCACAATCCGCGCTCCTCCTCGCGAGCAGCTCGCTGAGCCTCCGCGAACTGGTCCACGTACTGCACATTCGGTGGATAGGTGAGTACGACCGCCCAGCCGTTTCGCACCATGACCCAGTTCACCGGGACATCGTCGCGCCAGACGTATGCGAGGTAGCGCCCATAGCGATCCATCAGCTCGATGTCGCGCTCGAGTAACACCGTGTCGCCCACCGCCACGACTGCCTCCAGCGCCTCACGCGCCCTGGTGCCGAACGGTTCCTGCGAGAGCTCGGGCGTGTCGATGCCGATGAGCCGGACGCGAACGTCTCCAACACAGTGAATGGTGTCGCCGTCGACCACCCGCGCGATAACGCAGGGATCGGTGGCGCGAACCGGGCTCGCGAGCGACGCCGTCCGCCGCAGCGGCGCGAGCGTGTCTGGCTGCTCCTGCGCGGCTGCCGGCGCGGCCAGAATCGGCAGCAGAGAAATCCACGAGAGGCGCATCGTCGCCTAACGCTACCGCGCCGTTCGGACTCGGCAAGTTCCCCAATCCACTGCTCCCATGCCCCCGTTGCCCAATCCTCATTCCCTCATCCCTGTTTCTCCCATTCTCCCATTCCTTCATTCACTCCCCTCCCCCATTCCCACGAATCTCCCTCGGTCCCCATCTCACACCTACCCCCGCTATCTTCGAGTGGAGTCGCGACACAGCCCCTACGTGAGAAACTCGCACATGCCAGCGAACCGATTGGTCCGCGAAAAGAGCCCGTATCTCCTCCAGCACGCGCACAACCCGGTCGATTGGTATCCCTGGGGCGAGGAAGCGTTCGAGACTGCGCGAGAGGCAGACAAGCCGATCTTCCTCTC
>JBDHCY010000156.1:0-8840 GCA_039591795.1 Gemmatimonadota bacterium | reverse complement strand
GGAGAATGTGCGCGAGGTTCTCAGTCTGTTCCCGTGTCGAGGCATCCATGAGAGCGAGGCCTCGCTCGTGTGCGACTTCAGCTTCACTGAAGCGGCCGAGGCGCGTGAGTACCATCGCGTGCACCATCCACCCGCGCGCACTGTCGGGCGCCAGTCGCACCGTGCGATGTGTCGCTTCGAGCGCTTCCTGCCACAGATCTTCTTCACCCAGGGCGACCGCGAGGAGCCCCACGGCCTGCACGTGGTCGGGCTTCGCCCTCGCCGCCGCTCGCAGGTGATCCACGGCCTCGCCGTAGGTGCCCTCCCAGCTCTCCGGCAGCGGCCGCAACGTCGTCTCGAGCATGTTCTTCATGTCACGCCACCCGGTGGGGCTGTTGGCGGCCGGCAGTTGTCCCGGCTGACCGATCGGAAACAGCCAGCGGCGCCCGTGGCGCTCGTACTGCTCCCAGGCCATGCGGCCGGCCTGGTACTCCGCGAGCGCCAGGAGGGGACTGTCGCTCTCGACGGCGGTCTCCCGGGCGCGGCGGAGCGCACGGCCCCACTGCACCCGCATCGACGCCTCTGTGGCACGGCGAAACACGTCCGCCAGCCCGAGCCAGTACTTGGCGCTATCGGGCTCGAAACGGGTGGCGTAACGAAGGTGCTCCTCGGCGGCGCGCCGGTCGGCGCTGACGGCACCGTCGTCGAGCGCAAGCGCCCAGTAGAGACGACCGACGCGGTAGTGTGCCTCTGCATCGCGCCGGCTCTTCTTGAGCACGGCCTCGTACGCCGAGATCGCTTGGCTCGTGTCTCCCTGGCTCAGCAGGCTGTCGGCGCGGGCCATCGTTTGCGCGGCCAGCGGGGACGACGACAGAGCCGTGAGAGCGAAGAGGAGAATAGAGATACGTGGAGCCATGGCCTTTGTCGGCCCCCAGTTGGCCGCCGACGAGAAGTGGGGCTCAGCGCCCCGACGGCCGTGAGGGCCCACCGCTTATGATCTACTTCTCGAGACGACCTGGGGTTCCCTCTCAGCCGATCACATTCACATCCGTCGGTACTTGGGGCCGCTTCCCCCTTCGCGGGGCGTCCACCGCGGCCCGACGATGTCCGTTGCCTTGCAGTCAACGCAGTTGGGAGCATTCACGCGCAACATTCCGTCGACGACCTCGTACACGCCTGCCGGACACATGTGCGAGTAGAATCGGGCTACCTCCGGAGGCACGTCGTCGCCCACGACGAGGTGCTGTGGGATCGTGTCACGCGTCGCATTCCCCGACTTGAACACCGCATCGACCTTACTCACGGCCAGCGCACCTTCGTACGTCGATGCTTCGGTCGTCGGCTCCGCCCGACGCTCGACATGCGCGTCGGACTCGACCGCAATGCGTGCTCCGGGAGCGCGTCCACCGGTCAGCGTCGCGAGTGCCGCCTTCACCCCACCGCGCAACAGGCCGTCCTTGAATCCGAGCCGCACGTTTCGCGTACGGTGCAGGTCCGTCATGATATATGACGTGTTGACCATCTTGTCGTATTCGGCGAGCGCCTCTGCCGACGTATCGCCCGCCTTGAGGGCGGCGAAGATGGCTCGTGCCGCGTAGATGCCTGACTGCACTGCGTAGTGAACCCCTTTCAACGACGGCACGTCGACGAGGCCAGCCGAGTCACCGAGCACCACCACACCATCGCCCGAGCGGCGCTCCGGCACGGAGTAGTAACCACCCTCAGGGATGGTCTTCGCACCCCACTCGGCGAGCTCGCCACCCTCGAGGTAGGGACGAAACATCGGGTGATGCTTGAGATGCTGGAGGAGCGCGTGAACATCGAGGCTCGCGTCGGGAGCGTCGAGTCCGACGACGAGCCCGAGCGCAAGGACGTTCGGCTCGAGGGGGTACATGAAGCTGCCGCCGAAAGCGTCTGTGGGAAGCGGCCACCCGAGGGTATGGATTACGTGATCGAGCGGGCGTCTCGTCTCCCACAACTCCTTGACGCCCAGCGCGTAGATCTGCGGGTTGGCGGCACCGATCCCTCGCCAGCCGAGGTACGCTTGCGCCAGCGCGCCACGTGTCCCTTCGGCCAGTGCGGTGACTTGCGCGGTGAGGTCGGTTGGGGGACCAAACGAGGCCCCTGGAGCACCGTCTCGATCGAGGCCGGATGGGGTGGTGCGGACTCCGACGACACGCTCGCCTTCAACGAGGAGTTGGCCGGCGGGATACCCGGTGAAGATGTTGACGCCAAGACCCTCGGCCCGCTCGCCCAGCCAGCGCACCACTTCGCACAGGGATGCCACGTGACATCCCTCATTCCGCATGGTTGGCGGGGTGGGGATTCGAACCGCGCGATCGGCCGTGAGGAAGTAGACACGTTCGGCGGCCACGGGTGCCCCAAGCGGCAAGTCCGCATCGGCGAGATCCGGGAAGAGCTCACGCAGCGCACGCGGATTGACGACAGCCCCCGACAGCGAATGCTCACCGAGGGCTTCGGCCTTCTCGAGGACTCCTATCCCGATGTCGCCGAGCGCTCCTCCGGCAGCGGCGTCTCGTTGCGCGAGGCTTGCGAGCTCGATCGCGCCGGCCAGCCCAGCCGGCCCGCCACCTACGAAGAGCACGTCGAGCTCCACCGCCTCGTCCGGTGTCTCTTCAACGATCAACTGCCCGAGCGGCAGCTCGGGCTGGAAATCGGCGGGACGGAAGCGGTTCACTGGCCTAGCCGGTAGGTAACCCCGACCCCAAGCGTCCAGTCGTGCGTGAGGCTCTTCGTGGAGAAATCGCTGGCTGGAAGGCCGTCGCTGTTGGGGACCATGAGGTAGTTCAGGAATTCGAATCGAGCTCCCCACGCCCCGTCGATCACGGCGTCGTAGCCGATCGTCAGGATACCTCCGAGCTCGGCCCCTGCGTCTTGCGCCGTTCCCGTCTCGACCGAGATCGGCCCTGGGTTCCACCACGTGTAGGTGCCGCCGGCGCCGAAGAAGATCGGCACGCCAGGCTTGAAGCGGAACACCAACACGGCCTCTCCCCGGATGGCCGTCGAACGGTTGCCCAGCCTGGCGAACTCGCTGCCGTCGCGGTCGATGCGCAACTGGGGCGCGCTGATATCGGCGCCCACCCTGAGCCCCAGCTGTCGGCTGAGTGGCTCCACGTAGCGCAGCGAGAGGTGTGCCCCACCTGCCGGCCCATACGAGCGTGTGCAAGGCAGCTCCGGAATGCATGAGGCAGAGGCCGTGTCGAGTCGCTCCTGCCGGGTCCCGTGGAACCCGATCGCGAACGACAGCGACAGCTGCCGACTGAACGCCTTGGTCGGGCGCTGCCGTATCGGAGTCTGGGCTGCCAGCGAAGCAGGCACCACGGCTGCTACAAGCGCAATCACCGACACCCGCACCATGTCAAACCTCCGATCAGGAAGCCGCAATCTTCTCGAGCTCCTCGGTGAGACGCGGGACGATCTCGAAGAGGTCTCCCACGATGCCGTAGTCAGCGATCTTGAAGATCGGCGCGTCCCGGTCTTTGTTGATCGCCACGATCACCTTCGCCGTGCGCATCCCGGCGAGATGCTGCACGGCACCCGAGATCCCGACGGCGAAATAGAGCTGCGGGCTCACCGTCTTACCCGTTTGCCCGACCTGCTCGGCGTGCGGCCGCCATCCGGCATCGACGACGGCACGTGAGGCGCCCACGGCCGCGTCACGCCCAAGTGCCGCCGCAAGCCGCTCCAGCATGGCAAAGTTGCTGGGATCTTGCAGTCCCCGACCGCCCGAAACCACGATCGACGCTTCGGCGACATCGAGCTGCGCGCTAGGTGGCGCTTTGACCTCTCTCACGACCACACGCGGGGCGGCGCTGAGTGTGACCGGCTCGATGGACAGCGTCCCGGGCCGCGCGTCTTCCCGCGGCGTGAACACCCCCGGCCGGACGGAGAGGAGCGCTGGCTCGCCCGTGAGCTTCACCAACGCGTGCGCCTTGCCCGCGTAAACGGGCCGCGTCGCCGTCACGGCCGAGCCATCCACGCCAACTTCGGTCACCTCGGTTGCCAAGGAGCGCTCGAGTCGCGCGGCCACGCGAGGAGCGAGATCGCGACCGGTCGCCGTGGCCGCAAACACCACGGCCCGAGATGAAGCAGCGCGGGCCGCAAGGGCCTCGCCGAATCCGTCGGGGCTGTATCGCGCGAACGCCTGGTGCGTGAGCACGCCGACTGTGTCGGCCCCGTAAACCCCAACCGAACTGGCGTCTACCACCTCGTCGGCGGCGCACACGAGTGCCTCTACGGTCCCACCAAGCGCGTCCGCCAGTGCACGCGCCGCCGTGACGATCTCGTTCGAGACCGCGCGAAGACGGCCGTCGCGTGCCTCGAGCACTGCGAGGACGCGAGTCATAGGGCCTTGGCCTCCTCGCGTAGCAGCCGTACGAGCTCGGGCACAGCGTCCACGCCGTCACCAACGATTCTTCCGCCGGCCCGCTGGGGCGGCAGCGTCAACTGCACGATCTCGCACGCCGCCGGGGCGAGCGTCACCGGCTTCACCTCGATCGGCTTCTTCTTCGCTGCCATGATTCCCTTGAGGGCTGGATAGCGGGGCTCGTTGAGACCCTTCTCGGTGGTGAGCACCGCGGGGAGAGGAAACTCCACCACCTCCACACCCCCCTCGATCTCCCTCTCCGCCGTGCCGTGGCTCTCGTCGATGTCGAGTTGCCCGACGGCCGTGACGGTGGCGAGGCCCAGAATTTCGCCCACCATCGGACCCACCTGACCGTTGCCATCGTCGACGGCCAGCTTTCCAAAGAGGACGAGGTCGCAGCTTTCTCCCTCGAGCGTCTCGGCGATGGCCTTGGCGACGGGCAGACCGTCGGCAAGCGTCGTGTCGGTCTGAAGAAGGATGCCACGGTCTGCACCCATCGCGAGCGCCGCGCGAATCGTGTCCTTCGCGGCGTCGCCACCGAGGCTCACGACCACGATCTCTCCGCCTCCCGCTCGCTCTTTGAGCTGGAGTGCTTCTTCGACCGCGAACTCGTCGTAGGGGTTCATGACGAACTTCACGGCGGTCGGGTCGATGGAGATTCCGTCGGCACCGACCTTGATACGCGCTTCTGTGTCCGGTGTGCGCTTGACACAAACGGCTATTTTCAACGTAACCCCTCTAATGACATACGATTAGAAGGCTGCTTGGAACGCCCGGAGGGGGCGAGGGAAGCTAATCCTCGGACGCGTGCGACCGCAACAGGCAGGCGCTGCCGGGGTATTCGTCACTATCATAGATTAGACGTCGCGCCCCGCTCGCGTTGATGGAGCTGCAATGAGACGGAATCTCCTCACTTTCACGTTCGCAGCACTGGTCGCTACCGCGTGCGGCTCGGGTCAACCGTCGCCCCCCCCACCGAGTCCCTCCCGGGCCGTGACCCTCGGAGAGCCCGAGGTCATCGACGGCGACACGCTGTGGGTCCTGCGCGGAACGGGCTATGTTCTGCGGTCGCCCGTCAGGCGAATCCTGCCGATGGCTCAGGACGGGCTCGACGACGCCGCGCGATCGTTCTCCCGTTATTTCGCCGAAGAGCCGCCTACGATCACGGTGAAGATCGAGATGATCGAGCTGGACTCGACTGGGGCACCGCTCTCATCCCCTCGCCCCAGACGGGTGGACGGTACACTCATCTTGCCGCTGGCGCGTGGCGTGGTCCAGACACGCGGCCCACGGGGCGTGACACTCAACGGGGCTGCCGTCGCGTGGGTGTGGCTGGCCGAGTACGTGCAGGCGCGACGGCCTGCGGCCGAGGGCGAGGAGGTGCGGCCAGGTCGGCTCGGGCTTCCAGCCTGGCTCGAGGTCGCTGCGGCGTCGGTGGTCGCGGGCTCTCGCCGGCGGCTCGACGTCTACCTGATGGCGCTTGCGCAACAGACGGACGAGCTGCTGCCACTGGAACAGCTCTTCGAGGCAACCGGAGACTCGCTGTTCACACCGATTCCGGCTGTTCCGAGCGCACCGCCACCGGGCCAGTCGAGGCAGCGAACCGGGCCCCCCGGACGTGGCGCGATCCAGCTCTACGGTGTAGAGCTCTTCGTCGCGCAGTCGATTGGCGTGGCGCATTTCGTCACCGCGCGTGAAGGCTTTGGGTCACTCGGTCGGCTCACGCGAGGGATCCTCGAGGGGCAAACCATCGAGGAGTACCTCGCCGCCAGCCGCTGGCTGCCCAAAGACCTTCCCTCGTTGAACGAGGCGTGGAGACACTGGCTGAGCGAGGTCGGCGGGCGGGCGCGCTAGCCCTCGAAGGCGTTGATCCCCGTGAGCTCCTGCCCCAGAATGAGGGTATGGATGTCGTGCGTCCCCTCGTACGTATACACGCTCTCGATGTTGACCATGTGGCGCATGGCGTGATACTCGGCAAGGATCCCGTTCGCGCCGAGGAGGCGGCGTGCCTCTCTGGCGCATTCGGCTGCCGCATTCACGTTGTTCCGCTTGGCAAGTGACACCTGCTGCGGCGTCGCAGCTCCGCGATCCTTCAGGCGCCCAAGCTGTACGCACAGAAGTTGTGCCTTTGTGAGCTCCGTCAACATCTCGGCGAGGCGTGCCTGCTGGAGCTGGAACGAAGCGATCGGCCGGTTGAACATGACCCGCTCCTGCGCATACCGGAGCGCCTCATCGAGGCACGCCATGGCCGCCCCCACAGCTCCCCACGCGATGCCGTACCGCGCTTGGGTGAGGCACATGAGCGGGCTCTTGAGGCCGCTACTCCCGGGCAGCTCGGCGTCTCTCGGTACGTGGACGTCGCTCAAGACGAGCTCGCTGGTGTCACTCGCCCGGAGTGAGAGCTTGCCCTTCTGGTCGCGAGCCTCGAACCCCGCGGTGTTGGTCGGCACGATGAAGCCCTTGATGGACCTAGGGTCCGTGATATCACCCGTCTTGGCCCACACGATTGCCACGTCCGCCATCGATCCGTTGGTGATCCACATCTTGGCTCCATTCAACACCCACCCGTCAGCCGTTTCCCGAGCAGTAGTAATCAAGCCAGCCGGGTTCGAGCCGTAGTCCGGCTCAGTCAGGCCGAAGCAGCCGATCTGGTCACCGCTCGCGAGCTTGGGCAGCCAATACCGTTTCTGCTCCTCACTGCCAAACGCGAAGATCGGGTACATCACGAGTGCACCTTGCACGGAAGCGAAGGAACGGATTCCAGAATCGCCACGCTCGAGCTCTTGCATGATGAGTCCGTAGGCCACGCTGTTGAGCCCAGCACAGCCGTATTCTTCCGGGAGATTGGCACCGAGGAAACCGAGCTCGGCCATCTCGGGGCTGAGCTCCGCAGGAAATCGGCCCTCGATGTAGGCGTCGCCGATCACCGGGATCACCTTGTCGTCGACCCACTCTCGGACGAGGTCGCGCACCTGCCGCTCGTCATCGGAAAGAAGCGAGTCGGTGTCGTAGAAATCAAAGCCGCGGAACTTGGCCATGTATGCCTCGAGGCTCTTTCAACGTGAAGGTCGCCGGTGGGCGGTCAAAGGCCGCCGCGCCCGTGGAAGGATTCCTATTTCCCGTGCCTTGCGGCGGAACTCCTGCCCGTGGTCGACACGCCGGCTGGACTCCGCCTGCCATTGGTGCACCATCTCGTGGAGGAGTGTCTGCTCCACCTCGTGCCATCCGTCGCGCCGAATGTGGGTACCGGAGATCGCGATCTCCGCAGACGAGCCGGCGCGGCCGGCAGTGAACTCGCCAAGCCGCTCGCGCATGCGTCCCGAGAGGCGAAAGCCGACGGCGCTGAGCTGGCCGCCGAAGTGTCGCTCGTTGAAGATCGTGTGCAGAGAGGCGAGGTGCTCCAGCACGGGCTGCTCCTCGGCTCGTGGCCGATGCGGCCGGGGTCGGGACGGTGCGATCGTCTCGACGGGAAACGTGACAATCTCGCTCAGCGCCGCGCGCCGTAGGAGCCGCGGCGTTCCGGGCCGGACGTATCGCACGATGGCCTTGAGCACCCGATCAGAAGCGAGTGCGAACCCTTCATGCACCCGCAGGACTCGCGACGGAGTTACCGACAACACGACGCGACGGTTGCGGTGTGCGACGACACGCTCGACGCCGCGCAAGCCGAGTGCTCGGAGCCGCTGTTCAATCGCGACCGCGCGTCGCGCCCGGCGCTCAGACACCCTGGGAGGCTCCCTCCCCTCGCCCGCCAGTCGTGCGATGCCGGGCAAAGGCGTGGACGTCCGAGGCACGGAACCCACCCTCGTCTGCGTTCCACCGATGGAAGATCACACGGATCCGGTCCGGAGCTACTTCGACCACGTTGAAGACCGGAGGCCGTGTTCCCCGCAGGTGGTTCGAGATCGTACCGGTCGTCGAGACCACTACGCGGCCGTCGAGCAAGTCCGCTCGCTCCTCGTGATCGTGCCCGCAAAGAATGACATCCGGTTCGCAAGCGATGAGACGGCGCTGTGCCTGCCGCCAGCGAGCCAGTCCCATTCTGCCGGATCGGGGGCCGCGGAGCACATTGTGGTGGAGCACCAGGACCCTCGCCGCCTCCGCTGGCGCAACCGTGAACGCACCGGTCGCGCGACGCACTTCGGCGGCCGGAAGGTGCCCTTTCACAGCAAGATCGCGAGGGTTCAGGGTGAGCGAGCCCCACGACAGCCCGTGTGAGGTGAGTACACCGGTGACGATCGCCCCTGGAAGCTCGATGGTGGATACGAGATTCTCACCAAAGTACTTGTGATACTTCCGATAGATCGCCGCGTGCCCGAACGGGATCAGAGGACGCCACCACCATTGGACGTCGTGGTTGCCGGGCAGCACATGGACCGGGCGTCCCCCAGCCATGCGCCGGATCACCGAGAGCGCCGCGAGGAACTCACCGTGTCGGGCGCGCTGCGTCAGGTCACCAGCGATCACGAGCAGG
>JBDHCY010000155.1:0-16102 GCA_039591795.1 Gemmatimonadota bacterium | reverse complement strand
GACCGTCACGCTCACGGCCTACGGCCCACGGGTCCCCCAGCACAGTGGCCATTACGGCAACTGGGTGCCCAACCCCGCGCTCCGGTTGTCACAGATTCTCGCGTCGATGAAGGACGACCGAGGGTACGTCACGATCCTCGGGTTCTATGACGGAATCGTGCTCGACGAGGCCGCGCGAGCGGTGCTCAGGAACGTTCCCGACGACGAGGCCGTCATCAAGCGCCAGCTTGGCATCGTCGAGACTGATACCGTCGGCGCCACACTCCAGGAGGCGCGACAGTATCCGTCCATCAACATCCGAGGAATGTCCTCGGCGTGGATCGGCGAACAGAGCCGGACGATCGTCCCGGCCACCGCTACGGCCGAATTGGACGTGAGACTCGTCAAGGAGAGCGATCCTCAACGGCTACTCGGGCTGATCCGCGAACACATCACGGCGCTCGACTATCACGTGATCGACCGGGAGCCGACCGAGGAGGAACGTCAGCGCCATGCTCGGATCGTGAGCTTCGTCTCGAGGGTCTCCTACGCGGCCTACCGGACGGAGATCGATTCGGAGCTCGGCCGCTGGCTGTCCCGCGCGATGGTGCACCTCCACGGCAACGAGCCGATCAAGATCCGGACGAGCGGTGGGTCGATCCCGATCTCACCGTTCGTGGCAACGCTCGGCGTCCCAGCGGTGACCGTTCCCACCGTCAACCCGGACAACAATCAGCACTCTCCGAACGAGAACATCCGGCTGGGAAACTTCGTCGAGGGGATCGAGGTGATCCTCGCGATCCTGGTGCAGCCGATGACGGGTCGCTGAGCACGGTCACGCCGGGGCGGCGAGCGCGCGGAGCCGGCGTTTTTCCGGCCCTCTCTCGAACACGAGATAGAGGGCCGGTGTGACGGTCAGCACGAAGATCGTGGAGCTGGCGAGACCTCCGATGAGTGCAAATCCCAGCGCGTTCCAAATGTTCGCGTCGGCGGCCTCGCTGAACAGCACGAGCGGGAGCAGCCCAAAGATCGTCGTCGTGCTGGTCATGAGGATGGGTCGGACGCGTTCGAGGGTGCCCTTGAGGATCGCCGGGCGAAGCGCGAGACCTTCATCGTGGCGCACCCGATTGATGTGGTCGACCAGGAGGATCGCGTTGTTCACGACGATCCCACCCATCATGATCACGCCGATGTACGCCTCCCGAGTGAAGCTCGCCCCCGTGTAGAAGAAGATGAGAAAGACACCGACCAGTGCCATCGGCACGGCGAGGACCACACAAAACGGCTGGCGGATCGACTCGAAGAGCGCCGCGGTGACCATGATGATGAGGGCGAGGGAGACGGCCAGCACGCCATAGATCTGGCGCTCCTCGTCAACCGACCAGCGCCAGTCGGCGCGGGTTTCGATCGTGTAGCCGTTCGGCAGATGGGTCGCGCCGATGACCGTTTCCTGCACCGCGTCACCGAGCTTCGTTGGGCCGAGGAATTCATAGGAGACGATCCGCTGGTACTGCTGGTCCTCGCGCACGACACGGCTCAAGACCTGGCGCTCGGCGAGTGTCGCCACGTCGGTGAGCCGAACGTCCTCACCGGCTGCCGTGGGAATCAAGAGCTCCTGCAGATCGAGGACGTCCAGCTGTCGGGACCCCTCGAGCTTCACCGCATAGCGCAGTTCCTCGCCGCCGATTCGCATGACGTCGTTCCCCACATCGCCGCCGGCCGCCGCCCGTACCTGCTGGACGACCTCACGCGCCGACAGGTCGTGCATGGCGAGGCGGCCCCGATCGAGTGCAAGCACGAACTCAGTTGCCTTGTCGCGTTGAAACCAGCGTCCGACTGAGTTCACGTCTACGTCACGCACCCGCGGAAAGCGCCGGAGTCGTTGGCCGATGTCTTCGGCGATCGTCCGAACCGTCTCGTAGTTGTATCCAAGCACTTCGATCGAGTAGTTGGGTGGGCTCGCGCCGCCGCCGTAGAACGACGGTCCGTAGCCCGTGACCCGCACCTCCGTTCCGCCGAACAAGAGGGAGAACGCGACGAGCTGCTCCTTGACAGCCACCGGGATCATCGTGTTTTCGAGCGAGTCGGGGAAGGTGACACGAATACTCGCCCACTGGGGTGACACACGCGTGACGAAACGCTCCACCTCCGGCATCTCCGACACGCGAGCCTCGAAGTATCGCACGAGCTCGTCGGTTCGCTCGAGCTCTTCCCCGCGCGGCTGACGCACGTCGATGTCGACATAGGTCTGCTCGGCCCACCAGTTGCGCCACAGCACGCCGCGGGCGACGTAGGTGTCGAACAACCGGTACGAGCCGTAGAACGCTCCGGCCGCCACCAGCACGGCCAGCCACGGGAAACGCAGCGTGAGACGCACGAGAGCGAGATACGCTCGCTGGTACACGGGTGCGGCCTCGGTCGCCGCACTCACACTGGCCACGGGCGGCAGGCGCGCCGAGAGGGATGGTACGAAGGTGAAAGCAACGAAGATGCTGGCGAAGAGCGCCATGCCAACGACGATGGCGAGCGGCACGTAGTACACGCGCAGCTCACCTTGCAGGTATACGAACGGGATGAAGACGATCAGCGTCGTAAACGTCGCGGCGAGAATCGGCAAGACCACCTGCTGCGCGCCGCGGTGCGCAGCCACGGTCGGCTCCTCGCCGGTGTGCCGGCGTCGGTAGATGTTCTCCAGCACGACGATCGCGTTATCGACGATGAGGCCGAAGCCCATTGCCAGCCCCATCAAGGTGAGGACGTTCAGCGTCAGGCCACCGAAGTAGATCAGATTGAGCGAGATCAAAATCGAGAAGGCAATGGTTGCGAAGACGATGCCCGCACTGCGTACGGAGCGGAGGAAGGCGAGCAGCACGGCGAACACCACGATGGCGGCGATCAGCGCGCGATATCGGAGATCGGTCAGCTGAGCGCGGATCGTCTCCGACTCGTCGTTGTCCAGGATCAGGCGAACACCCGGCGGATGGAGCGCGGAGAGCGACGCCAAGTGGGCTTTCACACCGTCCGCCACGGTGACCGCGTTCGTGCGTGGCGCGCGGTATACCTCAAACGCCACTGCGGGCTGTCCATCGATGCGGTAGTGGCCGGCAGCGTCTTCGTAGGTGTCGTGGACCTGTGCCACGTCGGCCACTCGCACCAGCCTGCCACCGTCGGTGATGATCGGGAGCTGCAACACGTCCTGCGCGCTGCCCGCGCGCTGGCGGATCGCGAGCGAGCGCAGGCGGCCGTGGTCTTCGATCATCCCAGCCTCGCGGACGAGCTCCAGGTCCGCAACGAGCGCGCGCACACGCTCCGCGGTCAGCCCAAGCGCGTCGATCCGCCGCTCGTCCAGCTCGATCTCCAGGAGCCGCGCCCGCCCGCCGAGTGCCACGACCTCGGCGACGCCGTCAAGTTGGAGGACGTCGGGCCGAATGAGGTCGTCGACATGGCGACGCAACGCCTCGAGGGTGTGTGGACCCGTGACGGTGTACGCGAGGAAGGCACGGTCTTGGTCGCGGAACTCCTCGGGGACGTACCGCTCGATGAAGGGGCCTTGTACGGTGCCCGGGAGGTCTGCTTCCAACGCCGACAGCCGTTCTGACATCTCGAGCCGAGCGAAGTCCATGTCCGTCTCGCGCGCGAACTCCACTTGGATGCGCGACTCCCCGGCACCATCCCGCTCCTCGGACCACGACACGACCCTCTGGACGCCTTGGACCTGTTGAATCGCGGCTTCCATGGGGGAGGTCAGGAAGGCCTCGACAGTTTCGGGGGAGGCGCCGCGCCAGCGGGCGAACACCGTGAGACGTGGGAGGGAGGCGTCGGGGAGCAGCTCGATGGGGATGTTGCGCCACGCCGCGACGCCCAAGATCGCGATCGCGAGATAGGCCATCGAGACGGCGACGGGCCGGCGGATCGACTGTTGGATCACCGGCGGCGGCCCTCGACTGCTCCGGCTATGAGATCGTACGCGACCGGCACGACGATCAACGTGAGGAGGGTGGCGCTCGCGAGGCCGCCGATCACCGCGAGGGCGAGTGGCGCCCTGAGGTCCGCGCCGGACCCGATGCCGAGCGCCATCGGGGTCAGGCCGAGAATGGTCGTGACCGTGGTCATCAGGATCGGCCGCAGGCGGACGCGACCAGCCTCGAGAATGGATTCTCGTAGCGCCAACCCCTGCCGACGCATCTGATTGATGAAATCGACCTTGATGATGGCATCGTTCACGACGATGCCGACCAGGATGACGACACCGATGAGGCTCATCATGTTGAGCCCCACGCCGGCGAGCCACAGGGCCAGCGTGGCGCCAACGAGGGCGAGCGGGACGCTCAAGAGAACGGTGAACGGCTGCGCGAACGACTCGAACTGCGCTGCTAAGATCATGTAGACGAGGAGAACCGCGAGGGCAAACGCGAAGCCGAGGTCGCGGAAGCTGCGCGCTCGCTCTTCGTTCTCCCCCCCAATCTCAACTCGTATCCCTGCCGGCGCCGGATGCCGATCGAGCGTCGATTGGACGGCGGCCAGTGCGTGGTCGAGCCCCCCACTCGAAACGTCGGCGTGCACCGTGACCGTGCGAACTTGATCGCGCCGCCGAATCGATGAGGGGCCAACGGCCTCACGCGTCGTGACCAGCTCGCTCACGGGAACCCCGTCGATCGAGATCAGCCGCAACGTCTCGAGCGACCGTCGCTCGGCCTCGGGCAGGCGGACGAGTACGGGCACCTTGCGGTCGAAGTCGACGAACTCGGTCGCCACCGCTCCTCGCATGGCGCGTTCCACGGTCTCGGCGACACGAGCCGGCTCGATGCCGTAGGCCGCTGCACGCTCTCGGTTCACCGCCACGTGGACCTCGGGTGCGCCGGCCTCGGTGCCCACATGGACGTTCGCGAGTCGCGGCAGGTGTGTCAGGTCGGCAGCCAGGACTTGAGCATGCTCGAACGCAGCCTCGAAGTCGTCTCCGCGGACACGCACCGCGAGGTCAGATCCCGCACCACCGAGGAGACGGCCGAGCGCCGTGGCAGTTCCGGTCTCGATCGCGAAGTCGCCCACCTGAGCCGCCGCAAGCCGGGGCCGCAGCCGGGCCACGACATCTGCAGTGCCGGTCTCGCTGACGAGGCGTACGTCGAAGACCGCCGTATGGAGTCCGCTTTCTTCCTCTTCCACGCCCGCAACGGCCTCGCGGCGGCCCACACGAGTAAACACTGCCGCCACTCTGGGCTCGGTGCGGAGCACCTCTTCGATCCGCTCGGCCGCGTAGGCTGTTTCCTCGAGCGGCGTGCCGCGAGGGAGCTCCAGCCTGACAACGAAGGCGCCTTGGTCGACGTCGGGGAGGAGCCCGCGGTCGAGCATCGCACCGACGGCGAGTCCGGCGGCCAGGAGCATGGCCGCCGCCCCGACGACACGGGCGCGGTGGTCGAGCGCGGCTGCCAGTAACCCGTGATACCAGGTGGCGAACCGCGTGAAGAACCGGTCGAAGGCGTTGACGAATGGGCGAAAGAACAGGGCGACGACGCCACCGATTCCTCGGCCGATGCCACTGAAGGCCCGGGCGACGGAGCCACGTTGAGCGGGCTCGACCGCACCCCACCGCGCCGCCATCGTCGGGAGGACGGTGAGCGCCACCGCGAGGCTGGCCAGGAGCGAGAACGCCACCGCGAGCGAGAGCGGTCGAAAGAGCTGCCCGGCCACGCCTTCGACGTAGACGATCGGGCCGAAGACGCTGATCGTTGTGAGTGTCGAGGCGGTGATTGCGCCTTGTACTTCTCCGGCCCCGCGGGCGGCAGCATCCATGGGTGAGGCGCCCAGTTCTCGGTGCCGGAAGACGTTCTCGAGCACGACGATCGAGTTGTCCACCAGCATTCCGACGCCCAGCGCGAGCCCGCCGAGACTCATGATGTTGAGTGTGACACCGGTGAGATCGAGGAGGGCGAACGATGCCACGACCGAGATCGGAATTGCCAGGGCGATAGCGACCGGGTAGCGAACGTCACGTAGGAAGAGGAAGAGTACGAGGAAGGCGAGCACGCCTCCCAGGACGAGCGCTTGGACCACGCTTGCGATGGCGTCGGTGATGAACCGTGCCTGGCTCGTGGCGATATCGAGTCGTACTTGGGGGTATTCGGCACGCAGGCGCTCGAGCACGCGGCCGACTTCGTCGGTGACCTGCACGGTGTTCGCGCCGGCTTCTTTGAACACGAGAATGCCGACCGCCTCGACGCCGTCAGCGCGGGCAACGGTCTCGCGCTCCTCGAACCCGTCGTCGATGCGAGCCACGTCGCCCAGCGTCACTCGGCCAGTGTTTCCCTGCGGGCCGCCGCGCAGCGTTCCCACGGGCACTTCTCCGATTTCCTCCACGGTTTGGAACTCACCCAGGGTGCGGAGGGCGTAGCGATAGCGGCCGCGGCGGATCGTGCCACCGGGCGCGCTTTGGTTCGCGGCATCGAGCGCGGCGGCGATCTCCTCCAGGGTCACGCCGTGTGCTGCAAGCCGAGCTGGATCGACGTCGACGTGAATCTCGCGCTGCAAGCCGCCGGTTACGGCTGCCTGGGCCACGCCATGGATCTGCTCGAGTCGGCGCCGGAACACCGTTTCGGCGAGGTCCTTGAGGGTCCACAGATCCGCTTGCCCTGCAACGCTGACGGTGAGGACCGGATCGGCGGTGGGGTCGGTGCGCAACACGACGGGTCGCGCGGCCAATTCGGGGAGCGCATCGCGCACGAGGTCGAGCCGCTCGCGCACGTTGAGCGCCGCGAAGTCCATGTTCGTGCCCCACGAGAAACGCAGCGTGACGAGCGAGACTCCTTCGCGGGACTCACTCTCGACACGCTCGACGCCGGGCACGGCGCTCACGACCTGCTCGATACGCTCGGTGACGAAGCGCTCCACTTCCGCGGGCGCAACCCCGGGATAGCTCGTTTGGACGACGAGCCGTGGAAACGCGATGTCCGGGAGGAGGTCGATGGGAAGACGGCCAAACGAGATCCCGCCGAGCAACACGGCTCCGAGGGCGAGCATGCCGACGGCAACCGGTCGGCGGGCAGACCCTCCGGGCAGGCTCATCGGTGGTGACCCCTTACCTGTGCCACGGCCGCTCGGCTTCTGGCCGGGCTCGGGCTAGTCGGGGCGCCCCCCAGCGGCACGCACATGCTCGACGAGCCGCACGCGGGCGTCGTGGATCAAGGTGTGGTGCCCATCGGTGAGAACCACCTCGCCGGGCTCGACCATGTCGGTATCTGGGTGCGGCACGATCTCGACGAGAGAGTCGTTCTCCAAGCCGGTGGTCACGTAGCGCCATTTGGCGAGGCCCTCGCGCTCGTCGCCTTCGTAGACGAACAGCATCGTGCGCCGATCGCGCTCCAGGATCGCTGACCGAGGTACGAGCACGCGATTGGCGAAGCGCCGCGCCTCGAGCGAGACGCGCGCGTACATCCCCGGCAGAATGCGTCCGCGTGGGTTCGAGACCGCGACCGTCACCCGGGCGGTGCGAGTTACCTGGTCGACAATCGGGTTCACGGTCTCGATGCGGCCGGTGATGATCTCGTCCGGAAAAGCCGCGAACCGGATCGACGCGCCGCGCCCGGGTGCCAGATACCCCACCTCGCTCTCCAGCACCTGCACATCGACCTTGATCGGATCGAGGTCGACCACGGTGAGAAGCGAGTCACCCGTGCGCACCCACTGACCCGGCACGACTTTGACGCTTGCCACCCGGCCGGGGAAGGGCGCCCGCACGCGAGTGCGGGTCAACTCGAGCTGGGCCCTCGCGAGCGCCACCTCCGCCTCGTTGAGCCCGCTCCTCGCGCGCGCCGCGCGCTCGCGCTCCGCACGCACGGAGGAGTCGGTGATCCGATCGTCGAACATGACCTGTTCCCAGAACCGCCCTTCCGCAGCCCCGCGGCGGGCGTCGGCCTCGGCCACGGCGAGCGCGAACTCGGTCGTGTCGAGCTGGAGCAGCAGCTCGCCCGAGCGCGCTTCGTGGTTCTCGCGCACCGCGACGGCCACGACCTGACCAGGGACGAGAGCCAGGAGACCAGCGCGCCGCCGGGCCGCCGCCTGTCCGGCGGCCTCGACGGCGATTACGAGCGTGTCGCGAACGGTGAGCCCTCCCTCGACCGGTATCGCGAGGGCGGTGGGAAAGGCGCTCGTTGCCGACACGTCGGGGCGCTCCGCCTCGGTCGCCCCATCACTCCCGGTCTCACCGGCGCCGCGAATCCGGAGATACGCACCGGAGGCCAGGAGGAGCCCCACGATACCCAGGAGGGCGAAACCGACTCCGCGCCGGGACAGGATCATGCCCGAACCGATCGGAGGCGAAGACCTCGTTGGGCGACGCGACGGCGCGCCGGATCGAGCATCATTCGAGCTTCATCGAGTGTGGGTGCCGACCCCGATCAGGATCCCGCCGGACGGCGGAACCGCTCGAGATACTGCAAATCGAATTCGTCGTTCCACGCCAGGTAGACGGTACCCTTCCCAAAGCCGACCACGCGACGTCCCTCGGGCAGCGTCACGCGCGCCTCGAGCTGAGCGTGATCGCCAAACACATCGTAGGTACGCGGCGTGCCAGCCGGGACATGGCGCTCGACCCACAACGTGCCCTCCGGGGTCACCCACACACCGTTGGGCGGGAAGGCCGGCTTGACCTCGGGCCAATCGAAGTCGTCAACGTTGAGCTCCTGCGAGCCCATTCCACGACCTCCTCGCCGCATCGACAGGTTCCGCCGGCCGTTGTCCATGGTCATCATGACGCTGACGCCGTTGCTGAGGCCGGCCACCCACTCCTCTTTGTCCTCTCCGCCGATCCGCACCGGCCGATTTCGACGTGGTAGTCGGACGACCTCACTGCGGCAACGCGACCGTCGGGGGCTACCGCCCACGTATCCTGGGGTGAGAGCGGTCTGGGCCGAATCGACACCGACTGGTTGTTGGGGCCGCCGGAGCTGGAGCGCTTGAGCGTTTGGAGCTTGACGGTCGCCACCGTGTCGATCGCGCCCGACTGACGGTCCCAGCGAAGCACCGGTGCCGAATCGGGAAGCGTTTGGCCCATGCGCCCACCCATGGACTGGAAATACACCCGTCCCTGACTGTCCACGCCCCTAGGCAAGATGATCAGCAGGCCGCCGCCCGGTCCAGGCTCACCCTTGGTGAGCGGTGCCGTCTCGCCAAAACCACCGTCAGGCCCGATTGCTGTGAGGCGTGCGTTCCCGAGATCGACGAGCAGAGTCGAGTCGGCCGAAAGGGGGAAGAGCCCGTCCGGCTGACGATACTCTTCGGGGCCCGGCCCGACGCGACCGAGCGTGTCCGCCCTGCCCGAGCCGAGGTCGACCACGACCAGGGCCTGGCCGAGCGGGTCGGCGATCAGGACCCTGCCGTCTCCGAGTTCGCGGAGCCCCTGAATGAGGCTGAACGATTCGCTGAAGACGGCGTCGGCCTTTGACAGCGTGTGTTCGCGGACCTGTGTGGCCGCGGGGCGAACGAGTGACGATCCCAAGAGCGCGATGAGCGCGACGGTCGGGAGTATTCGGCGGGTCATACGTCCACATCTCCTTGCTGAGTCATCGCAGTGAGTCTTCCCTCAACCTGACCGATGCGTGAGCTACGCCCATCGTCGCGGCCCCCGCGTATCGCGCCCTGTGCGATTGCCGATCCCTGGGAGCCTATCTGAGGGGAGCCCCACGCGCCACGGGAGGAGTGCGGCGCTAGCCGTTGCGGCGGGTCACCGCTGGGTCGAGGTCTCTGGCGACAGTTCCGGATCGGCTGCATGCCAGATGTCTCGGAGCGCACCGGCCGCACGCTCGGCTGTCTTCGCGTCGCCCGCGAGGCGAGCAGCCATCGCCAAGCCTCTGAGCGAAAGCGCCCGCCTGGGTGCCAGCTCGAGGGCTCGCGCAAACTCCTGCTGTGCCTCCGCCGGCCGCCCCGCGCGGAGGAGCATTTCGCCGAACAGCTCGTGTGACGGCTTGACGATGTCGGGCGGGCCAAACTCCATCGGCAGCGCATCTTCCATCGCGGTCGCCTCACGGAGCACGCGCTCGGCGGTCGCAAGGTCTCCCTCTACCTCAGCCACCGCCGCACGCAGGAGCATCGAAAGCACCTTCGTGGAGCTGGCGGTCCCGGCATCGACGTTGTTCGTGCGGCGTCCGGTGCGTTTCTGGAGAGCCGTGGCCTCGCTCCGCGCGGTCGAGACGTCGCCGCGCTGTAGCGCCGCGTAGCCGAGTGTGAACCGGTTGATCGTCTGCGCCCTGCTGCCGGTGCCCGCGAGATCGATGTCCCAGCGGGCCGCCGGGTCGTCCCAGCGCTCCGTGTCGATCACGTAGTGAGCACGCATGGTCGCGAGATAGCTCCGCTGCCCAGGAGGCGCGGGGGTCCGAAGGTTCTCGCGAGCTCGCCCGAGATGCTCGCGGGCCGCCTCGAAACGCCCTTGCTGAGCGAGCGCGTAGCCAAGCCAGGACGTGTAGTGTCCCGGCCCCCAGTGGGTCAGGCCGGCCGCCACTTCGTTCTGCGACACGACGTCGTCCCACATCCCCATCGCGAGGAAAATGTGGGTCGTCATGTGCTGTGCGTGGGCCGCATCTGGCGCGATCTTCGAGTAGGCTCGGGCGGCAGCCAGCCCGAGTGGTGCGTGGATCGGGTCGTCGAATGCGTGGATCACGTAGTGCGCCGCGCCTGGATGATCGGGACTGGTCGTTCGGATTCCTGCAGCGATTGCACCCGCCCGGACATACGTCGGGATCACCCGGGTGCCCGAGCTGAGCCCCATCAGCGAGAGCGCGTAGAACGCCTGGGCCTCGGGGTCGTCGGGATAGCGACGCGCCAAGTCCTCCATCGCCAGAGCGTATGCCGTGTCGCGCTCGGCCTTGGGTCCCTCCGCCCACAACTCTTCTGCCGCAGCGAGGTAGCCCCGCTCGCGCTCCGTCGGCGCCTTGGCGAGCCGGGCCTCCCGGGTGGGCGCCAACCGTTCCAGCACTGCCATGGCGGCGGCTCGGTCACGGTCGTTCCAGATTGGATGGTTCACGGTCATCGCCTCGCCCCAATAGGCCATCGCGAAATCGGGAGCGAGCTCTTGTGCACGACGGAATGCCCGTGCGGCCGATTCGTACTCGAAGCTGTGCATGAAGAGGACGCCCTCGACGAAGGCCGTTTGCGCCTCGCCGCTCGCCGACGTTGGGAAGTAGATCGTCCCCAGGCGCGGTGCCTGCGCCGAGATCGGCCCAGCCAACAACGAGACGGCGACGTGTAGCGCAATCCTGGTGCTACGGAACATCAGGAACCTCCCAAGGGCGAGCGAAACGTGTAGCGACAGCTGAACAAGATGTTGCGAGGGTCGGTGCTTGGCGAGTCGCAGACGGCGATCCGGGCCAGCAGCTCAGGGGCTCGACGTTCCTCGAGCGGGTGCCAAGCCCACTTTCTCCAGCAACGCATCGAACCGTGGGTCGCCGCGCAGGTCGTCGAAGACGGGATCCACGGCGAGGAACACGAGGTGTAGTGCCCGCTCGTCGTACGCCTTCTCCAGCCACGCGACCGCTTCGTCGGCTTCGCCCAATCCGATGTAGAGCACGGCGAAGTAGTCGGCGGGCACGTACGAGCGCATCGCGTGTTCCTCGAGCTCACGGAGGATCGTGTGTGCCGGGTCCAAGCGGCCGGCACGCGCACAGGCGTGGCCGAGGTAGGCCGACATCCCTGGGTGTCCTTTCGAGCCGGCGAGGCCGCGACGGAGCACGGCGATCGCGTCGTCGAGCCGCTCCTGCATGAGATAGGTCTGACCGAGGAACCAATGGATGAACACGTAGTGAGGGTCGAGAGCCAGAGTGGCTTCGAAGTGTTCCGCCGCCTCTCCGTAGTGCCGACTGAAGAAGTGCACCCACCCCAGCCCAGCGCTGATCGTCAGTGAGAGCGGGTCGAGCTCATGGGCGCGCTGTACGGACAGCAACGCCTCGTCGATCCGGCCGCGGGCAGCGAGGTATTCGGCGTACCCATGGAGCGCCGTCGCATGATTCGGATTGAGCTCGAGCGCGCGCCGGAAACAGCGCTCGGCACCCACCCAATCCCAGTCGTAGTAGAACTTGACGTAGGCTCGCGAGATGTGAGCCTCTGCAACCGTCTCATCGAGCTCGAGCGCCCGAGCCGCGGCTGCGTCGGCCCGCGGAAACGCCTCCCGTGGCGGCAGGTGACGGTACCATCCCAGGAGGTAGTAGGTGTCGGCGAGGCCGGCATAGGCGAGGGCATAGTCATCGTCGGTCCGGAGCGCTTCCTCGAAGTACTCGATTCCTTTGGTGAAACCATCTGGTGTACGCGTATTCTCGACGTAGCGTCCTTTGAGATAGAGCTGGTACGCGCCGACGTGCTCGGTATGACGCTTGGCGACCGACTCGCGCTCTCCCGCCAGCAGACTGCCGCGCAGGACGGTGACAATCGCTTCGGCGATGTCGTCCTGGACGGCGAAGACGTCGCTCATCTCGCGGTCGTAGCGCTCCGACCACAAGTGGTATCCATCGGCGCAGTTGACCAGCTGTGCGGTCACGCGGAGGCGGTTGCCGGAGCGTCGGACACTGCCCTCGAGCACCGAGCCCACGTTCAACTGGCTCCCGATCGCCCGAACGTCTTCGTGCTTTCCCTTGAAGGCGAAGCTCGAAGTGCGCGCGGCGACTTGCAGGCCCTCGATCTTGCTCAGGGCATTGATGATCTCCTCGGCAATGCCGTCGCTCAGGAACTCGTCGTCACGATCGGTACTCATGTTCGCGAATGGCAGGACGGCAATCGACGCCCCGGTCGACGGCAACGGTGTGACCGCTTCGTCGACGAGGGCATCTGCCAAGCTCTGTGCAGTTGGGTGGCGATCCTTGGGCTCTTTCGCCAGGGCTCGCAACACGGCGCGATCGATGTGTCTTGGGAGGTCGGGGCGCACCGTTGCGAGCGGTGGGACGGCGTCGCGCACGTGCCTGGCCATCACGGCACGCGGATTCGCGCCTGAGAAGGGCGGTTCCCCGGCCAGCATCTCGTAGAGCACGCATCCGAGGCTGTACACGTCACTCCGGCCATCGAGATCGCGATCGCCACTCGCCTGCTCAGGGCTCATGTAGATCGGCGTGCCCAAATAGAACCCCAGATCGGTGATTCGATCGGTTCCTGCGGCGCTCACCGCGAGGGCGATTCCGAAGTCAGCCACCATCGGCACTCCCTCATGCATCAGGATGTTCTCGGGCTTGACGTCGCGGTGGATCACCTCGTTGCGATGCGCATGCTCCAGTGCAGAGGCCACCTGCGTGGTGATGCGCACCGCTTCATCGACCGGGAGCGGCGCCTCTCGACGGATGAGGTCGCGCAGCGACCGACCGCCCACATGCGGCATGACGTAGTACACGACGTCCCCTGCCTGTCCCGAGTCGAGCAGCGGCAGGATGTTGGGGTGGTTCAGTCGGGCGGTGGTACGGATCTCCAAGAGGAACCGGTCGGCGGCGACGGCCGCACTCAACTCGGGGCGAAGCACTTTGAGTGCGACGAGCCGATCGTACTTCGTGTCGTGTGCGAGATAGACGGTGGCAGCCCCACCGCGGCCTAACTCGCTCTCGATGACATAGTGGCCGGCCAGGGCCCGCGTGAGGCCGGCAGGGGTGTCAGGCAGCGGTCACCTCACGGTGGTGTGGAGGTCGTCACCGAACAATAAGCGGTCTGGGTCACCGAGGCAGGGGAGTGCCGATAGTTTTGTGGTCGAACCGACCGGAGCCCACGCTTGCCGCTCACCCAACGCTCGATCGCTCGGTTTTGGCTCCCGCTCGCCGCGGCCTGGCTCATGATGGCCGTGGAGGGGCCCCTGCTTGCCGCGATCATCGCGCGGCTCGTGGACCCGCAGTTCAATCTGGCGGCGCACGGCGTGGCGTTCGCGTTCGCTCTGCTCGTCGAAGCCCCGGTCATCATGATCATGAGTGCGTCGACCGCGCTCGCAGACAACGCAACCAACCTGCGACGGCTCCGCGCGTTCACCTACGCACTCAATGCCGCAACCACGGCCGTGATGCTCATCGTGCTCGTCCCTTCCGTGTACGGCTTCCTCACCGAGCGACTCATGGCGCTTCCGCCGGAGGTCTCTCGGCTCACCTACGTCGCCCTCTGGATCCTGCTTCCGTGGCCCGGGGCGATCGGCTACCGCCGGTTCTACCAGGGGCTGCTCATTCGGGGCGGGCGCACACGCTTCGTGGCGTACGGCACAGGGCTCAGGCTCGCCAGCATGGCGACGACCGCGCTTGTGCTCTACTCGACGTTCGCACTACCGGGTGCCTACGTGGGGGCAACGGCCCTGACGGTCGGCGTGACCATCGAGGCGTTCGCGAGCCGGTGGATGGCGCGGGGTGTGCTCGGGCAGATCCTCGCCGTGGATCCGGGCGGATCCGAGCAGCCGCAGCTCGGCTTTCGGGAGATCGCGCGATTCTACTATCCGCTCGCGCTCACCTCCATCATCGGCCTCACCGTGCAGCCGCTGCTCACGTTCTTCATGGGGCGCGCGCCCGCGCCGGTCGAGTCGCTCGCCGTGTTTCCCGTGGTAGTCGCCGTGTCGTTCATCTTCCGGGCGATGGGCCTCTCCTATCAAGAGGTCGCCATCGCATTGATGGGTGAGCGGTACGACCAGATACGGCCGCTCGGGCAGTTCGCCGTGACGCTCGGGCTCGCGTCGTCGGCGGGGCTCGCGCTCGTGGCGTTCCCACCCATCGCTCGGTTCTGGTTCGGCACGTTATCCGGCCTCAGTCCGGAGCTCACTCAGATCGCGATCCCGCCAACCATGGTGCTCATCCCGGTCCCGGTGCTCTCCGTCATCTTGTCGTATCAGAGGGCGATTCTGGTTGTCGGGCGCTCCACCCGACCCATCACCTGGGCCACCGCCATCGAAGTCGGGGGCATCGCGATCGGCTTCCCGCTATTGGGCTGGCATTTGGGCATGGTGGGTGTGACCGCGGCCACCGTCGCGTTCTTGATTGGCCGGCTGGCGGGGGTTGCATACTTGATCGGGCCGTGCCTCCGGATGGTGCGGGGAGCGGTGCGCACACCGAAGTGAGCAACTCTCGACCCTGGCCGCCAGCGTGCTCGCGGCACATCCTATAGGTGATGCCAGTCCCAATCCCGCTCCCCCGTCTCCTCGCCTATGCCCGCGGCGACGAGCCCGCGGACGTGCTGCTCCGGAACGCGCAGCTCGTCAACGTGCTCTCAGGCGAGGTCCATCCCGCTGACATCGCGATCGTTGGAGCGGTCGTGGTCGGAGTCGGTGCCGGGTATGAGGCGCGCGAGTCGGTGGACCTCGACGGCAGCTACGTCGCGCCTGGACTCATCGACGCGCATGTCCACGTGGAGAGCGCCATGGTGCCGCCGCGGGAGTTCGCCCGAGCCGTCGTACCGCGCGGTGTGACCACCGTGGTAACCGACCCGCACGAGATTGCCAACGTCCTGGGCCTTTCGGGAATCAGGCTCATGCTCGACGACGCTCGCGGCGTGCCCTTCACGATGTACGTGAATGCGTCGTCCTGCGTGCCCGCGACCCCGATGGGGACCGCGGGCGCCGAGCTGACGGCAGAGGACCTCATGACCCTGCGCGACGACCCACAGGTGCTGGGGCTCGCCGAGGTGATGAACTTCCCAGGCGTCGTCCACGGCGACGACGAAGTGCTGGCCAAGCTGGCGGCGTTCGACGGCAAGGTGGTTGACGGGCACGCCCCCGGACTCGCCGGGCAGCCGCTCAATGCCTACGTCGCCGCCGGGATCAGTTCCGACCACGAGTGCACGGCCGTCGAGGAGGCCCGCGAGAAGCTCCGCCTTGGCATGACGGTCTTCCTGCGCGAGGCGACGAACGCGCGGAACCTGCGTGCACTCCTGCCACTGGTGTCGCCGGAGACCGAGCGCCGTCTCTGCCTCGCGACCGACGATCGGCAACCAAGTGACTTGCTCGAGCAAGGGTCGATCGACCACCTCGTGCGACTCGCGATCGAGGAGGGCGTTCCTCCCATCACCGCGATTCGCATGGCGACGCTCAATCCCGCCGAGCACTTTCGGATGCATGATCGTGGGGCCGTGGCACCCGGCCGGCGCGCAGATCTAGTCGTGTTCGCCGATCTCGAGGCGCCACGTGCCGAACGGGTCTACG
>JBDHCY010000154.1:0-8984 GCA_039591795.1 Gemmatimonadota bacterium | reverse complement strand
GCCCGGGTATCGGCTGATTCTCAACAACGTTCTCTTCCCGGCGGCGAAGAAGCGCGAGCTCAAGACGTGAGCGCCCGCCTCCCCGACACCGTGCGGGCCGAGCTCGCTCGAGAGATCGGGGCGGCAGGCGGGCGGGAGGTATCGTTCGTCGGGACACTCGATTCGGACGGGCGGGTCGCCGCTGTCCGAGTCGCAGCGCGGGGCACGATCGACGCGGTGCTCGCGCTTCCCGGCGTCGCACGCCGGGGAGAGATGCTCCTGCACAACCACCCGAGCGGGGTGCTCGAGCCCTCGGCCGCTGACCTCCATGTGGCGGCACAACTCCATGACGGCGGCGTGGGGTTCGGGATCCTGGACAACGAGGCGACCGCGCTCTACGTCGTGGTCGAGGCTCCGCAGGCGCCGACGATCGAGCGACTCGACCCGCCGGCGCTGGCGGCTTACTTCGGTGCGGGCGGCCTCGTGGCCCGGGCACTCGGCGCCTGGGAAGACCGGCCGTCCCAGCGCGACATGGTCGCCTACGTCGCCGATATGTACAACGACGGCGGGGTGGCACTGGTCGAAGCCGGAACCGGCGTAGGCAAGTCGTTTGCCTACCTCGCGCCCGCGCTCGAGTGGGCACGGGCGAACGACGAGCGCACTGTCGTCTCCACGAACACGATCAACCTGCAGGAACAGCTCGTCGGGAGAGATCTACCCACCCTCCAAGGCGCGTTGGCGCGCGACGATCACACACCGACCTTCGCGCTCCTCAAGGGCTGGCGCAACTTCGTATGTCTCCTCCGGCTCCAGCACGCGAGCGCGCAGCAGGACTCGCTGTTCGAGCCTCCTCGCGTCGCCGAGCTCGATGCGCTCGTCGGTTGGGCCGAGCACACCAGCGATGGTTCGCTTAATGACCTTCCCGACAGGCCGTCGAACGAGGTGTGGGATGAGGTGGTGGCCGAGCCCGATCTCTGCCACCGCCTCCGCTGCCCGCATTTCGAGCGGTGCTTCGTGTTCGCGGCGCGCCGGCGTGCTGCTCAAGCCGACGTGGTCGTGGTGAACCATCACTTGCTCGCCAGCGACCTCGCCGTGCGTATCGCATCCGACAACTGGCAGGAGGCCGCCGTGCTGCCGCCCTATCGGCGGCTCGTCATCGACGAGGCCCACCATCTCGAAGACACCGCTGCCCAGCACCTCGGCGTCCACGTGAGCTCGGCCGGCGTGAACCGGCTCCTCTCCCGCCTCGAGCGTAACGGGCGCGGGCTGTTCCCGACCCTCGTCGCACACCTCGTGAACAACGACGAGCCCCTCGGCAAGGCGAGCCTCGATCTCGTCGTGCAGCGGCTGCTACCGGGGCTACGAGACGCACGGACCTATTCCGATCAGGTCTTCGGGCACCTCACCCGCATGCTCGTCGACACGACGGAGCCCGTGCTCCGCTTGACCGATCGCTTCCGATCCGCACCCGTTTGGGGCGAGGGGCTGGAGTTGGCCCTCGAGAACCTCGTCACGACGCTCGCCACACTGCGAGACGGAGTCGAGACGGTGGCGGAGCGGCTCGCGCTCGACGAGCCGACGGAGGCACGTGCGCAGCTCGTGGGCGAGCTGCGTGGAGCGCTGCGCCGCCTTCAAGCGGCGCAGGACGGGCTCATCGCGACCCTCAAGCCAGGAGATCCGGCCGAGCCAACGGTGCGGTGGCTCGAGCGGCGGGGAGAGCGTGGGAAGACCCTCGCGCTTGCCGCAGTACCGCTCGACCTGGCGCCGCTGCTCAAGGACGCGCTGTTCGACCGCGTCGAGACGGCAGTTCTCACGAGCGCCACGCTCGCTGTGGGTGGTGACTTCGGGTTTCTGGAGGACCGGTTGGGCCTCGATCTGGAGCCGAGCCGCGTCACGGTTCGCGAAGTGCTGCCCTCGCCGTTTGACTTCGGGGCCCAATGCCTCTTCGCCGTCCCAACCGATCTGCCCGATCCGACGAGCGCCGATAGCCTCCACGACGAGGCCGTCGGACAGGTGCTCATCGAAGTGACCCGAGCGGCCGACGGCGGAGTCTTCGCCCTGTTCACGAGTCACCGTCAGCTCCGACGGGTGGCCGAGCTGACGCGGGGGGTATTGGGCGGAGGGTGGCCGATGCTAGTCCAGGGAGACGCGCCGCGAGACCGTCTCCTCCAGCGTTTTCGCGAGCTCGGGAACGCGGTTCTCCTCGGCACGGATTCGTTTTGGGAGGGCGTGGACGTTCCCGGCCGGGCGCTGCGAGCGCTCGTGCTCGCAAAGCTCCCGTTCAAAGTACCGACTGAGCCGCTCACCCAGGCCCGTTTGGAACGGCTCGCGAGCCGCGGCATGGACGGATTCACCTCTTACCTCCTGCCGCATGCCGCGCTAAAGCTCAAACAGGGGTTCGGGCGACTGGTCCGGTCCCGAGCGGACGTCGGGGTCGTTGCGCTGCTCGATCGACGAGTGGTGACCAAGCGATACGGCTCTGCGGTGATCGAAAGCCTGCCGCCGGCCGCACGTGCCATCGGGCCGTGGAACCAGGTGCTCGCGGAGTGCGAGGAGTTCTTTGCGGGGCACGGCATCGGCGCGATGCCGGGCGCCGCGGAGCGGACGGAGTGAGCAGCTCATGAAACGCTCGCAACGGCTGGATCTCCTGCCGGCGTACCCGCTCGCCGGCATTCCCGAGGCGAAACGGCGTCTCCTCGCCGCCGGTCACGACGTGATCGACCTCGGAGCCGGAGAAGCAATCGTGCCGCCGCCGGCGGAAGCCGTCGCGGAGCTGCGCGTCGCACTCGACGACCCCCACATGAGCCGCTATGGATTCCAGCTCGGGTACGTCCCGTTTCGCGAAGCGGCAGTCGCGTACATGGAGCGGCGGTTCGGCGTGTCGTTCGATCCGCTGGAGGAGATCCTCCCGCTCCTCGGCTCAAAGGACGGACTGGCACACCTCGCGCTCGCGGTCACCGACCCGGGCGATCGCGTGGTCGTGCCGGAGCCCGGGCACGCGGCGACCTCACCTTCGACGGATACACGGCACCCAGCATCTTCGAGATTCCTGGAGCGCGCGACGTCGCGCTCGAGTTTCACTCCATGTCGAAGAGCTTCAGCATGACGGGCTGGCGGCTTGGCTGGGTGGCAGGACGACGGGAACTGATCGGTGCGCTGTCGGCGTTCAAGACATACCTGGACGCCGGCCCGCTGTTGGCCGTTCAGCGGGCATCGGTGCCGGTACTCGAGCGGGCCGAGGCAATCGTGCGGCCGCTGGCTGCCGAGTTCGAGCGGCGCCGCGATGCGGCGGTTGCTGCGCTCGCCGCCGCGGGCCTCCGAGCAAACGTTCCCAAGGCCACGCCCTATCTCTGGGTGCGTCTGCCTGCGGGAACCGAGTCACGACCGTTTGCACTGCGGCTTCTCGACGAGGAGGCTGTGGTCGTTTTGCCGGGCGCGGCCTTCGGTGCTGCCGGAGAAGGATTCGTCCGGATCGCACTCGCAGAGCCGCCGGAGCGTATCGCGGACGCAGCCGGTCGCATTGGGAGGATGATTGCTGCGGCGGTTTGACCTGCCCCGTCCCCGCTGGATCGTCGGGTGGCCCGCTGCGGCCGTCGCCGTCGCCGCGCACGCCGTTCTGTTGGCTCTCTTCCTCGTCCTTCCCCGCGCGACCTACCAGGAAGAGGTTCGATTCATCTACATCGGCGGGGACGCCGGTGACATCCGGGAAGTGCCACTCCCGTCGCTGCCGCGGTCAGCAAGTCCTGCGGATGCTGCGCGCGGTACCCCGCGGCCGGGACCTGAACGCGTCGCCGCGGCCCGCCCGACCCAGGCACCCGCCGCGGGACTCGAGCCGGCTGATGTCGAGGGCGACTCCCTGGCCGGGGTGGTGGCAGCAGCGGGGGCTGGGGAGGGACTCGGGGCGGGTGGAGCGGCCGAGGGCGATTCGGCTCCTTCGACCCCGAGCCCGCGCCTGGGGAACGCGTCGCTCTGGGTGCGTCCTCTTCGCCTGGCCCAGCTCTCAGACGAGGCACGGGAAGCGATCCTCAGTGATCCAGCCGTCGCCGTGCGCCTGCAGGCGATCTTCGATTCGATTCGCAGCGAGCCGGGAGCGGAGCAGGCACTCCCCAAGTGGGCGACCGAGATCCCCGGGATCGGACCGATCGGACTCGATTCCGGGTGGGTGACGGTCGGTCCAATCAGGATTCCGGCGGCTGTGCTCGCGCTCATCCCGTTGCCGCAGGGCAACATCGAAGAGGCTGAGCGTGCGGAGCGGCTCGCCGAGATGCGCTTCGATCTCATGCAAGCGGCGCGACGAGCTGCGACCGTGGCGGAGTTCAAACAGGTGGTGCGGGAGCTTCGGGAACGGAAGGATCGAGAGCGCGCCGCCGAACGGGCTCGCCGGGGGCGGGACACCATCATTCCCTAGGTTTGCCCGCGCACCAAACAACGAGGTTGCTGTGTCAACGCCGCCCGGCGCTCTCCAGTGCCGCCTGGCGGAGTCGCCGGCGAGCTTCGTCCTTGCCGATGGCCCACACGAGCTCTTGCACGGGCTCGCTTTTCGTGGAGCCGGTGAGCGCGATGCGGAGCGGCTGGAACACCTCGCCCAGCGGTCTCTTCAACCCCTTCGCGAAGCGCATGAGCTCGACCTCGAGCGCCTCTGGACGCGTCCACCGGTCGTCGGGAATCGCCTCGACGAAATCGGCTGCGGCTCGGACCGTGGCCTGCCAGCCTCTCGTCTTCGTGAGGTACGCGCGGGCACGGTCGTCGGGCGTCGGCTGGTGCGGCACTACACGGCCGCGGAGGAATGCTGCCAGATCGGCAACGGTACGGGACCGGACAGCGGCAATCGGAAGAATCGTCTCGACCCGGTCGGCGAAGGGCCGCAGGTCGGGCGCGATATGGGACACGAGTGGGACCAGCGTCTTCGGCGCGTGTGCCGCCCGGTGCCGAAGGTGCTCGCCGTTCATCCACTCGAGCTTTGTCGGGTCGAAGATGGCACTCTTCCCCCCAACGCCGTCAATCGAAAACGCATCGACCAGCTCGTCCAGCTCGAAGAACAGCTCGCGTTCGCTTCCCGGGTTCCAGCCCAGGAGGGCGAGGAAATTCCTCAGTGCCGCGGGCAGGATGCCCAGAGTATCGTAGTCGCCGACGGCGGTGGCACCATGTCGTTTTGAGAGCTTCTTCCCGTCGGTTCCATGAATCATCGGCACGTGTGCGAACACGGGGAGCGGCTCGTCGAGCGCACGGTAGAGCGCGATCTGTTTGGGCGTGTTGGAAATGTGGTCGTCGCCGCGCATGACGTGTGTAATCCGCAAGTCGACATCGTCTGCCACGACGGCGAAGTTGTAGGTCGGCGTCCGGTCGGAGCGGAGGAGAACGAAGTCCGGGATGTCGGCGCCCTGAAACGCGATGCGCCCGTGGACCTCGTCGTCCCACGCGATCTCGCCCGGCGGCAAGGCGAAGCGAATCGCGCCGTCCTCCAAGTAGGCCTTGCCGTCGGCCAGGAGGCGGTCGGCGAGCGCCTGGTGGCGTTCGAGCCCGGCGCCTTGGAAGGTCACCTCCTCGTCCCAATCGAGCCCGAGCCAGGTGAGGCCGTCGAGGATGACCTGGGTGTGTTCCTCGGACGAGCGGGCGCGGTCGGTGTCCTCGATGCGGAGGAGGAACGTGCCGCCGTTCTTTCGGGCATAGAGCCAGTTGAACAGCGCGGTACGTGCGCCGCCAACGTGCAGATAACCGGTGGGAGAGGGTGCGAAGCGGACGCGAACGGTCATCGAGGAGTACGGAGAGGGAGGGATTCGAACCCTCGATAGGGCTTTATGACCCTATAACGGTTTAGCAAACCGGCGCCTTCAGCCACTCGGCCACCTCTCCCGGGGAACGGCGAACCAAACGCGCGTCGGCCGTTCGCCGCTGCATTCTAGCGCCGCCCAGTCGGCCTCACAAGGCGGATGTCGTGGCCGCCGGCCGGACAGTCGTCGTGGCGCTCAGCGGCGGACTCCTCTCGCGGTGACTTGGGAGACGTCGGTCTGGGCCCCCACTACCCTGCCTGGAGGGGGGCGGGTCCGTGCAATCGCGCGGCCCACCCACGTCTCTATGCCATGAGACCGACGAGACCGATTGAGAGGGGAGGAGACCGATGAGACACATGTCCATGATTGCCGTGCTCTTGGCCGTTGCTTCCACGGCGTGCGCCAATGACGACCCGGCCCCAGCCGGTCCGCTTCCCTATGGGCATGCCTACGTCCAACGCGTCTGTGCGCCGTGGGACGGCCCGGCGGTGGCGCTCTACCTCGCCGACCACCCGGCGGAGGCGGCGATCGTGCCGCCGCCCGTTGCGGTCGTGACGCTCTACCAGAGCGCGGCGCGGATCGTGGGGCGTCGCATTCGGGTGACGCCTGACACCGACCAGGACGGGGTCGCGCTGTGGTGCCTGGCGGAGACGCACTGCGACATGCTCCCCGAGGGTGCGATACGATTCGAGCGTCTCGACGAGGAGCAGCCGGCCCAGGGCACCGTCGAACTAAGACATGCCGATGGACGCGTGGAGGCGGGCCGGTTCGAGGCTGAGTGGCTCGCGCCGGCAGACCTGTGCGGGTGAGAACCCCCTCGGGCACCCACCTCCCGGAGCGCGACACCACGGGTGGTGGCCGTTGGTCCGTCCGCATACCTTTTCCAGTCCAGCACCCGACCGTCAGACCAGTCGAACAAAGGGAGAGAGCATGCGGACCACTCATTTTGGGGCGCTCGTGGCCGTCGCGTTGGGAGCGGCAGCCTGCGCCTCCACATCGATGAGCTCTACGTGGCGCGATCCAACCGCGCAGCAGCTAAGCCTGGAAGGGAAGAACGCGGTGGCGATGGTGATCACCGAGAACCCAGGCCAGCGGCGCGCGGCCGAGACGGCCTTGGCCGACGAGATCAGCAAGCGCGGGCTTCCGACCCAGCCCTCGTACGCGCTGCTCCCTGGCGACATGGTGCGCGACACCGCACGCGCGCACCAGGCGCTCCGGGAAGCGAACGTCGAGGCCGTCATCGTGATGCGTGTCGTCGATGAGCAGCAGCGCACGACCTACACGCCGGGCACCGCCTACTACGGCAGCACGTGGGGTTACTGGGGCCACGGTTGGGGCGCTGCCTACTCGCCCGGCTACGTCACGACCGACCAGATCCTCTCGGTCGAGACGCTGATCTTCTCCGTCTCGCAGAACAAGCTGGTGTGGGCGGGCCAGAGCGAGACGACGAACCCGTCGAAGATCGACTCCTTCATGCGCGAGCTCGTGGAGGTCGTCGGGAAAGAAGTACGGAAGTCGGGGCTGGTCGCTCAGTAACGCGGTCGTTTGCCGAGCAGTGTGAGCCCGCCGCCCATTTGGGCGGCGGGCTCGTTGCTTCCATGCCGCCTACATCAGGAATCCGAGGACGAGGCCTGCGACGTTGAGCCGCACCAACCACGTCCAAAACTGCGCGCGGAAGAGTGGACGGGCTTTGTCGAACCATACCCCGCCCCCCACCGTGGCGAGCGCCACCGTGGGCAGCCAGAGCACGGTGCCGAACTCCATTCCTGCGAGCGGCCCGCCGCGCTCGACCCAGAGGGTGCCGGCGACACGCTGGTAGGTGAACGCGAGGACCACGCCGAAGACGAGCGCGAGCACGGCCGATTGGGCCAGGGCCGGGCCCATGTTCGCTTGCGCCTCCTCTGGCGTGCCGCTGAAGAAGTCGTCCATCCCTTTGGTGAACAGCTTCCCCCACATGAGCCAATCGGTGAGGTACGCTGCAACGCCTGCGATCGCGCCGGCGATGAGCCAGTGCATGGGGCCTCCCAGCCAGGGTTCAGAGTGCGGCCAGTCGGCCTAGAATCTGAAGGCTGAGAGCAAGCGCGCTAGGGGCTAACACCAGCGCACGCGCACCCGGTATCGGATCGTCTCCTCGCCCCTCGCGCCAATGTCGACGACGTACTTGAAGGTGTGCGCATCGAGCTTCTGGTACCGGCGGTTCGAGCTCAATACTTGCCAGTCTCCCCCGATCGGCTCGATCACCTCGACCTGAGCCCGCTCGTCCTTGTGGTTCCGGAGCTTCACCTCCCAGGCGCTCTCGGAGACGCACCCGGAGATGACCTTGTACTCCATCTGGCGGCGGTCGCCCACTACGTCGAAGGCCTCACCCATCTTGATCCGAATGCGCTCGTCGCGCGGGGTGTGATCGATCCGATCTTCGCCGATGAACTGCTGCGCACCCGACTTGTCCGCCTTGTAGACCCGCACGACGCCTTTCGGCAAGGGCATCCCGAGCTTGTTGCGCTCGCTGTTCTGAATGTCGAGATACACACCGACCTTCTGGTTCGACACGACTTCGCCATAGGAGCCGCGGTAGTAGTACTGCGCTCCGTAGAAGATCATCCGCTTGTCGATGCCGACACCCTCACCCTCGAGCAGGGTCACCTGCTTTTGCTCGTTCTCCTCGAGCGTTGTGGGCCGATCGAGCGTGTAGAGGTGATACTCGAAGAAGCTCTCCTCGCTGAATTGTGGGACCGCCTCCGACGCCGCCATCGCTTTCATCGCTTCGTCACGCATGCGGCCGCCGGTACGGTTCACGACCCGCTGCACCTCGCCGGCCACGAGCTTGAGGCGAGCATTCTGGTAGCTCGTCCCGCTCTGATTCGTGAGCGTCACCCACCCGGTCAGGTCGCCGCGGCTGTCCGACTCGTCGATGACGAACACGTAATCGGCTTTCCAATTCATGTTGTTCGTGAGATACGACACCTCGAGCTCATGCCGCGGCCGCTGACTGTCGAGCATCCACATCAGTGTGGGCTTGGCGATGAGGTTGCCGGGAATCTCGGGGAACGAGAACCGCCCCGGAAAGTTGAAGGTGATCTCGTCGCCGATCCTCAGGATGGGGCCACCGTTCACCGACAGCACTTCCGCTTCGTGCGGCTCGTCTCGACCGGTCGCCTGGTTGTAGCGGTAGACGGTCACGGTGCGGCCGACATACTTCTCCAACAGCTTCTGCGGGTTGAGCAGGTCGTACTG
>JBDHCY010000153.1:9023-9660 GCA_039591795.1 Gemmatimonadota bacterium | reverse complement strand
TACCACGAAGACATGCTTTCCGGCGGTGGCACTCGGCCGAAGGGCAGCAAGGGCTTTGGCCAGTTTCGCATGGTCGCTCCCATCCCGATCGGCGGGGGCTCGGCGGCCGGCGGCGTCACGATCCTGCCGCGGCTCACCATCCGCTACACACAGAACCAGCAGGACGAGTGGGGGTTCAGTCCGACCGACCTGTTCGCGCTGGTCGTTCCTCTCGAGTGGAGTTGGGGACGCGCGGGTATCGGTCCTGACGTGGTGATCCCGGGCAAAGAAGGGTTCGGCCCATCGAAGATTCAGTACGGCTTCGCGACGGCCGTCATCATGAGAGCGCTCGAGGAGAAACTGCTCTTCGGCGTGCTCCTGCAGCAAACGTGGGGCAAGACCGACCCGAGCCGACCGGACAGCACCGTGGCCGGCAATCTGATCATCAACCCCTTTGCCAACCTCCAATTGGGCAAAGGGTTCTACCTCGGCACCAACGATTTGCAGGCCCAGTACAACTGGGATACCAAGGGCCTGATCGTTCCAGTCGGGGCACGGCTTGGGTACCTGCTGGTCAAGCCCAAGAACACGTGGAACTTCTACGTCGAATACTCCGGGACGGTCTACACGGACAAGTGGACGGCTCCGGCGGCGAAGG
>JBDHCY010000153.1:0-9005 GCA_039591795.1 Gemmatimonadota bacterium | reverse complement strand
CGAAGGACCAGATCCGTCTCAACGTGTCGTATTCGATTCCCGTCGGGTAGCGCTCGCGCTTCGTCACGATGGGTGACGAGTCGCGGCGTGCATGGGAGCTGCCGTCTCAATAGATGGGATTGTGACAACATGGCCACCAGGAGGAATTGCATGAGAACGCGGAGTGGATGGTTGATGGCACTCGTGCTCGCACTCGCGACCACGACGGCGGCTTGGGCCCAAGACAAGCCCAACATCTTGGTCATCTGGGGCGACGATATTGGCCAGTCCAACATTAGCGCCTACACGATGGGCGTGATGGGCTATCGGACCCCGAATATCGATCGCGTCGCCAACGAGGGCATGATCTTCACCGACTATTACGGCGAGCAGAGTTGCACGGCCGGTCGGTCGTCCTTCATCATGGGGCAGAGCGTCTTCCGCACTGGTCTCAGCAAGGTCGGGCTTCCCGGGGCCGAACTTGGAATGCAGGTCGAGGACCCCACCATCGCGGTCCTGCTCAAGGACATGGGATATGCAACTGGGCAGTTTGGAAAGAACCATCTCGGTGATCGCGATGAGATGCTGCCGAGCAATCATGGGTTCGACGAGTTCTTGGGCAATCTCTACCACCTCAACGCCGAAGAGGAGCCTGAGAACGAGGACTACCCGAGCGAGGAACGCTTTCCCGGATTCCGAGAGGAATTCGGTCCGCGCGGCGTGATTCACAGCTACGCTGACGGGCGAATAGAGGATACCGGCCCCCTGACCAAGCTCCGGATGGAGACGGTGGACGACGAGACCTCCGCTGCGGCGCGCCGATTCATCCGCGATGCACACGCGGCGGGGACGCCGTTCTTCGTGTGGTGGAGCGGCACCCGGATGCATTTTCGAACCCACGTGAAGGCTGAGTTGCGCGGGATCTCCGGGCAGGACGAGTATTCGGACGGCATGGTCGAGCACGACATGCACGTGGGGCAGTTCCTCGATCTACTCGACGAGCTCGGGATCGCCGACAACACCATCGTGTTCTACAGCACGGACAACGGTCCGCACTACAACACGTGGCCGGATGCTGCGGCGACGCCGTTCCGCGGTGAGAAGAACACGAACTGGGAAGGCGGCTGGCGTGTGCCGGCCATGGTCCGCTGGCCCGGACACATCGAGCCCGGCTCCGTCTCGAACGAGATCATGCACCACATGGATTGGCTGCCGACCTTGGTGGCGGCGGCTGGCGATGACAACATCAAAGGGAAGCTACTCACCGGATACGACTCGCCGGCCCTCGGCCGGTCGTACCGTGTCCATCTCGATGGGTACAACTTCCTGCCGTACTTGACTGGTCAAACGGATGAGGGCCCCAGGCTCGAAATCTTCTATTTTACGGACGATGGAGACCTGAGTTCGCTGCGGTATCGGGATTGGAAGATTGTGTTCCTCGAGCAGCGTGTTACAGGGTCGTTCCAAATATGGGCCGAGCCATTCACGGCGCTACGCATACCGAAGGTATTCAACCTTCGGCGCGATCCGTACGAACGAGCAGATCGAACCAGCAACACCTACTACGACTGGATGCTGGATCGGGTTTTCATGTTCGTTCCGGCCCAGACTTACGTCGCCGAGTTCCTCTCGACGTTTCAGGAGTATCCGCCTCGCCAGCGGGCGGCGAGCTTCTCGCTCGATCAAGTGATGGACAAGTTGCGTCCACCGGGTGGCTGACTGCCGCCGGTCCCAATTCACGCGACGGCGTTACAGACCGCGTGCACGCTCGAGGGAATCGCCGCGGCGAGGGTGCTGGACGGCCCTGGTCCCCAATTACGGGACCAAGAGCGGAGAATGGGCGAGCGCGACACATATAGGAAGGAGTCGATCATGCTGTTCGGCAGAACCGTAGCGCTTGCGGGTGGCCTCTTGGCACTCTCGGCGAGCACGCTGAGCGCCCAGGACTTCGGTGGACGGCGCGACACGACGGCGTTCCGCAGCGGGTCGTACTCCCCGTACGCCGGCCGCGCGTTCCCGGACCGGGTCTATTGGGGCGATACGCACCTCCACACGACCCTGTCGTTCGACGCTGGGTCCTTTGGCAATCGGCTAGCGCCAGAGGATGCGTACCGATTCGCGAAGGGTGACGAGATTACGGCCACGACGGGTATCGACGTCAGATTGTCTCGGCCCCTGGACTTCCTGGTCGTGGCGGATCACTCCGACAACATGGGGCTCTTCACCCGCATCTTCGAGGGGCATCCCGACATCCTGCGTGACGAAGAGGGCCGGCGGATCTACGACATGATCCAGGCCGGCGGGCAGAGGGCGGTGGAGGCGTCGGTAGAGCTCATCGACGCGTTCTCGAGGGGCGTCAAGATCTCCGACGCGCTTTCGGTAGAGCCGGGAACGCCTGCCTTCCGCTCGACGTGGGAGCGCATCATGAACGCTGCCGAAGGGGCAAACGATCCTGGTCGGTTCACGGCGTTCATCGGCTTCGAATGGACCTCGTTGGTGGACGGTGACAACCTGCACCGGGTCGTGATCTTCCGGGACGATGCCTCGGTAGCCGGTCGGGTGGAGCCGTACACGATGGCGCCGCCGTTTGGCAGTCCGGATCCGAAGGCCCTGTGGAATTGGATGGCCGAGTACGAGACGACGACGGGTGGCGACATGCTGGCGCTGGCCCACAACGGAAACATGTCCAATGGCATCATGTTCCCCGTCGACCAGCAGTACACTGGTGCCGCCATCGACCGCACGTACGCAACGGAACGCGCCCGCTGGGAGCCGCTCTACGAGGTGACGCAGATCAAGGGCGACGGCGAGGCACACCCATTCCTCTCTCCAGACGACGAGTTCGCCGATTACGAGACGTGGGAGAAGGGCAACCTCAATCTCAGCCGTCCCAAGACGAATGAGATGCTGCAGTACGAGTACGCCCGATCCGCACTGAGGAACGGACTGTTGCTCGAAGAGCGTCTCGGCGTCAATCCTTACAAGTTCGGCATGGTGGGGTCGACCGACTCCCATACCTCGCTCGCGACTGCGCAGGAGGACAACTTCTTCGGGAAGCATTCCGGGTCCGAGCCGAGTCCCGAGCGCTGGGCGCACCCGATGGCCAAGATGGGTGACAGCGAGTACGAAGGATGGTCGGTGGCTGCGTCGGGGCTCGCGGCCGTCTGGGCGACGGAGAATACCCGCGAGGCGATCTTCGACGCGATGGAGCGCAAGGAAGTCTTTGCGACCACCGGGTCGCGCATGCTCGTTCGCTTCTTCGGTGGTTGGGACTTCGCTGCTCAGGATGCGATGTCCCGCACACCAGCGGCGATCGGATATCGCAAGGGTGTACCGATGGGCGGCGACCTCAGCAGCGCTCCGTCGGGTCAATCGCCGACCTTCCTCGTTGCAGCGCTCAAGGATCCCATTGGCGGCAACCTCGATCGTGTCCAAGTCGTGAAGGGGTGGCTCGACGCGAGCGGGAACACGCACGAGCGCGTGTATGACGTGGTGTGGGCCGACGCCGAGCGCCGGCAGCCGGGACGTGACGGCAAGCTTCCCGCAGTCGGGAACACGGTGGACGTCACCAACGCTACCTGGACGAACACGATCGGCGATCCGGAACTCATCACGGTCTGGGAAGATCCGGACTTCGATCCCGTGGTGCGCGCGTTCTACTACGCCCGCGTGATCGAGATTCCGACACCGCGCTGGACGGCCTACGATGCCGAGTATTTCGGCCTGGACATGTCCGATGAGGTGCCGATGACCACACAGGAGCGAGCGTACACCAGTCCGATCTGGTATACGCCATAGTGAAAAGGGCTCAGACGCGGGGCGCAGTAGGAGGAGACATAGCCGGTCGCCATGGGGAGCAGGCATCCAACTGGAGGGAACCATGGAGGTGACGTCGGCCCTGCTCGTCGCCATCATGTTCGTGATCATCCTGAGCCTCGGCGTTGCGAACATCCTCACCGCCCTCGCGTCGATCGTGGACAAGCGCACGAGGCCCGGCGTGTATCCCCTCCATACGAGTTGGGTCATCCTGCTGCTCTTGGTGCATTTCAATCTGTTCTGGCACATGGTCGACATCTTCGGAGTGGAGACCTGGCAATTCCTGGACTTTCTGTACGTCGTGGCCGGTCCCATCCTGCTCTTCTTTGCCACCCACGTGCTGCTCCCCGAGGCGGGGGGGAAGCGACCGCGACATGGAGGCGCATTATTTCTCGATCGCGAGGCAGTTCTTTCTGTTGCTCGTGCTGCTACAGGTCTGGACGCTCGGGGCAGATGTGGTCCTGAAGTCCGGCCTGACAAAGGGCGCTACTGTGAATGTGCTGGTCATGCTCGTCGCCTTGGTGCTCGCATACTCGAACGCGGCGAAGCTTCATCGGCTCGCCAGCGCCGCCGTCTGGGGTCTCTTCCTCGCGGTGGTCGTGCTGCGCGGAGTGGGCGTGGTCGACTAAGAGGGAAACGCGACTGAAGACCATAGGGTACCTGGAAGCGCTCGAACGCCTGGATGCAGGACGTGACTGGCGCTCCACCAAACCAAGCGTGCCCACGAGAGGGCACGACAGGAGGATGGATGCGAGCAAGGAACACGTGGCCGGTTGCCGCGGCACTCACACTGATGACCACCGCGGCCCACGCGCAGGACCGGCCGAACATTCTGGTCATCTGGGGCGACGACGTTGGCTGGTTCAACGTCAGCGCCTACAACGACGGGATGATGGGGTACCAGACTCCCAACATCGATCGCATTGCCGAAGAGGGCATGCGTTTCACCGACGCGTACGGCGAGAACAGCTGTACGGCGGGACGAGCCGCATTCATCACGGGGCAGAGCCCGTTTCGCACGGGACTGCTCAAGGTGGGGCTACCCGGTGCCCCCGAAGGGATGAACGACCAAGACCCCACCGTCGCCACGCTCCTGAAGGAGCATGGGTACGTCACCGGCCAGTTCGGCAAGAACCACCTGGGTGACAGGGACGAGCACCTGCCCACGAACCACGGGTTCGACGAGTTCTTTGGGAATCTCTACCATCTCAACGCCGAAGAGGAGCCGGAGAACGAGGACTACCCTGCCAATCCCGCGTTCCGAGAGGAGTTCGGCCCTCGTGGCGTGATGCACAGTTACGCGGACGGACGCATCGATGACACAGGTCCGCTGACCCGCAAGCGGATGGAAACCGTTGACGAAGAGTTTCTGGAGGGAGCACAAGGGTTCATTCGGAACGCCAACTCGAGGAACCAGCCGTTCTTCGTCTGGTTCAACACGTCGCGGATGCACATCTGGACACGCCTCAAGCCCGAATCGCAGGGTGTCACTGGCCAGGGCATCTACGCCGACGGTATGGCCGAGCATGACGATCACGTTGGTCAGCTGCTCGATCTGCTCGACGAGCTCGGGATTGCGGAGAATACGATCGTCGTGTACTCAACTGACAATGGCGCGGAAACGATGTCCTGGCCCGATGGCGGAACGATCCCGTTTGCTGGCGAGAAGAACACGACCTGGGAGGGCGGATTCCGGGTGCCCATGATGGTGCGCTGGCCGGGGAAGATCGCGCCGGGTCAAGTCTCCAACGAGATTATCTCTCAGCAGGATTGGCTGCCGACGCTTCTGGCGGCCGTCGGTGATACGGACGTCAAGGATGAGCTATTGGCAGGCAGGTCGGTCAACGGCAAGACATACAAGGTCCATCTGGACGGGTACAACTTCCTGCCCTACCTCATGGGACAGGAAGAAATCGGGCCGCGCCGGGAGATGTTCTATTTCACGGACGACGGGTCGCTGTCGGCGCTGCGATACAACGACTGGAAGATCATGTTCTCCGTGCAGAACGCGCACGGTCCTCAGGTATGGTCGCAGCCGTACACTGCTCTGCGTCTCCCGATGATTCAAAATCTGCGGAGGGATCCGTTCGAGCGCGCCAATCATGAGGCGATGGGCTTCGACGAATGGGGCCTCAACCGTCTCTTTGTCATGGTTCCGGCACAGTCGTTCGTACGCGATTTCCTGATCACGCTCGTCGACTACCCACCGCGGCAGAAGCCAGGAAGTTTCTCCCTGGATCGAGTGCTGGAAGAGCTGCAGAAGGGGCAGCGGAATTAGGCCGGGCGAGCAGAGCAGGATGCTGAGAACCCAGATTGGCGGCCGCGGCAGTGACGCGGCCGCCTTTCTGCTCTCCGGCGACGGCCGAATGAGAAGGTGCTGATGGGGAGACTCAGAAACCGCCTCACCGCCGCAGGACTCAGCGTTCACGTGCTTCTGGCACCCGCGATCCTCGCCGGCCAGGAGCTCGAACCCCGGGCACTCACGAACGTGCCACTCGGCACGAACTTCGTACTGCTCGGCTACGCCTACTCGCGCGGCAACGTCCTCCTCGATCCCTCGATCCCGGTGGAAAATCTGAACGCGAACCTGCACACGGGCATCGCTGCCTACGTCCGTGCCATCAATTTCTTTGGCCTGTCGGGCAAGGTGGACGCGATCGTGCCCCTTGCCACCGGACGCTGGACCGGTCTCCTCGACAGCCAGGATACGAGCCGGATCGCGACGGGGTTCGGCGATCCGCGGGTGCGCCTTTCCGTGAACCTCGTGGGCGCCCCGGCCCTCACCCGGGCCGGGTTCCGAAACTACGCGCCGAGAACCGTCGTGGGCATGAGCCTCCAAGTGTTCGTGCCGATCGGCCAGTACGACCCGGAGCGGCTGCTGAATCTCGGGTCGCACCGCTGGACCTTCCGGCCGCAAGTCGGTATCTCGCACACCTTGGGGCGTTGGATCGTCGAGTCGTACGTGAGCGGCTGGTTCTTCACGACCAATGGGGATTTCTTCGGCGGCAACACCATCCAGCAGCGCCCCTTCCTGACGGCCAAGGCGCACCTCGTGCGCACGCTGACCGACGCCGTTTGGATCGCGCTCAACGCTGGGATCGGGGCCGGGGGCCGCGGCGTCGTGAACGGAGTGCCGGGCGACAACCGGCAGTCGGCCTTTCGCGTCGGCATGACCGCCGCTGGCCGTATCGCCAACGGGCACTCCCTCAAGCTCGGCCTGGCCACGACCAAGCGCATCGACAAGGGGCCAGACTTCGACGCGGTCAGTGTGGCGTACCAATTCAACTGGGGAGGCTAGCACACGATGGAACGGAACGGTGGGGCCGTACTCCTTGCGCTGGTGACGACGCTCGCGGCCTGTGGCGATGCCCGCCCGCCCGCCGCCGATCATAATGCCGCCGCCACATCGGCCGTGCGACCCGTGCACTGGGGCTATGCGGGCGAAGAGGGTCCGGCGCATTGGGCGGACCTGAGCCCGGATTACTCCCAGTGCCGCGATGGAACCCGGCAGTCACCCATCGATCTCGTCGCGACGGCCACTGACACGAGCGCGGTATTCTCCCGAGTCTATCACTCGGAGGCGCTGTCCATTGCGTTCAACGAGCAGGCCGTGGATCTGCTCGACAACGGACACACGATCCAGGTGAACTACGAGGGGGGCGACACACTGACCGTGGACGGGGCCGCCTACGCGCTGCGACAATTCCATTTCCACGCCCCGAGCGAGCATACGCTGGCGGGCCAGCACTTGCCCCTCGAGGTGCACCTCGTGCACCAAGCCTCGAATGGCGGGCTCGCCGTGCTGGGCGTGTTCTTCACGGCGGGCGCCGAACACCCTGGGTTGGCCAATCTCCTCGCGCAACTCCCCACGCCCGGCGCGGAACTCCACTTCGACGAGATGGTGGTGCGGCTCGACTGGCTGATCCCCGAGGAGGATCGGTTCTACCGCTACGACGGCTCCCTCACGACGCCACCGTGCAGCGAGGGCGTGAGCTGGATCGTGATGGCCCAGCCGATCGGAGCCTCCGCCGCCCAGCTCGACTCGATCGCCGGCGTCCTGGGCGGCAACAACCGCCCGGTCCAATTGGCCGGCGAGCGTGAGGTCCTCCTCGTTGCCCACTGAGGGACCGGGTCCGTTGCCCAACGACGGTGCCGTGCGGCGTGGCAGTCTCGAGGCGCTGCGAACTCGCCGGGCCCGCTGCTGGGTCGTCATCGCCGCGGTCCTCGCCCTCGCGGCGCACCCGGCCTTGGCGCAGCAGGCGGACCCCGACTCGAGCGTTCCCCCGAGCCGCGACACGGTTCCGGCGATCCGTCACGGCGACAAGGGTTTCGAGCTCCGAACCGCCGATGGGAAGTTCCTTATGCAGATCCAGCCGCGGGTGCAGATTCGTTACGCATATCCCGGTGACACCAACCCCGACGAGCCGGAGGATTTCACCCAACCCGACGAGCACGTCTTCAAGGTGAACCGGGCGCGTCTCAAGATCGGCGGCCACGCCTACCAGCCCTGGCTCAAATACTTCTTCGAGTACGAGCTCGGCGCCGGTGCACTACTCGACTTTCGCGTGATGCTCGAGCGGTGGCCTGCGCTCAACGTCAAAGTCGGGCAGTGGAAGGTGCACTACAACCGCGAGCGAGTGATCTCTTCCGGCGAGCAACAGATGGCCGACCGCTCGCTGATCAACGCATTTTTCACGCTCGACCGGCAGCAAGGCGTTTCGCTGTTCGGCCGCCTTCAGGGAGGCGGCGTCGCCGATGTGAGCTACTGGGCATCCGTACTCACCGGCACCGGCCGCATGGGGCGCACCAACGATGACAAGCACGTCATGTGGATGGGGCGCGTGCAGTGGAATCCGTTCGGCCGAGTGCTGGCCTGGACCGGGTCGGATCTTGTCCGGCGGGCCAAGCCCGAAGGGCTGATCGCGTTCGCGAGCGCGACCAATCGAAGCCCGTACACCCGGTTCTCTCAGGAGGGCGGGGGACAGCTCCCCGGCTTCGCCGACGGAGGGCCCGGACAGTACCGCGTCACGCAATGGATGGCCGAGACTGCGTTCATGTATCGGGGGCTCGCCTGGCAGCAGGAGCTCCACTGGAAACGCGTCAGTGACACGCAGAGTGGCGGCCTTACGACGTTGATCGGCAACTACGTCCAGCTCGGGTATTTCTTGCACGAACTGATCGACGCGGTGCCGGCGCCACTCGAGGTCGCC
>JBDHCY010000152.1:0-9035 GCA_039591795.1 Gemmatimonadota bacterium | reverse complement strand
CTTGTCTCCTTGCCACAACGAGAATTCGTGGAAGACGGCGTCTCGGGCGAACGGGTAGTGGTAGACGCCCTCGGCGAGCCGACCGCCGTCGTTCCGGAACCACTCCTCGACCGTCACGCGCGCGATGCGTCCGGTGATCTCCACCCGGACTGCGGTCCGGACCTTGGTGACGGCGGCGCTGCCGGGTGGGGCCTCTATCCACCCCTGCCCCCACGCAGGAGCGAGTGGTGTGAGGGCAAGCACGGCGATCAAGGCGGCGCGGGACATGAGAGGCCTCCGGAGGCTCGGTTTTGCCCATGGAGACGTCCGAGGCCCGATCTCTTGCACACCACGGCAACACGACGCTATCGTGGCGGCGTGGCGCGATACACGTTTCGCCGGCTCTCGAGCCTCCCCACCCACGACGATGGGTGGATTCGCGTGGTGTCGATCGACGAGGCCCGCTCCGACGGCGGGGAGGTACGGTTCCACCACGCCGTCTTGCGGCCGGGTGGCCGCCTCGCCGAGGAGGTGAGCGAGGCGGAGACGACGGTGCTGTTTACGCTGGGGGGACGGGGTGCGATCCGCATCGAGCGCGACCGGATCGAGGTGCAGACCAACGAGCTGATCTCGATCCCGCCTGGCTGCCCCTTCGCCATCGAGACCGTGGGGGGGACCAACTGGGTCTTCCTGCGGCTCGAGTATCGCCCTGCCTCCTAGTTTCCCTCCACGAGTCGACAGCCGGGGTGCGTGGTCTCAGCCCCTTTCGGCCAGCGCGTGCAGAGCCACGGCTTGGCCACCCGGCCGCTCGGGCGAACCCGGTCGTGGAGCGCGCAGCTGATCGCGTCGTCCTCCAGGAAGCTGCACGCCGAGATGACCTCTGCTTCCAGCGTGGTGGGGCCGGTCCGGTCCACCTTGCACAGGTAGGGGGACCGTCGGCTCCGCACGAGGGCCTCGCGATGCCGGGCGCGCTCCGGTATTCGCATCGCCACCACGAGGTCGCGGCAACACGCCGCGCCACGCGTGTGGTCGGCGGTGCGACACGGGGCGCCGTGGCAGGGATTCGCCTCGGGTGCGCTCAACACCCGGAGTGAGCGGGCGGGGCGGCGAAGCGATTGCTCCGCGAGGCGGCGATCTGTGACCACCTCGAAGCGCTCGTCGGAGAGCTTCCGGTCGCGCGGGGGCGGGGAAGTGCCCGGGGCCTTGCGTGTCGAATAGCCGTGAGCAGTGCAGCGCGCCCCGCGGGCGCCTCGATCGTAATACCGGCAGGCGACCTGAAGCACAGCCTCAACGAGAAGATCGTCTCCCTCCTCGAAGATCCGACCGAATGTGATACGCTCGGTGTGGCCGAGGAGCCATGTGGCGAGCTGATCGAGATCGGCGGGCGAGTCCTCTTTGACGTCCCCGATCTTGAGGACCACCGACAGCTCGGTGCAGTGCCGACCCATCGAACGGCAGGCGGGGGCGCGAGTGGGAGCTCGGTTCACGCGGGGAAGATAGGCGGTCGGGGGCGGTCAAGGGCGGTCCATCCCGATTCCCCATTTCCCCCACACCGAGCTATATTACCAAGCTTGTGACCGAATTCACAATCTCACTGCGAGGAACTCAGAAGATGCGGTTGATGGCTTGGACAGCGGTGGCGGTGCTCGGCGCCGTGGCATGTGGGGGCGGCGAGCAGCCGGCAGACGAGCCGGCGGCACAGCCGGCGATGGAGACGCAAGACGCAGCACCGGCTGGCGGCGAGATGGCCGCGACCGGCACGGTCCACACCGTGAACATGGAGGGGGACGGCACGCGGTACTGGTTCGCGCCGGACGCCATCACGATCAAGTCCGGCGACCGGATCGACTTCGTGAACGTGTCCGGTGGCCCGCACAACGTGGCGTTCTATGAGGATCAGATTCCAGCCGGCGCAAAAGAGGTGTTGGAGCGTGCCATGTCCGGACGAACCCTTGGCCCGCTCAACGGCGCATTCGTGACCGCACCCGACGAGGTGTACTCGATCTCGTTCGCGGGCGCCCCTGTTGGGAGCTACGGTACCTTCTGCCTTCCGCACGAGGCGTTGGGCATGAAGATGACGATCAACATCGAGGAGTAGTCGGGACGGACCGAGTCCCGGGAACACACGTTCTGCCTATTCGGCCCCGCGGTGAATTTCCGCGGGGCCGTCGGCTTGACGTTTTGATCACGCCCTTGGGCGAGGCTATACTGGGTGGCAGAAACCCGGTGCACCAAGGGGTTCACCATGCGAGCGTCGTCGCTCCTCCCCCGGCTCCAAGCCGCGCTCGACGACCGGTACATGGTCGAGCGTGACCTCTGCGCGGGCGGGATGTCGCTTATCTACCTCGCTCAGGACCGCTCCAGCGGCCGGCGCGTCGTGGTCAAGGTGTTGCGGCCCGATCTCGCACTGTTGCTCGGGCCAGAGCGGTTCCAGCGTGAGATCCGAGTCACCGAACGGCTCCACCATCCCAACATCGTGCCGCTCGAGCACTCGGGTGACGCCGACGGGCTGCTCTACTACGTGATGCCGCTGATCGAGGGCGAATCGCTCCGTGCGCGGCTCAAAGAGTCTGGCCCGCTCGCCGTCGAGGAAACGATCCGCACGGGTTCCGAGGTGGCCGAAGCGCTGAACCACGCGCACGCCGAGGGGTTCGTGCATCGGGATCTCAAGCCCGACAACATCCTGTTCGCCCGGCACGGTGCGATGCTCGCCGACTTCGGGCTGGCGCGTCTGCGTACTGCCGGGAGCAGCGACCTGTCGTCTGAGGGAATCGCCATCGGCACGCCGGAGTACATGAGTCCCGAGCAGGGAGCGGCCAAGCGAGTCGACGGACGGAGCGACATCTATTCATTGGCGTGCGTCTTGTACGAGGCCTTGGCTGGCCGCCCCCCGTTCACGGGGGCCACCCCGCAGATCGTCCTCGCGCGGCACGCGACGGAATCCCCTCCGCCGATCGGTGTGGTGCGGCCCGACGTCCCGTCGCGGCTCGTCTGCGCGCTCGACGCCGCGCTGGCGAAGCGTCCCAAGCGGCGTCCGTCTACGGGCAAGGCCTTCGCCCGGCTGCTCGAGGCGTCGCTCGAGCCAAACGCGTAGGCTGGCTACGTGATCGCCCCCAACCGTCCCCTACCGTCCCGTACCGACCCCTCTCGGTCTGCCAACCCTGAGGATCACGACCGCGAGGCCCACGCCGGCCACGGCGTCCACCGCATAGTGGTACTGACCGTAGACCGTCCCGAAGACGAGTAGCACCGACATCGGGACGAGGATCCAGCCCAAGGGACGCCACCCCCAGCCCGCACTCACACTCGCGGTGAGCGCTGCAGCGACGTGCGACGACGGGAATGCGGCCCCCCACGAATCGCCGCCATCGAGAAGCTGCTGCGTGAAGACTGCGATTCCCGATTGCGCCGCCTCGTTCCCCGCCAGGGCAAACGCGTAGCGCGGGCCGGCCACCGGAAAGAAGAGAAACACGACGTAGCACACGTAGAACGCCACCATCGTGAGCAGGATCGTCAAGCGCGCTGATGCGCGCCGCCCGCTCGCCCAGAGTGCGAGCGGCGCGCCGAGCACCGCCGGATAGTAGGACAGGTAGGCGAGATGCAGTGGCCAGGAGATCCACCAGTGAGGCTGGGCACGGATCCACTCGCGCGACGGCTGCGCACCGAAGAGCGCCGCTTCCCAGCGCTGCACCAGCGGATCGTGGACCAGCCCACCGGCGAGGTTGAGCAGCCCTATCTCGGCATAGAGCGCGGTGAGCAGGATGATCGGGTACCAGTCCCCGAGGAACTGGCCCACCGGGCCCGCCTCGCGCGCACGAGGTGCCACGACGGCGACGGTCACGAGCAAGAGATGCGCGACGATGAGCGCTTCGCGGCCGGATGGTCCCGACGGCCAGCGCCACGCGAGGGCAACCGAGACGATCGCCACGTAGGCGAGCGTCCATCGGTCGATGGCAGCCAGTCGAGTCATGAGGGGCGGGTTAGCGCGTTACAGCCAACCGCGCTCGCGGTACCAGCGAGCGGTCTCGGCGAAGCCCTGCTCGTGGTCGATCCGAGCCTTCCATCGTGCGTCTTGCTCGAGCCGCTCTGCAACGCACGTCCATGCGGGTGCGAGGAACTCGTTCGCCTTGTCGGCCGTGAACAGCGTGTCGACCCGTGCGAGCGATGCCGCGGCCCCCATGAAGTGAAGCACCGAGCGGGTGAGCGTCGCCGACAGCGGCACCATCCTCACGCGTTTCCCCATTGCGCGACCGATCCCCTCGACCATCACCCGCTGCGTGACGACGTCGGGATGGGCTGCGTGATAGATGTTGCCGGCGGTCGCTGGCGCCAGCGCCGCCGCGATGAGCGCCTCGGCCAGATCGGTCACGTGGATGAGCGACAGCTCCTGCTGGCCGTCGCCCATGAGCGGCACAAGGCCGAGCTTCGCCAACCGGAAGATCTTGAGGGTCTCGCGATCGCCCGGCCCGTACACGGTGGGGGGCCGCACGACGGTGCACGGGGTGCCACTCGAGCGCACCGCGTCTTCGCCGGCTAGCTTGCTCCGCCCGTACGCGCTCACGGGATGGGGGGGCGTGTCGTCACGGACGGGAACGCCTGCCGTTGCTGGACCCGTCGCGGCGAGTGACGAGACGTAGACGACACGAGTGACCCCGGCTTCCCGAGCGACCGCACTGAGCAGCTCGGATCCCCCGCGGTTCACCCGGTAGAATTCCCGCTCCGCGTGCGCCGCGAGCCGTCCGGCTACGTGATAGACGACCTCGGCCTCGCGCACGAGCTCGCGCAGCGCGTTGCCGTCATCGAGGTCTCCGGCCACGAGCCGAGCGCCCCGTGCTGCAAATGCGGCTGCCCGTTCGGGGCGGCGGGCCAGACAGGCAACCCGGTCGCCGCGGTCGAGGAGCGCGTGCGTCACGTGCCCTCCCACGAAGCCCGTGGCGCCGGTGACCGCCGTGTTCATAGCGGTCGGTCGTACAGCCGGTAGGTCTTGTACACCTCGAACCCCATGCGTAGAAGCCCGTTGTTCATCGCGGCGTTGTCCTCGAGCACCCAGCCGGCCTCTCCCCAGAAGTACCCCTTCGCATTTCCGCGCCTCCAGATTTCGGCGTACAGGAGCGCGTCGACGCCGCGCCCCCGCCATTCGGGAACGGCCCCCAGCAGCAACACCCGGATCCGGTGAATCTTTCGAGCGGCCCAGAGCATCTTCACGATGCCCGGGAAGAGCCGGCCCGAGGGGTTCGTCTTCAGCGCCACGTTGAGGTCGGGGAGCGCGAGCGCGAAGCCGATCGGTTGTCCCTCGCGCTCGGCGAAGAGCACTAGCTCGGGCTCGACGACCGGGCGGAATTCCTTGGCCAGGTGGTCGATCTCCGCATCCGTCATTGGCACGAAGCCCCAGTTCCGCTCCCACGCGTCGTTGTAGAGCGTCTTGATCAGGTCGACCTCGGCCGTGAAGCGCTTGAGGCTCAAGGGACGTACGGTGATTCCGTAGCGTTGCGCCATGAGCTTCGTGGCGCGCACCAACCGGTCTGGGACCGAGGTGCCGCTACGCGAGTACGCGAAGAGATTCTTCGAGGCGGCGAAGCCCGCTTGCTCGACGAGGCGCACGTAGTAGGGCGGGTTGTGAGGCATCATCACGACGGGCGGCAACTCGAAGCCGTCGACGAGGAGCCCGGATTCATCGTTCAGGGAGAGGCTCGCCGGGCCACGCATGACGTCGAGACCGCGCGGCCCGAGCCACGCCGCCGCGGCGTCGAACAGGGCGTTCGCCGCGTCCTGATCGTCTTCGCAGTCGAAGAAGCCGAAGAAGCCCACGCGGTCGTTGTGGAACTCGTTGTGCAAGCGGTTCTCGACGGCGCTGATCCGACCCACGACGCGCCCGTCGCGGCGGGCGAGAAAATGCTGGGCGCTGGCGTGCTCGAAAAAGGGACTCTTGCCCGGAGTGAGCCGAGTCTGCACATCACGACGAAGTGGCGGCACCCAGAGGGCGTCGCCACGGAACAGTCGGTAGGGAAATGCGATGAACGCCTTGAGGTCGCGCCCGTGCTCGACGGGCGCGACCTCGAGGGGCATTACCTGACCCCCAACGCTCGCCGAAGTTGATCGAATGCCTGGAGGGCGAAATCGATCTGCTCGTCGGAGTGGGTCGCCATCAGGCTGCACCGCAGGCGACACTGCGACGGCGGCACGGCGGGCGGTACCACGGGATTGGTGAACACGCCGAGATCGAACAGCTTCCGCCAGAAGACGAGGGTCTGCTCGAGCGGCCCAATGAGGACAGGGACGATCGGCGTTTCGGTCGGCCCGACATCGAACCCCAAGCTGCGGATGCCCTCGCGGAAGCGCCGGGTGTTGGCCCAGAGCGCTTCTCGGCGCTCGGGCTCGGACTCGACGACGTCCAACGCGGCGAGCACGCCGGCCGTGTTGGCAGGCGGCAACGCGGCCGTGAACATGAGCGGCCGGGAATGGTGCTTGAGATAATGGACCACCGATTCGGAGCCCGCCACGAAGCCGCCGATCGAAGCGAGCGACTTCGAAAACGTGCCCACGATCAGGTCGATTTCGTCGGACATGCCGAAGTGTGCAGCGGTCCCGTCGCCCTTCGGGCCGAGCACGCCGACCGAGTGCGCGTCGTCGACCGCGAGGGCCGCTCCATAACGATGGCCGAGCTCGTAGAGGCCCGGAACGTCGGCGATGTCGCCCTCCATCGAGTAGACGCCGTCCACCACGATCATGGCACCCTGCCCGGGGCGGAGCCGCTGGAGCTTTCGCTCGAGGCCCTTTAGGTCGCCATGGTTGAACCGCTCCGTCTCGCCGAACGACAGTTTCGCCCCGTCGACGATGGATGCGTGGTCGAGCTTGTCGAGGAAGATGACGTCGCCGCGGCCGACGAGGCCGGAGATCAGGCCGAGGTTGGCTTGATAGCCCGTCGAGAACACGAGTGCCGCTTCCTTGCCGAAGAACTGCGCGAGCCGCGCTTCGAGTTGCTCGTGCAGGTCGAGTGTGCCGTTCAAGAAGCGTGAGCCGGTGCAGCCCGAGCCGTAGCACGCGAGTGCGCGTTGCGCGGCATCGAGCACGTGCGGATGATGGGTGAGGCCCAGATAGTTGTTGGACCCCATCATCAGCCTCTGTGTCCCCTCGATGACGACCACCGTGTCTTCGGCGGCCGAAATGGGCTTGAAGTAGGGGTAAAGGCCCGCCGCCTGCACCTCGCGCGCGCGCGTGAAGGTGCGACACTTCTCAAAGAGCGCAAGCTGTTGTGCGGTATGGGTCTCCACGGTCCCTCGGGGTAGAAAAGGGGAAAGTCCAGTGTAGCGCAGGCGCAGCGGCTTCACAAGGGGAGACCGGGCCTCAGCTCGGCGGCCCCAGGAGCCTTGCGAGCATCAAAAAGTAAGCCAGCGCGGCCCGAATGTCCGGGTCGTTGGACACGGCGAACTCGGCGCCGGCCTCGACCCCCCATCGCACCTCGGCCGTGCGGTGGGCCAGGTTCAGGATGAGACGTGTCTCGAGAGGTGCTGCCCAATAGGGTCCGCGGCTCGCGTAGCGACAAGGGGTGAACCAACGCACCACTCGCTGGTCTGCCAGCACCTCGGCGCTTAACTTGCCGGCCCATCGCGCCCGGCCCTGAGGGCGCTGGGCTCATCCACGCACGACGTCCCCACCTCGGCGACGTACTCCACCGGAGATCTCACACATGTCGCTCGCACACCGCCGCTCCGTCATGCTCTCCGTCCTCTCGCTCGGCATCGTGCCAACCGCGATGCTCGCCCAAGGCTCCGACCTGACCGTCGAGAAGATCATGCGCGGTCCAGAGTTCGTGGGCGTGAGTCCGAGCAACGTTCGGTTCACAGCCGACGGCCAGTTCATTCTGTTCGGCTGGCAGCAACCGGGTGTCGACACCGCCGCAGCCGACTATCGGGTGCGTGCAGATGGTGGCACTCCGGAGCGGCTCGAGAAGGGCGTCGTCGACACGATTGCCACCGCCGGTGGTGAGTGGTCCCCAGCACTCGATCGCACCGCCCTCGTGCTCGACGGCGATCTCTACGTCGTCGATCGTCGCGGACGAAAGACGCGGGTTACTGACACCCGCGAGCGGGAGAGCAGCCCGCACTGGTCCGCCGACGGTCGGACTCTCTACTTCGTGCGCGACGACAACGTCTACGGGCTCGACCTCGACGGCGGCTCGCTGGCTCAGCTCACCGACATCCGACGCGGTCCGGCTCCGAAAGACCCCAAAGACGCTGAGGGACACCGCAAGTTCCTCGACGAACAGCAGCTCGAGCTCTTCGAATACTTGCGAAAGCAGAAAGCGCGGGAAGACGAACGCGCTGACACGGCGAAGACAGACCCCAAGCCGTACTACCGGGGAGAGCGCGAGTCGGTGCAGGGGCTCCGCGTCTCCGCAGATGGCAAGTGGGCGGCGTTCACCTCCTCGACTCGTCCGGATGGTGCGAAGCAGACCGACATGCCGGTGTGGGTGACCGAATCTGGTTACACCGAAGTCCGACAGGTGCGGCCCAAGGTGGGCGATGCTCAGTCCCGCACGAAGGCGGGGCTGCTCGATCTCGCGACGGGGGATACGACCTGGGTCACCGCCGGGCTCGAGCCCGACAGTTTCGATTTCCGCGCGATCGGGTTCAGCCCATCAGGTGGGCACGTGCTCGTGCGCGGCGGGTCGCGCGACTTCACGCGTCGCGTGCTGCTCACCGTCGAGGTGGCGACCGGAGAGCAACGCATCGTGGACGACCTCGTCGACGAGGCGTGGGCGGCGAGTTTCCTCTCCTTGTCCAACGCAGCTGGGTGGCTCGACGACGAGCGGGTCTGGTTCACGAGCGAGCGCTCCGGGTTTGCGCACCTGTATACGGTGCCGCCCGAGGGAGGTGATGCGACCGCGTGGACGTCGGGCGAGTGGGAGGTCGACGATGTCGATCTCGCTCCCGACCGGCGCACCTTCTACCTGCGCACGAGCGAGGGAGGTCCCCATGAGCAGCACTTCTGGGCAATCGACGTGGGGCGCGGCCCCGAGACGCGCCGCCAGCTGACGACCGCCGAAGGACGGCAAG
>JBDHCY010000151.1:0-9067 GCA_039591795.1 Gemmatimonadota bacterium | reverse complement strand
CGAGCTGGGAGGAAGAGCCAACGTCGATTGGCTCCTGGGCATTGCGCAGGACGGCGCGCAGCCGATCAAGCTGCGGCGCCGGGCGGCGACGGCGGCCGCTCGAACAGGTGCGACCACAGCGGAGCTCGTCCGGCTGTACGACACGACCACCGACCGAGAGCTCAAGCGGGCACTCGTAGACCTCTACGTCCAATTGGGCGATAGGCCGGCCGTCGACAAGCTGCTCTTGATCGCGCGCACTGAGCCCGACCGCGATCTCCGCAAGCGGACCGTCTCCCGGCTCGCGCGGGTGGACGACCCACGTGTCAAAGAGGCATTGCGCGAGCTCATCGAGCAGTAGCTGGACTCCGGACGAAGGCGGGGGAACCATTCCGGGCGACTGATCGCCCTATTACCGTAGACCGATCGGCTCGTCATCCCCCGTCGCTCGCGGAGCCTCCATGCGATCAATCACTCACGCCGCTTGCACGGCTCTGGCGATGGCCGTCGCCGCACCGGCCGGTGCCCAGCAGCCCGATCAACAGGCGCTCGACGCCTATCAGCGAGCCCTCGATTCCCTCGTCCCGGCACTCCTCGAGGAGCTCGCCACGCCCGGCGCCGCCGTCGCGCTCATCCGGGATGGTCGCGTCGTCGTGAGCAAGGGGTATGGCTGGGCGGACCGAGATGCCGAACGACGAGTTACTACCTCGACGATGTTCAACATCGGCTCGATCTCGAAGACGGTCGCCGCATGGGGTCTGATGCGACTCGTCGAAGACGGCAAGCTCGCCCTCGACACTCCCGTCGACCAGTACCTCACTCGGTGGCATCTCCCGCCGTCGGAGTTCGACCACGACGAGGTCACGCTGCGCCGCCTCTTGAGCCACACGGCCGGGCTGAGGTTGCACGGCTACCCGGGGTTCGACCCGTCCGAGACGCTTCCGAGCGTCGAGCGGTCGTTGTCGGGAGCCACGAACGGATCGGGCGACGTCCGCGTGATCATGGAGCCGGGAACGAAGTGGCAGTATTCCGGTGGCGGATTCACCATCGCGCAGCTCTTGGTCGAAGAGGTCACCGGACGTCCGTTCAACGACTACATGCAGGCGGAGATTCTCGAGCCGCTCGGCATGACGTCCAGCTCGTACGTGTGGGACGAGATCGTGGCGGCCCGCGCGGCCACGCCGTACGGTCCGCTCGGCCCGATCCCCGGGCCTCGCTTCACGGCACAAGCTGCGGCCAGTTTGCAAACGAGCCTCGACGAGTTCGTGCGATTCGCGCTCGCCAGCATGTCGAGCGCGCGGGCGGAATTCGCCACGGAGGTACTCCCTCCGGACGTCGTCGCAGTGATGCAAGAGCCCGTGGCGCCGTCGTCCGACTACGGGCTGGGCTACGGGGTGACCGGTGTGCTCGATGGTCACCGCGCGGTGGGACACGGCGGGGCGAACGCCGGTTGGATGGCACGTTTTCTCGTCGTACCGCGCCTCGGCGAGGGGCTCGTCGTCATGACGAACTCCACGCTCGGCGGCGAGGTCCACCGCTATCTCTTCTGCCAATGGGGCCACGCCGCTCTGGCCGAGTCGGGCCCGTGCCGGAGAGGAGTCGGTGCCGTGGTGGTATCCACGATCGCGCGGGACGGGTTGGACGCCGCGATCGCGCGCTACTGGGAGCTCCGGCAGGATCTGTCCGACAGGTATGATCTCGGCGAGTTTCAGCTCAACGGCGTAGGCTATGCGCTGCTTGGAGCCGGGCGGATCGAAGAGGCCGTCGCGATCTTCAAGGCCAACGTCGAGGCATTCCCCGACGCCTGGAACCCCTACGACAGCCTGGGCGAGGCCTACATGATCGCCGGCGAAGACGAATTGGCCATCGCCAACTATCGTCGTTCGCTGGAGCTCAATCCCGAGAACGAAAACGCAGTCGAGATGCTGAAGAGGCTCGAGGGTCGGTAGGCGCGTCCGTCTACCGAACAGGAGTCGGGAAACGGGGAGGGGCGATGGAATCGTTCAAGACTCGCCTCACCCGCTGGGGGTTCAACGTCTTCCCCGCCTACCGTGGCACGGGCGCCCGCATCACCTACATCCGTCACGACTGGAGCGAGGTGCGCATCAAGCTCCCGCTCTCGTGGCGCACCCGAAACTACGTCGGGACCATGTTCGGCGGCTCGTTGTACGGCGCCGTCGATCCCATCTACATGGTGATGCTGATCAAGCTGCTCGGTCCCGGCTACACCGTGTGGGACAAGGCGGCGACGATCCGCTTCCGGCGCCCCGGGCGGACGACCCTGTTTGCTTCGTTCACCATCGACGGGGCGACGCTCGACGCCATTCGTGACGAGCTGGCCCGAGCTCCGAAGGTGGAGCGTGTCTTCCACGTCGCACTCGTCGACTCGGACGGGACGGTTCACGCTGAGATCGAGAAGACGCTGCACGTCGGCCGACCTGAGTCAGCTCGTGGCTGACGCGGATCCCAGCCCCGGCCCAATGGAGCAAGGGGCCTCGATCTACCGATTGGCGAGGACGATCCCGAGCACCGCGCGTATCAGTTGCCCCTGCTGGCCACCGAACGGCTCGTAGTTGGTCATCGTGGCGACGGCAACCCCTGCGTCCGGTACGAGAGCGAGGAGCGTACGCGTGCCGTTTTGTCCTCCCGAATGCTGCAGGATCCTCCGGCCACCGAGTTGCTCGGCGGTACTCACCCCGACGCCAAAGCCGTAGTAGTTGCTCCCTGCGTCCACGCCTGGGGGCGGCGCCGTCATGCGCTCGATGCTCTCTGGCGTAACGAGCCGGCCGGCGTTGTAGGCCAGCGCGAAGCTCACCAGGTCAGTGGCCGTCGAGAGGTGGCCGCCGGCAGGCAGATTCTCACTCACGTCGCGAAAGCGGGAGCGCCTCAGGTCGCCGCCATCGCCGCGCGTATAGCCACGCGCGCGGCCCGGAATGATGGCGAACGCGTCGTCGTTGATCGTGTGCGTCATCCCCGCGGGATCGAATACGAGGTCGTCCATCAGCTCGGCATACATCGCGCCGCCGGCACCCTGAAGCACGCAACCCACCAGCCGGTATCCAAACGACGTGTAGCGGTACTGCGTGCCCGGTTCGAACAGCAGCGTGTCGTTCTTGAATCGATCGAGGGGCCGGATGACGCCGGTGTAGCGCACGCTCATCCAGAGGCGTTCCTGGTCGCTCAGCTCGCGCAGGTGGGCTCGCTCCTCGGGTGTGTTGCGCGGCTCGCGGTTGGCACCCCAGTAGTGGCGCACGCCCGCTCGGTGCATCAGCAGGTTGCGTGTGGTCACCGTCCACCGCTTCTCAGGGTATGCCGAGCAGTACTGCTGTACGGGGGCATCGAGGTCGAGGTGCCCCTGCTCGACGAGCCGCATCGCGGCCGTGGCGGTCATCCATTTTGAAATCGACGCCGTCCGGAAACGGGTCTCCGAGGTCACGGGCGATTCGTGCTCGAGATCGGCCATGCCGTAGCCCGAGGACCATGCCACTTCATCGCCGATTCCAACTGCGACTTGCAGACCCACGACCTGGTGCTCCTCCACCGCCGCTCGAACGACGCTGTCGAGCCGAGCGATCTCGGTCTGCGACAGTTGAGCTTGAGCGGAACCACTCGTCGTGATCAGAAAGAAAGCGACGGCAACGACCAACGGTGGCCGGGTAGGTCCACGGCGAAGCATGGTCTCTCCTGGTGGTGGGCGGGACCCAGCGAAGGTGATCATCCCCCCGGCGGCAGGCAAGCCTGGCCACGAAACCAGGCGGCACGGTTGTCTCGGTCGCCCGGAGCGCTGTAGCGTTCAGTGCCGACCCCTCATCCGACCGTCTCGCGATTCGAGGTAGCGATGCCCGAACATCTCGCATGGGTAGAGCGTCAGTTCGACTTCAGTTTCCCCGTCGGGCTCTGGCCTTCGGTCGTAGAGCGACTACGGGGCACGCCCGCCCGGCTCGAGGAGCGCGTGCGCTCGCGGGCGCGCGAGGTGCTGATTCGACGCGATGGCGATCGGTGGTCGATCCAAGAGCATGCCGGACACCTGTGGGACCTCGAAAGCCTCTGGTCCGGCCGGCTCGACGACTTCGAGCGAGGGGCACCCGAACTCCGCGCCGCCGACATGAGCAACCGCAAGACGCACGACGCGAAGCACAACGAACGCGAGATCAGCGCAGTCCTCACCGGGTTTCACGATGAGCGGACGGCGTTGCTGCGCCGGCTGGACGCACTCGACCCCGCGGCCTACGGCCGCGTGTCCCGACACCCGCGCCTTGGCACTGAGATGCGCCTGTGCGATCTCCTCTACTTCGTCGCGGAGCACGACGATCACCATCTGGCAAGCATCACCGAGCTCCTCCGCCGGTTCGACCCAGGCCGATGACGCCGCCGCCGTTCCACATCCGGCGAGGCGTTCGGGACGATGCGGCACCGCTCGCCGCGTTCGCCGCAAAGATCTTCACGGAGACCTTCGGTCCCGACAACCGACCGCAGGACGTAGCCGCCTACGTGGCCTCCGCCTATGGTCCGTCCCAGCAGGCTGGCGAGTTGGAGAACCCCACGGTGGTCACGCTGGTGGCGGAAGCGGGACCACAGGTCGCGGGCTACGCGCAGGTGCGGCGGCACACGGCGCCCGAGTGCGTGACGGGGGACGATCCCGTTGAGCTCTGGCGTTTCTACGTGGACCGGCCGTGGCAGGGGAGTGGCCTGGCGCAAGAGCTCATGGCAGCGGTGCACCGCGCGGCACATGAGCTCGGTGGCCGAACGATCTGGCTCGGCGTCGGGGAGCTGAACCCTCGCGCGATCGCCTTCTATGCGAAGTGCGGTTTTCGCGACGTAGGCTCGCATCCCTTCTTGCTCGGCGAGGACCGGCAGATGGATCGGGTCATGGTGATCGACGTTCGCGAGTGAGCCCGTGGCGCATCAAGCGTCGAGTTGGCGGGGAAGCGTCACGCTGGGTCGGGCCAGCGCGCGAGCCCGTTCCTCGGTGGCGCGCGTGAGCGCCTCGCGGACGCCCGTACAGATACCGCAGAGTCGATCGACGTCGCTCTTTGTCAGCTGGTAGACCTGACAGTCGGTGACGCACCGTACCGTTGCCCGCCGCGGCTCTTCGGTCAGCAGCGCCATCTCGCCAAAGAAATCTCCGACATAGAGGGTGGCCATCCGCTTGAGGGGACGGTCGGGCCGGGCCAGTAAGACCGAAACGACACCGCGGGCGATGAGGAAGAGCGAGTTTCCCCGGTCTCCCTGCCGGACGATGTCTTCGCCCGCGAGAAACGTGCGGGGGACGAGGAGCTCGACGACTCGTGCCGTGTCATCCGGGGCGAGCTCCTGAAAGAACGGCACGTGGGTGATGAGCTCGTCCGGCCTGGGCGCAAGCTCCGCGACGGGCTGCCGATGGAGCACGCGCTGTTCTTCCGCGACCGCCTCCCGCATCTCACGCGCCACCGACAGTGGGAGCACGCCCGTGGCTTCGAGCCGCTCGATGGCATCGGACTCCCCGTCGAGGGCCATGCGACGTGCACGCAGGCGCTGCACCGCGTGGACGTAGTGCGGGAAATGGGTCGCAGTGGCGTCGATCCGGCCCATCGCCTCCTCACTGCGCCGCTCGTAGGCACCGCGACACCGCGCTGCCAGGCCGGGGTCGATCTCGGTCAGTCGGCTGAGATGGTCCACCTCGTTCGCGACGAGTCCGCTGACCTCGACGACGGCGGCGTCGTGCTCGTACCGCGCGGCCACGGCCCGGAGACGATGCCGCTGCACGATGTTGCTGCGCGGCGCGAACCGCTCGACGAGTCGGATAAGGGAATCCCCAATGCGCGCTTCGATCGGCGTGACCATGGGGAGCATCCCCGGGAGCTGTCCTTGTTTCAGTTGGTCGCGTGCCAGCTCGACTGCGAGGTCGAGCTCGTGCAACACCGACTCCGAGATCGCACCCCGCTCGAAGAGATTCCGATAGGCGCGCTGTTCGGTGGACATCGCCTCCGACCAGAGCGCGTGGGTCAACTCCTCGCTCGAGCACTCGCGGTGCAGGGTCGCGAGCGCACGCTCTCGCGCGTTCACCTCGTCGCGGTACGGCCGCGCGACCTCCTCCAGCAGGTTCGCCGAGCAGTGCTCGACCGCCTCCAGGCTGGACAGCCGCGAGAGCCCCTCGCGCTTCGCCTCGAACGCAGCCTGCGCGCGTGCCATCTGCTCTACCACGCCCGGGCGATCGAGCCCCAGCACATGCACGAGCGGCTTGATCGTGAGGCCGCCACTCACCAGCGTGAACAGGACCACACCGAGCGCGAGCGTCACGAGGAGGTCTCGCTGGGCGAAATCGGCCGGCAGGCTCAGCACGAGCGCGAGGGCCACGGCACCCCGCAGCCCACCCCAGGCCAGGACGCCGCGGTACTTCCAACTGACCGCCTCGGCCCCCGGCAGTCGGCCGACGACCGGGAGGAGCCCGAACACCGTCACGGCGCGCGCCACGAGCACCACGAGGACGCCAATGGCCACCAGCCCGAGCGCGTCCGCGATCGCCCCTGGCCGGACCGCCATCCCGACGAGGAGAAAGATCAAGCTGTTGGCGACGAAGGCGGCGTACTCCCAGAACTGGCGGAGATAGGCGCGGACGTCTGGCGTGAACCGAGTCGAGCCGACGATGCCGACGACGAGGCCCGCACCCAGCGTCGCCATCACGCCCGAGACGTGGAGGTAGTGATCGGCGAGGATGAAGGCTGCGTAGGCCACGACGGTCGACAGGGCGACCTGGACGAGTGCATCGCCCCGGGCGAGGGCGATGGAGCGCATCATGAGGTAGCCGATGAGCGCGCCGACGCCCAGGCCGCCGCCGAAGACGACGAGGAAGTCGAGCACGCCGGCTCCCACCGTCGCGAAGGTGACGGCACCGACCGACACGAGGATCAGTCGAAACAGGACGATGGCCGTTGCGTCGTTGAAGAGGCTTTCGCCCTCGACCAGAATCTGAAGACGCTTGGGAGCTCCGACGTCCTTGAACAACGCGATCACGGCCACCGGGTCCGTGGCGGAGATGAGCGCGCCGAACAGCAACGCCGACTTGAGCGAGAGCGGCGTGGCTGCCGCGAGGGCGATCCCCACCAGCGCGGTCGAGAGCAGCAACCCCGGCGCGGCCAGCGTGAAGACCGGGGCCAGGTTCTTGAAGAGGAGGCGACTGTCGAGGTTGAATGCCGATTCGAAGATCAGTGTGGGCAGAAAGACGAACAGGACCAGCTCCGGTGAGAGGGTGACCTGTTCGAGTGGTGCCAGGGCGTCGGTTCGCTCGGCGAGGGCGCCGAGGAGGAGGCCGAGCAGCACGAGGCCGACGGTGTAAGGGAGGTTGAGACGCTTGAGGCCGATCGCGGCGGCGGCGCTCACGAGGAGGAGCGTCACGATCGCGATCACGACGGCGACGACGGGTGCGGTATGCATCACGAGGGAGCGCGCGCGGCGTTCACAGTGCCCTTCTTGATCGAAGCGCCAGGATCTCCAGGAGTTCCCGCGTGGCGGGGTGTGCCGCGACGATCTCTTCCTTCTTTCGTTTTGGCAGTCTCTTGGTGCACCACTCTGCCTGCTGGGCAAGTGCCCTGCTACCGATCTTCGCTCGATACACGAGTTGAAGCGGTGCGCGCGAGCGCACGTACTTCGATCCTCTCACGCCCTCCCCCTCGTGCTCGGCTAGCCGGCGGTCCACGTCAGTCGTGATCCCGGTGTAGAGCGTGCCGTGTCGAGTCCTGATCAGGTAGAGAAACCACGCGTCCATGCCGCAAGGCTAACACGATGTCGCGACCTCGCCATCCGCAACAGCGGTTATATTCGGTGACGCCGTGATCTCCAACGTTCCTTTCGCACTGCGCCGGCCCTGGTTGATCGCCAGGGATCTCCTCCAGAGCCGCTCCGCCCCCGACGTGGAGAGCCTCCACGCCGAGGGTGACCCCGAGACGTTTCTCTGGCGCATCTTGCCCCACGCGGCGCGAACCTTCGCGGCGTGTATCATGTTGCTCCCGGCCGAGTTCGCCCGGTCTGCGGCAGTTGCCTACCTGTACTGCCGCATCCTCGACACGTACGAGGACTTGATTTCGGTTCCGGCGGAGCGGGAGCAGGCGTTGGCGGAGTTCACCTGCCGATTCCACGAACCCGATGGTGCCGAGTGGGCTCCCGCACCATCGCTCGAGCCGGGACGTGCCCACGATCCAAGGGACCGCGCGCACGTCGTACTGGTGAACCGCTGTCACCTGTTGGACCAGGTGTACGCGACCTTACCTCCCCACGTGCGGCGCGACATCGCCGAGCTGGTGGAGTCGATGGCGGGAGGGATGATCTGGTCGTCCCAGGCGTTCGCCAGCCAGGGGGGTGTACTCCGAGACGGACACCAACTGAGCCGCTACTGCCGCACCGTGATGGGACTGCCGTTTCTCTTTTCCGTCCGCCTGCTGCTCGAGCGCCGGACGGGGGATTCGACCGTCTCGGAGCAGGTGCGCGAAGACTGCCTGGCGGCGGGGGAGATGGTGCAGCTCGCCAACGTCACGCGGGACATCGAGAAGGACCTGGCGCGGGGCGTCTCCTACCATCCCGCTCTCGCGGCAGATCTTGGCCGAACCGATCTAGACGACCCCGCGCTCGAGGAGCGCATTCGTTTGGTGCGGGAGGAGTTGCTGCTCAGAGCGATGGTCTTGGCCCCGGCCTACGAGCGGATGATGCAGGCGATGCCGTTCCGGGCCATGAGTCTGGCACGGGCCTCGGGGGTCCTGATGCTTCTCTTCACAGATCGGTATTACCGGTCGTGCGCGGTGCGCGTGGGGCGCCCATCGTGGCGCGGGCCGCGATCCGCGGCCGCGCTGATGCTCCTGACGTTCGGCCACTTCGCTTCGGGCCGGTGGTCGGCGCGGACGGTGCGGCGGATTACCGACCGCTTCGTAGGTTTCGCTGAACGCTCCTGAGGCCCGCGCTCGGAGCAGCCGCGATCAGAATCCGAGTGTCAGCGAGAGGCTCACCGCCCTTCGGGTGACCCGATGGGAGTCCACTTCGCCGAGGGCGAGTGTCACCCGATCGACGAATTCGTCGAGTGCGAGGCTGTGGTTGTACTGGCCGTACTCCAAGCGGATCC
>JBDHCY010000150.1:0-9138 GCA_039591795.1 Gemmatimonadota bacterium | reverse complement strand
CGATGCCGAATGCGCGATCCTCGCGGATCGAGAGCTCACTCGGCAAGCCAGCCGGACGCGCGTCCTGGCCGTCGCAGCGTGCTTGGGAGCCGTCTGCGATACGGACGAGTGGGAGAACCCTCCGCAGCACGTCGCTCGCCACCCCAGGGAGATCGCCGCTATCGCCGGCGTCGACTGACAGGAGTCTCAACGGACGGTTGCGCCGCGCGGGCTCTGTGAGTCTCTCGGCGAGCGCCCCGACGCTGCGTGCTCGACCCCAGCATTTACGCCCTCTCGAGAGGAGCTCCGTTCATGCGTACGCGCATACTGACCACGGCTTGGCTTGGCGTCTTCCTCGTTGCTTCGGTGGGCGGCCTCGCGTCGCAGGAAGGCACACGAGGCGGCCAGGAACCCGATCGGACGGCGGAGGGCGCCGTGAGTCGCCTCTACGAGCTGGTCACGTTCGACGCTGGACAGACTCCGGACTGGGATGAGGTTCGGTCCTTGTTTCTCGACGAAGCAGTGATCGTGCTTCGGACGAGCCGTGACAGCACCACCGTGTTCTCGCTGGAGGGCTTCGTCCACGACTTCGTGACGTTCATCGAGGGTCGCAACGTCAGCCAGACCGGGTTCGAGGAGCAGATCGTTCGCATGCGCTCCTCGCTCTTCCGGGACATGGCGCACGTGCTCGTGCTGTACGAGGCCCATATCAGGGGTTCGCCACGGCCGCCCCAGCAGGGAATCGACAGCTTTCTCTTGGTCAAACGTGGCGACCGCTGGCGCATAGCGGCTATCACGAACGATGTCCCGACCGCAGATCATCCGGTGCCGATCGAACTTCGGCCGTGACTACCTTTCGGACCCACGGGAGAGATCTGGTCATGAAATCCGACACGGTGCCATGAACACGGTGCGGCATGTACTCGCCCTGCTCGCCATCCTGACCTACCTGCCCGCTGTGGCCTGGTGGTGGGTGACGCACCCGTTCGTGCGTTTCTGGCGAGCGCTGGGCCGGCCCCTGTACTACCTCACGATGATCCTGCTCTCGGCGGTTGTGATCGCTGTGATCTATCCGCTCCGCGAGCCGCTCCTCCGCGTCGAGTTCGGGACGAACGAGTTGCTGTGGCCGTTGGCACTGTTTGCGTACGGGCTCTCCGTCTACATCGAAGTGCGTTGCCGCCGCCATCTCAAGTTGGCGATCCTCCTGGGCAGCCCCGAGCTCGCGCCCGGTGGGCACGGTGGGAAGCTCATCACCGACGGGATCTACCGACGCATTCGGCATCCTCGGTACGTGGCTGTCTGGCTCGGTACCGTGGCGCTCGCTCTGTTCACGAACTACCTCGCGGTCTATGTGATTGCCGGTGCGTTGATTCCTGCGCTGTACCTCGTGGTCGTGCTCGAGGAGAAGGAGCTGCACGACCGATTCGGCGCGGACTACACACTCTACGCCGAGAAGGTGCCGCGGTTCGTGCCGAAGGTGCGCCCCTGATCGACGGAGGCCGTGCATCGTGACCGCGCCTGCCCACGCGTCATCCACGCACGAGCGGTTGGTGCCGCTCATCGTTCATCTCTCGGGTTGGCGCCGCGGGGAGAGCGAGCGGCTCGCGAGCGACTCCATACCCATCGGCGCGTCCGTCGACGCCGGGGTACGATTGCCGGCCGGGTCGAGCGCGCACGCCGCGACCCTACAGCGGCGCGGGGCAACCTACGAGCTGATCGTCGAGCCGGGAAATGACGTCTGGGTGAATGGCGAGCGTGTGGATCGCATCGTGCTCGCGTCGGGCGACGTGCTGGAGATCGGGCGAGGCGGTCCGGTGATGCGCTTTCGCCTCCGTCCGCCCGGTGCCGGCGACGACAAATCGCCGACCGAAGTGTTCGCCGACTGCTGGGAATGCGCACGACGCGAAGGTGGGAGCGTCATGTCCCGCACAGGGACGTTCGCCGCGCAGGTGCCGCGCGAGCTCGCGACGAAGACGTCCCGCGGCTTCCGCGTGGCTGTGATTCTCATGCTCGCTGTGCTCGTGGCGGCGGTGAGCTTCCTTGCCGGCCGCACGTTGTCGGTTGAGCGCCGGCTCGCACGGCAGTCGATCCGCGTCGAGGGCATCGCCGAGCTCATGACGCGCGCTGAGGAGCCAATTGCCACCAGCGGCGAGGTGTTCGAACGAATGGTCGATTCGCTGCAAGCGGGACTCTCGTCGGCTGCCCAGCGACTCGAGGCGTTGGAATCGCAGTCGGGAGCAGCGGCCCGCGTCATCGAGGCAGCGATGCGCTCGACGCTCTTTCTCCAGGGCGCCTACGGATTCCAGGATTCCACCACCGGCCTCCCGATGCGGCTCGTGATCGGACCCGATGGCCAGCCACTCCGCGGACGCGACGGCATCCCAGCCGTCACCACCCAGGGGACCGGACCCGAAGTGGAGGTGATGTATACGGGCACGGGCTTTGTCGTGGCGAGCGAGGGACTCGTGCTCACCAATCGCCACGTGGCCACGCCCTGGTCCTACGAAGGCGCGGCACGCCGAGTGGCAGCGCAGGGATGGCGTCCGGTGATGCGGCGGTTCGTCGGGTACCTGCCCGGCGTCGACGCCCCGTTTGACGTCGTGACCGTCGAGGTCTCGGACTCGGTAGATCTCGCGGTGCTCCGTTGCAGCGGGCCCGTCCGGACCGTCCCCCCTCTGCAGCTGGCGGAACGGCGCGCACGCGCCGGGGACGAAGTACTTGTCCTCGGCTATCCACTCGGCATCCAGGCGATGCTCGCCCGAGCCGAGGCAAGTGTCGTGCGTGACCTCGAGGGAGCAGGGGATCTGACCTTCTGGACGGTGGCGGAGCGCCTTTCGCTGGCGGGCCAGATCACACCACTCGCGAGTCGGGGGATCGTGGGGCAGGTGACCTCGAGCACGGTCGTCTACGATGCGGAAACGACGCACGGCGGAAGCGGTGGCCCGGTGCTCACCCTCGCCGGCGAGGTCGTGGCAGTGAACTCGGCCATCCTGCCTGACTTCAGCGGATCCAACCTCGGCGTACCCGCCGATCGCGCGAGCGTCCTGGTGAGACGGGTGGGCTCTCGCTGACCGGGTCGCCTGACCTTGTCGGGATTCGAGTCCGGCACTCACAGTGAACGGAGGGCATAGCTACATCTTTGTTGACGGGGGCGGCCGGTAGCGGTATCATACGTACGTATGAATGAACACGAAACGCGGGATGCTCTGGTGGGGGCCGGGCGGAGCCTGTTCGCCCGCCACGGCTACGACGGCACCTCCGTCCGAGCAATCACTGGCCGCGCGCGGGCCAACCTCGGAGCGATTACCTACCATTTCGGCTCCAAGGCAGCCCTGTATCACGCCGTCATCGCCTCGTTCACCCAGCCACTGCGCGACCGACTCAGCGCGGCAGCCGCCAGCCCTGGGCCACCGCTAGACCGGGTCGATGCCGTCGTCCGTGCCTACTTCGACTACTTCGCCGAGAACCCTGAGCTTCCGCGCCTCATGCTCCAGCATCTCTCGAGCGGGCGAGGGCCTCCGCCGCCGGTGATCGACATCGGCCGGCACCTGTTCCGCACGCTTGCCGCGATTCTCGCAGAGGGGCAGTTCGACGATGAGATCCGACCGGGTCATCCGGCCCTTCTCGCCACGAGCATCATCGCACAGCCAATCTTCTTCAATCTCTTGCAGCCCGTGCTCCGCGAGGTCGCCGCAATCGATTTCGCGAACCCAAAGACACGCGAGGATGTCGCCGAGCATGCGGTAGCGTTCGTGCGGGCGGGCATCGCTCCCAGCCTAGAGAGACCCTCATGAAGCGTGCGGAGAGTCTTGCGGACACTGGCCCACCCGTACAACCTCCCTTTGACCGCAACGGGAGCTGGCGATGCTTGGTCGATCAGGCGCCCTCGCGGCAGTTGCCGCCGTGGCACTTGCAACCCTTGGCGCCCCCTCACTCGTTCGCGCGCAAGCGCGGCCGGTCAACCTCGCGCTCGTCACGCCCATCCAGATCTTTCCCGCGACGGACAGCATCAAAGGCGTCCGACTCAACCTGATCTACGGTCGCAACGCGAGCGTCACCGGACTCGACGTCGGCATCGCCAACCATACGACCGGCGCGACGACGGGCGTACAGTGGGGCATGGTCAACATCACTGGGTCGTTCGTTGGCTGGCAGAACGGGATGGTCAACCTCACCGAGGAAGAATTCGAGGGCCTGCAGTGGGGATGGGTCAACTCGGCGGGTCGGATCAATGGCCTTCAGCTCGGCCTCGTGAACTATGCCAAGCGGGCGAACGGCGTCCAGATCGGTATCGTGAACATCATCAAGGAAGGGGGACAGTTCCCCTTCATGGTGATCGTCAACTGGGGCTTCGAGTGATCACGGGCGGCGGCGCTAACAACGAGAGGGCGTAGCATGGGTTTGTTTTTCAGTCCGTTCCTCGTGCCGATCGCCATCGCAGTGAGCGTGGCCGCAGCGGTCATCTTCACTGGGCCGATCGGCAAGGCGCTGGGACAGAGAATTGCGGGTCGGACAGCGGCCGACACGCAGGCCAACGCAGAAACCCGAAACGAGCTCGAGCACACGGTGCATCGCCTCGCGGAGGCGGAGTCGCGCATCGCTGAGCTTGAGGATCGTGTTGACTTCGCTGAGCGACTCATCCAGCAGCGCCGCGAGCCGAGGGTCGGCCCCGGCAGCTGAATGGTCGGTTGCTGCGGCTGTGAGAGAATGGCTCAAGGGCGGGCTATCTCGTGGCCACCCACCCGCTCGTGCACCTCTCCCTAGCTCACCTGGCGACTGATCTCATCTTCGTCGAAGTAGTCGAGCTTGTGCACCGGCATCACGACACTCGAGAGCACGTTGAGCACGTGGGCCCAGATCCGCTTGTAGTACCGTGCCCCGAGAATCAGGGCCGCCGTTGTCGGACCGTCGTATGACCCGGTGGCGATGCGCCTGATCAACGCGTCGCACCGCTTCCCCATGTCCCGCCCCTCACGAATGAACGTGAGAGCCCGATCGCGGTCCGACTCGGCGAAGACTTCCGCAGCCTCGCGGAAAGCACTCTCCACTCCGCTACGGATCGAGCGAAGCTCGGCCACGATCTCGTCATCTGGCAACGGCCCGGCACGGAAGTCCATGACCTCGGTGAGGTTCTTGGCGTAGTCACCCAGTCGTTCGACGTCTTTCACCAGGCTCATCAGGAAGAGGCAATACGGCACGTCCGGCTGGTTGCGCCGCAGGGCGAGATGGGCCACCACCTGCTTGCGAATGGCCCGCTGGAGCTGGTTGACTTCGACGTCTTGCTGGTAGATGCGGCTTCGCTCGTCCGGGCTCGCCGTTCCGTGGAAGTACATGTCACCCGCAGCACTGGTCATCTCGCACGTCAGGCTGAGCATGCGAGCGAAGCTCTCCCCCATCCCGCCGAGGGAGTCGCCGGCCCGGAAGATGCTTATGAACTCGCGCAGCATAGGGACCTCCAAGAGCTAGCGCAGCATTCGCCCCAACACTGCGAGGGCAGCGGGTAGCGCGTAGAATAGACCTAAAACATACAGCAGTGCCCACCGACGTGATTCGGCCGCCACCTCCGCCAGCCGCTCTGCAGCACGAGGGGGGATTCTCCGCACTGCTGGCACGGGGAGGATCATTACCGTGGCCGTCAGATTGAACAAGAGATGCACGAGCGCGATCGTCAGCCCGGCCTGGGCGTGCTCGCCCGAGACGGCGAGCGACGCGAGGAGGGCCGTGATCGTGGTGCCGATGTTTGCACCCACCGTGACGGGGAATGCCTGGTGCACCGTGAGCAACCCCGCGCCGGCGAGCGGCACGAGCAGCGACGTCGTGATCGAGCTCGACTGCACCATGACCGTCACTACGATTCCGACGAGGACGGCGAGGAGCACGCTGCGCCCGAGCGCGCGCGTGACGTATGCCTCCACGCGCGACTCCATCACGGTACGCATCGTCCGGACCACGAGCATCAGTGCCGCGAAGATGAACACCGCACTCAACCCGATGATCACGAGTGCTTGTCCCCGCTCGGCAGCTACCAGAGCTTCGGCGGCGCTCTTGATCGGAACCAGGGCGGCCTTGAGTGGCCGATCGAGTGGACTTCGGAAGGTGACGCCACCCACGTCCTGCAGGTACACCGCAAAGTAGCTCGCCACGGACCGTAGGTAGCCCGTGGCGAGCTCGAGCGGGAGCAGCACCGCCACCGCAATGTAGTTGAAGAAGTCGTGGCACGTCGCAACGGAAAAGGCCCGCACGAACTCTCGCCGACGGCCCAGGTGAGCGAGCGATACGATCGTGTTGGTCACGGTCGTCCCGATGTTCGCACCCATGATCATCGGAACCGCATTGGCGATCGGGAGTGGATTGTCGGGCGCCGCGACGAGCCCCACAATCATCGCGGTGGTCACCGAAGAGCTCTGCATCAACGTGGTGGCGAGAATCCCGACCATGAGAGCCAAGAATGGGTTTTCCGTCGCGGCGAAGAACGTATCGAGCACGTCCCGCCCGAGCAGTTTGAACCCATCTCCTAGCCCCTTGACCCCCACCAAGAAAACGAAGAGGAGGACGACCACCACGACCACTCGCGCGGCCGGTGATGTCCACCAGGATTGCTTTCGCATTGGGGCGCCAGGGTCGAGGTCTGGGGGCATCGGCCCGCAAAGTAGTGAACCCGACCGCTTCTGGCGACCCGGGCGGGCGGCAACGGGCAGGCGGAGCGGGTGGCAACGCTCGCGGAGGCGCGCGCCCGTCGGACGCGCCCCGGCACCCGTCCCTCATATCAGTGCACTCGGGCGCCCCGTTTGATCACGATGTCGACGTCGCGAAGGCGGGCGATATGGCGCAAGACGTCGCCCCGCACGGCGATGACGTCGGCGTACTTGCCCTCAGTCACCGTACCGACCTCACCCGATACCCCCATCGCGAGGGCTGGCCAGTACGTCGCCGCCCTGATCGCCTCCATCGGATCGACCCCGAACGCATTCACCCACACATCCAGCTCTTGCCAGGTCGACTGACTGTGGAAATTGCCGGGGATGCCGGAGTCAGTGCCGACCAGCAGGATGACGCCAGCCTCCTGCAGCTGGCCGAACTTCCGGGCGAGCGTCGGGCGGCGTTGCGGCGTCATCTGGAAGTAGGGGAGCCGATCCCAGTGCACGAGAGACTGGCGGATGTCGGCGACGACGTCGTCGGGCAAGCCAAGGGTCCACGAAGGGTCGTCCAACCACTCGGGGTTGTCGCGGATGTACTCGTAGTTGTAGAGCGGACTCACGGTAGGCGTCCAAAACAACGGACCGCGGTTTCCCTGCGCAGTGCGCTCACGGAGCATCATGATGACATCTGGGGGATACTCCGGGGCAGTCTGGAGCCCCGTATGCTCGAAGTTGTCGACCCCTGCGGCGAGACCACGCCGAATTTCCTCAGGCCGGTGGCTGTGCGCAACGACCGAAAGACCACGCCGATGCGCCTCGTCGACCACGGCGTGAACCTCCTCTATCGTCATTTGATCTTGGTCAATCAGCTTGATGACGTCGACGCCCGCGTCGGCGAGCCGCCCAACCTTCGCCCGCGCGTCCCGCTCGCCCGCTACCCCCCAGCGAAAGAATTCGGTTCCCGGATACGGCTCGTGTTGAACGAACGGTCCGGAAACGTAGAGCGTGGGACCCGGAATCTGCCCTGCATCGATGGCGTCGCGCACGGCAAGCGATGCTTCGAGCGGCCCACCTAGATCGCGTGCGCTCGTCACGCCGGCGAGGAGGAGCTGCCTGGCCGCTGCGGGCATGATCACGGACTCGAAGCGGGAGACGTAGGTCGAATCCCAGTGGGTGTAGTCGGTGTGGCCGACGATCATGAGGTGGACGTGCATGTCCCACAGACCGGGAAGCACAGTCATCCCCTCTGTGGAAACCACCTCGGCGCCTGCTGGTACCGCGATCTCGCCAAGCCGCCCCACCTGCGCGATCCGCTCCCCCTCGATGACCACGACGCTGTTCGGGATCGGGGGGCCTCCGAACCCATCGATCAGCGTGCCGCCCACAAGGGCGACGGTCTGCGCAACAAGCGGGATCGCGGAGAGCGAAAGGGCAACCAAGACTGCGGACGCGGTATGCATGGCGACTCCGGATGGCCGGCCCCGGATAGTGCCGCCCCCCGGCGGTGGCGTCCAGAGGGGATCAGTGCCTGCCACCTGCCGGGGGGTTCGATGATCAGCTTAGCGCTACCGTGGTCAGGGCACGCACGACTGATCGTCCTGCTCATGTGCGGCGCTATTCGAACCCGATGAGCTCCACTTCGAATACCAACGTTGAGTTTGGCCCGATGTCCGGCGGTGAGCCGCGCTCACCATAGCCGAGCTCTGGAGGAAGGACGAACCGATACTTGCTGCCGACCGACATCAGCTGGACACCCTCGGTCCAACCGGGAATCACGCGATCGAGCGCAAACGTGGCCGGGTCTCCACCGATCGAGGTGTCAAACTCCGTACCGTCGATCAACGTCCCCCGGTAGTGAACGGTGACCCTGGCGGTGGCAGCCGGCTTTGGACCATTCCCTTCGGTCAGCACCTCGTACTGCAGGCCGCTCGCCGTCGTCTGGACGCCTTGGCGCTCGCCGTTCTCCTCGCGGTATTTCGTGCCGTCCTGCACGTTGGTCTCGGACTGCGCCGACTGCCGCTGCATCTCGTCCTCTTGCACCCGTTGGGCGAGCGCACGAACGACTCGACGGGCGTCGGTCTCGCTCATCGCGGCGTTGCCTGCCACTGCATCCTCGAGGCCCCGGATGACGATGGACAGCTCTACGTGGTTCTTGGCCGGCTCCAGCGACGAGCCCAGACTCATGCCGAGGGCATAACTCGCGCTGTCCGCATCTGTCGCCAGTGTCGGCGTCTCCGCACTCTGGCATCCACTCAAGGCCACGGCGGCAACGGCCAGAAAAGCGATTCCGTATTTCACACGACACCTTCCTTCGCCGCAGCCCGACGTACGGGCCAGGCGGGTTGATAGAGAAAAGAGAAGATAGCTAGGCGAGACGCCCGCCGGGCCTCACGCAGTGAGGCCCGGCGGGGCGGTCAGTGAGGCGGGCACGGTCTGCCCGTGCGGTGACGCGTCACCGACTCCAGGGTGGTTTCACTCCGTTCGTTCTCGCGTAGGCGATCGACTGACCGAGATGCTCGTG
>JBDHCY010000149.1:0-9175 GCA_039591795.1 Gemmatimonadota bacterium | reverse complement strand
GGGGCCTCCTGAGGTGTCCTACGAATTCGTTGCAGAAGGCCGGGCCGGGCCGGCGGCGGTGCTCAACCGGGTCGTGGGATTCGACCAAGCAGGCTTCCCCAATCAGACGCTAGCGACCCCGCTCGTGGCTCGTGTATCGGATCTGTTCGGGAATGCCGTGGTGGGGTTTACAGTGCGCTACTCCATCATTCGGGGCTCGGGGCACCTCTCCTCGATTGAGGCCGTGAGCGACTCGATTGGGTTGACTCAGGTGTTCTGGACCCTCGGCTCGGAAGTCACTGGTATCCCCGATTCCGCTATCGCGGAGGGCGACGGTCTGAGCGGCTCTCCGCTCGTCTACACCGCTCTCATTCTCCCACCCTGACCCCGGTCGCGAGAAACTCTTCCTAGGGAAGGCTGCTCAGCCGCCCCGCGTGTGCATTTCGCGGTGCGGGTCGTGCCGAAGTGACTCGATCGAGTAGAGCGCTCCCCGGTTGGCAACCGTTGCGCGGTCTTCAGCGCCTCGGTCCGCGCGACGCTCCCAGCGCGCCGCGATTGCCGTCGCGATCTCGTCGTCAGACACGCCGTCACGAAGCATGGCCCTGAGGTCGATTCCGTCTGCAGCGTAGAGGCAGAGAAACCAGAGGCCGTCGGCAGTGAGTCGTGCTCGGTCGCAGGTGCGGCAGAATGGCGCAGTGGTCGAAGCGATCACCCCGAAGGTGAGGCCATCGGGCAAGACGAACCGTTCGGCCGGGGCGGTCGGATCGTCGGTGGGCAGCGGGCTGACAGCGCCGTACCGGCGTGCGAGCACCGCGAGGATCTCGTCGCGGCCAACGACCTGTTCCGACGACCAGTCGGTCGCGCCGCCCACATCCATGTACTCGATCAGGCGTACCTCCGCGTCCTGCGCGCGCGCGAACTCGATCAGCTCGGTGAGCTCGTCGTCGTTATAGTCTCGGATGACGACCGTGTTGATCTTGAGACGGCGGAAACCCGCCGCGCGCGCCGCCTGAATCCCCTCGACGACGTCCTCGTGCCGCGCGCTCCGGGCAAAGTTCTCGAAGCGCTCGGGCCGGAGCGTATCGAGGCTCACGGTGATCCGCCCGAGCCCCGCCTCACGCAACCCGTCAACGTGGCGCGCTAGAAGTACTCCGTTCGTGGTGAGGGCCAAATCCCGAATGCCCGGCACTGCCGCGATCTGGCGAATCAGCTCCTCGATGTCGCGTCTCAGGAGAGGCTCGCCCCCGGTGAGTCGAACCTTGTGCACACCGAGCCTCACGAACACGCCCACCAGCCGCTCGGTCTCCTCGAAGGTGAGGATCGAGCTGCGTGGCAACCACGCGTATTCCTCCAGCGGCATGCAGTAGCGACACCGCAAGTTGCAGCGGTCGGTGACCGAGACACGGAGGCTTTGAAGCGGCCGTTTGAGAAGATCGCGAACCATGATCAAAACTACGCCACCGGGCGCCCGCAGCGGGAGGGGGAAGGGACGAATCCTTGTCCAGACCTGCCGCGTGACTCAGGTGGCGCGCTGCACCATGCGGCCGGGCCAGTTCGTAATGATCCCGTTGACGCCGAGCTCGGTCAGCCGCGCGGCGTGGCCCGGATCGTCCACGGTCCACACGTGGACCGGCGTGCCCGACCGGCGCGCCCTCCGCACGAAGCGAGCATCGAGGAGATGGAGGCGCCCGTAGAACTCGGGGAGTGTGAAGGCCTCATACGAACGGCCCCACGGAGCAACACCCACCCTCGACAATCCCCACGAGAGCGCTGTTTCGTTCCGCGTGGCCGCTCGGTGCCACGGCGGCCGCCGAAACGGCCGCAGTGCATCTCTCTCGAACGAACCGACGAGGACTCGTGGCGCGCAGCCGAACTGCTCGAGTACAGAGCGCGTGGCCAGCGCTGCCCGCGTCTCTTTGATCTCGATGACACAGGGAGTGTCGGGAAAGGCCTCGAGGACGTGGGCCATCGTGGGCACGCGTTCGCCACGGCCGGCGTCGAGCTCGTGCAGGGCGGCGAGCGACATGCTCTCGACCGGTCCGGTGCCGTTGGTCGTGCGGTCGACGGACGCATCGTGGATCACGACCGGCACACCGTCGGCGGAGAGGCGAATATCGAACTCCAGCGCATGCGCGCCCGCCCGCAGCCCTTCGGCAAAGGCGAGCAACGTGTTCTCGGGGAAGGTCCCCGATGCGCCGCGGTGCGCGACGACCGGATGGGCCTCCGGATCGAGGAGCAGCACGTGGCGTCGGCGGACGCGCTACGGTGCCCGCACGGTGAACTGCACCGTGTCGGCGACCATTGGGACCAGCGGCACGTGCACCCAATCGGCGAGCACGGCGATCAGGCGATGCTCGCCCGGGGCGACCTCCTCGAACGTATGCTCCGACTGACCCTGCCCGAGGTGGGCGATGCCCACCTCGCCCGCCGGGATGGGCTGGCCGGGCGGGGTCGGATCTCGATCCAGAAACAGATGATGGTGTGCCACGGTCGAGTCCTGCCCTGCCGGCCCGACGACGATCCCGCTCGACGTCAACGTCACTCGCACGGAGGTTCCTGCGAGGTCGGCACCCTCGGCAGGCTCGGCGATCTGGACTCGAATCGGCTCCCCAGGCGGTTCGCCGCCACACCCCATAGCCACGGTGCACGTGAGCAGGGCCAGACCCATCGTTCGCTTCCGCATCACTCCTCCGGTTCGATCACCACTTCCAGCGCCTCCTGGGCGCCGCGCAGTGCCTGCTCCACTCTCTGAGGCGTAGCTCCGCGCGCGAATACGAAGCCCAGATATTGTGACCCCTCGGGGAGCGGCACAAGGCGTCGCCCGGGCACGGCTGTGACCTCGATGCCGGCAATCCCCTCCACGGAGGCAGCACGGGAGGCACCCCGGATCTCGGAAAAGATGCCAGCCCGAGGGATCGGAATCATGAGCACCCCGGCCGCCAGCGCCTCGCGTCCGGGCACCGGCGGGACCCGTCCCACCGCGTGCCCCAGCAGCACCGCCTCCAGCGACGCGGCTTGCGCTCCGAAGCGGAGCACCTGTCCGCACCGCCCGCCGATCGGCCGGCCGGCGAGCTCGATCAACCACGGTCCGCGCGAGTTGTGTCGGAGCTCGACGTGCACGGGGCCACGGAGCAGTCCGATCGCCCGAGCCGCGGCTTCGGCGCATGCGACCAGATCTCGTTGCACCTCCGTGGGGAGCCGTGAGGGCGTGACGTAGATGGTTTCCTCGAAGAACGGGCCGTCGAGAGCATCTGGCTTGTCGAAGAGCGCGAGCGTGTGGAGCCGTCCGTCCACCATCAGCCCCTCGAGCGCGAACTCGGGCCCAGGCACGAACGCCTCGACCAGGTAGCGCCGTGCGGCCTCGCCGTGCCTAGCCACGTCTGCATCGGCCACGATCCGTGACAGGCGGGCATGTGCCTCGCGGAACTCCGTCGGCGAATCGGCGCGGATCACTCCACGGCTCGCTGAAAGGACCAGTGGCTTGAGGACGCATGGGAATGGCGCGATGCGGCTCGCGGCCTCCACGTCGCCCTCGATCGGATGGTCGGCGAAACCCGGCACCGGCACCCCGGCCGTGTGGAGCATCACGCGCTGCCGGAGCTTGTCGCGCGCTGCCTCGAGCGCCCGCTGTGGAGCGTGCGGCAAGTCCAGAGCGTCGGCGATAGCAGCAGCTGCCACGGCCGTGTCATCGTCCACCCCGAACACTGCGGCCACCGGATGCCTCTGGGCGAACGCCATGGTCTCGGCGGCGGCGCGCGAGGGGTGACCCAGGTCGAGCTGTAAGAGGTTCGCCGGCTCTCGATCAGCCAGCACTCCTGTGCGCTCGGAGGCGACCGTCAACTCGAGGTCCAGCTGCCGCGCTGCCTCGACGAACGCCCCGGCTCGGTAGGTGGTGCTCGGGAGGAGAAGCAGGAGGCGGGGACGAGCGCCCGCCATGGGACTACTTGGTCGAGGCTTGGAAGTAGGGGTTACGGCCACCCGCGTGATCGGTGATGTCGCGGACGCCGGCGACGCTCGGGATGGCCCGCCGGAGCTGCGCCTCGATCCCTTGGCGCAGCGTGACGGTTGCCATGCCACACCCCTGACAGCCTCCTTGCATCCGAAGCACGACGGTGCGCTCCTGCACGTCGATCAGGTCGATCTGGCCGCCGTGGCGCGCGACCGCTGGGTTGATCTCGCTTCGGAACAGAGCCGAGACTTGTTCGTAGATGAGATCGTCGTCGTCGGTGGGCTCGACACGCGGCTCGCTCCCCGTGCCCTCGCTCCCCGCCACGGCCGTCGCGACGGCATACCGGAGCGCCGGCTCGAGTTCGGCCCACGACTGATCCCGCGCCTTTCGCACCGTGACGTTGCCGGGCGAGAGTGTCGCCTCGACGATGCCCGGCACGGCGAGGACCGCATCGGCAACCGGGTATCCAGCCGCTTCGGCACACGAGGTGAAGATCATCGGCGCATCAACGGCAAGCGACGGGCCCAGGGCAAATTCCATCCGCTCGTCGTCGAGGATGCGCCCTGTGCCCGTGCTCGGTAACTCTTGGCTCATGATAACAAGTTACCCACGAACCAGGCCCCGGCTCAACGTCTGCCCCGGGGCGCTTCGTCGTCGGTCACGAGGAGCGCAGGCACGTCGGCCCCTCGGACGAGCTGGTTGAACTCGGGCACCTCGGTCTCGATGATCGTCGCGAGGCGATCGAGGTGGCTGCCGAGCGCTGCCGATAGCTCCTCGAACAGGGCGCGCGACTGGTCGGTGGGGCGCGCGTCACCGTTCGCCACGCTTCCTGCCAGTGCGGCGATCTTGTTGTTCAGCTTAATCGGGAAGTTGAGCGGATCTTGGCGGCTCCGGTTGCGCACCTGGTAGATCTCAGCCTCGACCTCGCTGAGCGCAGCGGTGATGGCTTTGGCGCGTGTCGTAATCGTGTCGGCTTGTGCGTGACCGGCGACACGTTTTTCGACGTCGCCGAGCTGGCTCTTGATGCGCCGAATGCGCCCGACGGCGTCGTTGGCCTCCGAGGTACGGTCGCGGATCGCGATCAGAAAGTCGAACTGTGCCTGAAGATCGGATGCCGTCGCGAGCGTGCGCGGGTCCTTGACGAAGCGGAACGTCTGCTCCTCCGACCAGTCGCCCGCTGTCAGGCGCACCCGATAGGTGCCCGGCGGCGCGAGCGGACCCTGAGTGCCCGCTGCCCACATGATCAGGCCCTCGAATCGGCTCGCGCCGGGGTAGCGCATGTTGAAGGTGAATTGATTCGTGCCTGCGTCGGCGCTGACACGGCTCGATCCGCCGCCGCCAAAGAAGGCGAATGGCCCCGCGGGCGCGGCCCCCCCACCACCACGGCTGGAGAACGACCGGATGAGGTCACCGTCTTCCTCGAGGAACTCGAGCTTCACCTCGCCCGTCGGCTTCTCCCCGAAGTAGTATCGGACGACGACCCCATTGGGCGGGCCGGACACCGACGAGCCGGCACCGACAGCGCTGCCACTTGCAGTCCGTCGCAACGGGTTCCGTGGCGCGAAGAGGTGCCGCGGCTTGGCGGCGACGTCGGCCGTGAGCTGATGGAACAGCGACACGTCATCGAGGACCCAGAAGCCGCGGCCGTGGGTGCCGGCCACGAGATCGCCTCGGTGGACGATGAGGTCGTGGGTGGGCGCGACTGGCAGATTCAGGCGTAGCGACTGCCACCGCGCACCGTCGTCCAACGACACGTACACGCCGAACTCCCCACCAGAGTAGAGCAGTCCGCGCCGATCAGGATCTTCGCGTATGACACGCGTGAAGTGGTCACCGGGGATTCCGGTGACGATCTTCCTCCACGTCCTCCCGAAATCGGTCGTCTTGTACAGATAGGGAGCGAAATCGTCGAGCTTGTACCGCGTGGCCGCAAGGTAGGCTGCCCCCGGTTCGTGCGGTGACGCGTCGATGATCGAGATCATCGCCCAATCGGGCAAATCCCCCGGCGTGACATTCGACCAGGTCGCCCCGCCGTCGCGCGAGACGTGGACGAGCCCGTCGTCGGACCCAGCCCAGATCACGCTCGCATCGAGCCGGGACGGCGCCAGCGTGAAGATCGTATTGTAGTACTCGACGCTCGTGTTGTCTTTGGTGATGGGGCCACCGGAGGCGCCCTGTTTCGACTTGTCGTTCCGCGTGAGATCGCCGCTCACTGTCTCCCAGCTCTGGCCGCCGTTGGTGGTCCGATGCACGTGCTGCGAGGTGACGTACAACACGTTCGGATCGTGCGGCGAGAGAATGATGGGGAACGTCCACTGGAAGCGGTACGTGAGTTCCTCCGCGCCCCAACCCATGGGATTGTCGGGCCACACATGAATGCTGCGTTCTTGCCCGGTGGCGAGGTCGAATCGGTCCAGCGAACCGCCATAACACCCGGCGTATGAGATGTTGGTCGAGTCGGGCCGCACGGCGATATATCCGGACTCGCAACCGCCGACGCGGTGGTACTCGCTGGTCGAGATTCGGGAGGCGTCGCTTCGGCTCGGCACACAGATCGTCGAGTTGTCCTGCTGGCCGCCGCACACCTTGTAGTGAAAGTCCTCGGTTGCGAAGGCGTGATACATCTGCGCTGTCGGTTGATTGTCTTGCCGAGTCCACGTGCGCCCGCCGTTGTGACTGACGTTCGCACCGCCATCGTTTCCGTTGATGATTCGCTCGGGGTCCTCCGGCGCGATCCAGAGCGCATGGTTGTCCCCGTGCGGCACCCGGATCGGTGAATAGGTGCGGCCACCGTCGACCGACCGGTACAACCCGGTATTCATGACGTACACGGTCTCCGCATCCTTCGGATCGGCATGGATATGCGTGTAGTACCACGCGCGCTGCCGGAGCGATCGATCTTGGTTCAAACGCCGCCAGGAGCTCCCGCCGTCATCAGACCGAAAGACGCCCCCCTCTTCGGCCTCGACGATGGCCCACACCCGATCGGGGTCTGCTGGCGAAACGGTGACGCCGATCTTCCCGATCGTCCCTTCCGGCAGTCCGTCGTTGCCGGTGATCTCTGCCCAGGTCGTCCCACCGTCGGTGCTCTTGAAAAGACCGCCTCCGGGTCCGCCGCTCTCGAGGCTCCACGGAGACCGGCGGACTTGCCAGAGCGCCGCGTACATGATGCGGGGGTTCGTGGCGTCTACGGCCAGATCGATCGCGCCGGTGTGCTCGTCGCGGTACAGCACCCGCTCCCACGTGGCACCCCCGTCGCGCGTTCGGTAGATACCGCGCGTCTCATTGGGGCCGAAGATGTGCCCCAACACCGCCGCGTAGGCCACATCGGCGTCCTGCGGATGTACCCAGATCCGGGCGATCTGACCGGCGTCCTCGAGACCAGCGCGTGCCCATGCCCGACCTGCGTCGGTGGACTTCCACATTCCGTTCCCGGGGGAGACGTTGCCGCGCGGTGGTGACTCACCGGTACCCACGTAGACCACGTTCGGGTCGGAGGGAGCGACGGCGATGGCGCCGATCGAGCCAGCCATCATGGTGCCGTCGGTGACCGGCTCCCACGTCATGCCGCCGTCGACCGTCTTGAAGACGCCGCCTCCGGTCGCACCGAAGTAGTACACCCATCGATCACCCTGAACGCCGGCAACGGCCGCAGATCGGCCGCCCCGATAGGGACCGATGAAACGCCACTGAAGGGCGTCGAACCTGGTGGAATCGATCGCGCCGGCCGAGCGCTGCTGAGCCGGGAGGACCGCAGGAAGGGTGGCGAGCAGGACGAGCATGTGCGCCGCTCGACGCCTCGCGCACGCTGTGCCGATCATGTGCAGCTCCGTCGTGGGTTCGTCGTGACTGAGGAAAACGGGGCGAGTTTACCGCGGTCCAGGGCTCGCCGCCACCCTCAGGCCTCCGCGCCCCGGCCCATGGAGCAACCAACTGGGAGCCGACCCGGCGGTGGGCGTGCTCCTTCCTGGTGGACTGGCACGGGGACGCGTCCTTGCGCTTTCCGGCCCGCCGGGAAATACTTCGTGGTTACAGGAGGTCCCCTCTGCGCCCACTGCGCGTTGGCATTATCGATCTCGTCACCAAAGGCCCGACGCGGGCCCTGTACGCACGCGTCATGCACGCCAACCTGGCCAGCATCATGCCGCAGGCGGTCGGCGTGTGGTGCGAAGAGGCCGGCCATGACGTCACGTTCATCTGCTACACCGGATTCGAGAAGTTACCGCCGGATCTCCCGCACGCGCTCGACGTCGTCTTCATCGGCGCATTCACGCAGGCGGCGCAGCTCAGTTATGCCCTGAGCGCGCTCTTCCGCGCGCAGGGAGCGGTCACGGTGCTCGGCGGGCCGCACGCCCGCTGCTACCCGGAAGACGCGCGGCAGTACTTCGACTACGTGCTCGGCTTCACGGATCGCGCCACCATTCAGCAGGTGTTAGACGACGGCACGCCACATCGGCCCATGGGCGTCCATCTCGAAGCCGCCGCGCAACCGACCGAGCTCCCCGGCGTCCGGGAACGGTGGAAATTCATCGAGCCGACTCTCGCGAAGGCCCCCGCGATCAAGATCGTGCCAATGCTCGGGAGCCTCGGGTGCCCGTATACGTGCAGCTTCTGCATCGACGCGGCCGTACCCTACCAGCCGCTCGATTTCGATGTGATGAAGGACGACTTGCGCTTCCTTCTCGGGAAGTTTCGGCGCCCTCGCGTCGCCTGGCACGATCCGAACTTCGGTGTCCGCTTCAACGATTACATCGAAGCCATCGAAGAGGCCGTCCCCCGAGGCAGCATCGATTTCGTTGCCGAGAGCAGTCTCTCGCTCCTCTCAGAGCCACACCTCGAGCGCCTGGCCCAGAACGGTTTCAAGGCGATCCTCCCGGGAGTCGAGTCGTGGTTCGACCTGGGGAACAAATCCAAGACCGGCAAGCTGCAAGGCATGGAAAAGGTGGTCCGCGTTTCCGAGCACCTGAATACCGTGCAGCGACACATCCCGTACGTGCAAGCGAACTTCGTCCTTGGCCTCGACGGCGATGAGGGGCCGGCCCCGTTCGAGCTCACCAAGCGTTTCATCGATCTCACGCCTGGATCGTTCCCGGGCTATTCGCTGCTCTCAGCCTTCGGGCGCGCGGCGACACTCAACCTCGACTACCAGCGTGCCGGGAGGGTGCTTCCCTTCCCGTTCCATTTTCTCAACAACAACCATGCGATGAACGTCAAGCCGGCGAACTACGCTTGGCCGGAGTTCTACGA
>JBDHCY010000148.1:0-25636 GCA_039591795.1 Gemmatimonadota bacterium | reverse complement strand
GCCGCAGCACCAGCGCAGCCGGCTCGTCGCGAATCAGCGACACCGTCGCCCGGGTGGCTGTCCCAGGTGTCATCACGCCTGGATTACAACGCGGCCCGGTGAACAGCGAGGCTCACCGGGCCGCTCCGAAAAGGTCCCTGACACGTCTAGCGACTGCCACCAACAGGAAAGGTCACGATACCTCGAAACTGCCAGCCACGGTCGTGGAAGAAGCTGCCCTGGAACGTATCGGAGAGCCCCACGAAGTAGCGGGCTTCCACACCGATGAATCGGCCCGGCCCGGCCGATCGCCCAATCTGCCCACCCAACGGCCAGCTGACGATCGGACTCCTCTTGCCATCACAGGTGCTCTCCACCGGGGCGGAGCAACTCACGGGGAACGCGATGGTCAACCCCGTGAAGACGCGTCCGCTGAAGCCGTAGTCCGCCGGCGTGGAGCCGCCGATCAGGAAGGGGATCTCGAGGTAGTCGACCCGAGTCTCTTCGCCGGCGATCTTGCCGCCACGCTGGATCCAGTTCACCTCGACCATCGACAGCGCGTAGTCCCACTTGCGAACGCCGAACGTGAGGCCGGCGGTTGCGCCCCATTGCGACTCGGGGCTGACGATCGCACCACCCGCGAACTCCGAGAGCGTGGCTCCACCGCCAATCCCGACGAACGTCTCCTGTCCGATCGCAGGAGCCGTCGCGATCAGACCCAGCGTCGCCAGCCCAAAAACCAACCTGCCCTTCATCGTCATGCCTCCTGGAGATGTCTTCCTATCGACGCCGGCCGCCAAGTGGGAACGTCGTCACGAGGCGGAACGACCATCCACGATTCTTGACGCCCTGCCCCTTGAACGCCTCCGTCAAACCGAGGGAGTATCGGACGTCGATCGCGGTCCCCGCTCCCCTCCCGATCGGGCGGCCGAGTTGCAGGCCGAAGGGCCACGACCACTCGGTGCCACTCTTGTTGCCGCATCTGATCAGGATCGATTCCGAACTGCACCCCACGGGCACGCCAAAGCTCACGCCTGAATAGAGGAGCACCCCTATTGCCCTCGGAGTTGGCAGCGATCCACCGAGCAAGAGCGGGATTTCGATGTAATCGAAGCGCGCCACACCTTTCCCGCCCTTCTGAACCCAGGCGGGTTCGATCATCACGGCCAGGCGCTCGAATTGGCGTCGCCCGACCACCATGCCGATCGTCGCGCCCCAGCGGCTTCCGGTGTTGAACCCGCCACCATTCATGTCGGTGAACGTGCCGCCTACGACGAGCCCGCCGAACATCTGCTGCCCATGCACCGCGCCAGCACTCAACAGGGCAACGGCGGTCAACAGCACCGCCGGTCCGGCAACGCGCCAGCCCGGACGCCGTCGACGACTCGCGTTCAGCTGACCGCTCAGTGCGTCTCGGCGGGGCGTGAGGCCCGGCGGCCCCGTCCTGCAGTTCCGAACAGGAAGTCCCAAAGCGGCGTGCTCACACCGTAGTCCCTCAGCGAATCCCCATAGTGGTGGCGGTAGTGCTTCTTCTTGAGATAGAGGAGCACCCGGCTGCGGGGCGTGGTGTGATGCACCAGAAAGTGGATCGTGTCGTACGCGAGGTAGCCCAGCACGAACCCCGCGAACGACGCTGGGCCGAAGGCTGCCCCGAATGCGAGACGGAACAGCAAGAAGAAGACGATGGCCAGCGGCACGCTCGTGACGGGCGGCATCACGAGGCGCCGTGCATCGCTCGGGAAATCGTGATGCACCCCGTGGGCGAGGAAGTAATGTCGCTGCTTCCACGAGCGCAGCCGCGAGAAGACCGGCGTGCCGAGGGGGACCTCGTTGACGATCCGCTGGACTTCCGTTTCGAGCTCGGGAGCGGCGTGAAACATGAACCGGTGAATGACATACTCCACCAGCGTCCACAGCAGGAGCCCGGCCGCGAAAGCCAGCCCCATCCGAGTCAGTGAGAGCCCAGCTGCATGGCTCCCCCACAGCGACAACACGATGACAGGCAGATAGATCGCGTGCGGCACCGCAGGATGAACGCGCGTCAACCACTCCAGCGTGTCGCTCTGGAAGATCCGTATCGACTCGTCTCGATTTGAAACGTACTGTTTGGCCACGGTTTCTCCTTCCCCGCACCCAGAAGCAGGGCGACGCCAGGCTACGAGAGCGGGCCCCGAATCTAGCCGGTTCCCCGCCGGGAGCGGTAGGGTCACCCAGCGAGTCGCTCCCCGGCCCCCGCTCCCACCGGGCTAGCTCCCCGGCCCCCGTTCCCAATAGAGGGGTCGACGCGGGCTCGGGTGGTTCCCGATCTCGTTCAGCGTCCTCGCATCGTAGAGCCGGCCATTGAGCATCACGAGCTCCACCAGTTCGGTATTCGTGATCTCTTCGAGCGGGTTCGCGCCGAGCACGACGAGGTCAGCGAGCTTCCCTTCCTCGATGGTGCCAAGGTCACGATCGAGCCCCAGATACCACGCGCCGTCGATGGTGGCGGCGCGGAGCGCCTCGAGCGGCGTCATCCCACCCTGGACGAACATCCAGAGCTCCCAATGCGCGCCCAGCCCTTGAAGCTGTCCGTGCGCACCAAGCTGCACGCTCCCACCCGCGTCGGCGATCGCCTTGGCGCCACGCGCGATCAGGACGTGGTTAAAGTCATCGTCGCCGGCAGCATTGAGCCGCCGCCGCGACCGCGAGTCGACGACATCTCGCGGCACGAAGGTGAGCAGGTGATCCTTCGCCCACACGTCGGTCCGTTCATACCAATAGAACTCTCCCGACAGCCCGCCGTAGCCGACGACCAAGGTCGGCGTGTATCCTGTGCCGCTCGCGCCAAAGAACCGCGCGAGGTCATCGTGCACGTCGGGGACCGGGAGCGAGTGCTCGACACCCGTGTGACCATCGGTCACCATCGTCATGTTCTGATAGACGAGCGATCCGCCCTCGGGCACGACCATCATCTCGAGCTCGCGCGCCGCTTTCACGATCCATTGGCGCGCGTCACGACGCCGCTGGTTGTAGCTCTTCACGCTGAATGCACCCACGGCCTTCATGCGACTGAGGTGCGCCACCGCATCGTCGTACGAGCTCACCACGGCCTTGAACGGCGTCTCGGCGCCATAGAGAATCGTGCCTGTCGAGAAGAGACGCGGCCCGAGTTTGAGCCCGGCCCGGATCATCTCGGAGTTCGTGAACACCGTCGTGGTGTTGTTCGACGGATCGTGCGAGGTGGTCACGCCGTAGGCCACATTCGCCATGAGGGGCCAGCTCGCCTGTGCGAGGATACCACTGCCCTCTCCCCCCACGTGCGCGTGGACATCGATCAGCCCGGGAATGATCGTCTTGCCCCGTGCGTCCACCTGGTGCGCCTCGGACGGCACCTGCACGCGGTCGGCCTGCCCGACGGCCGTGATGCGATTCCCCCGAACGACGACCGTGCCGTTTTCGATCACTTCGCCCGCTCCGCCGGCGAGGGTCACCACGCGGGCTCCTACGAACGCCACGGTGCCCGTCGGGATGTCCGATGCAGCCGTGAAACCGATCTGGGTACCGTCGCCTTCGGCCTGTGGCTCGTCGGCTTCTTCTGCGCCGCCCGCCACGAATGGAAAGGTGCTCGTCAGGTCGCGCGAGAAATACTCCGGCCCCAGCGTCCAGTGGAGCTGACGGCTGTCGGCCGACCAGTGGAGATAGGTCCCCGCGTTTTTCGAGACGCGGGTCACTGGGTGGCTCCGCGCGTCCGGTCCGATCGTGATGGGCCGGCCCGAGCGCGGGAACGTCGCCACGAACACCCGATACCGCTCCACGAAGGCGAGCCATTGCCCATCGGGCGAGGGGACCATGTCGGTGGCGTTGCTCGACTGGAAGTGGACGACCTCGTCGTTGCCGCGGAGATCGACGCTGTAGAGCGTCGCTCGCTGGTTGCGGAAGCCGCGCAGGAAGAGACGCTCGCCCGTGTGATCGAACAGGGGCTGCGATCCGCTCTCTGTGACGAGACGAGGAGCCGCCGAGCCGTCGACGGGCACGACGAAGATGCCTCGGTGTTCGCCATGTGTCGGCCCGCGAGTGAAATCGCCTCCCCCGCTGCGATAGACGATCCAGCGGCCGTCGGGAGAGAATGAAGGCTCGATGTAGTGTCCTGGAACTGCCACCACATCGCGGCCGTCACGCCCGTTGGTCCGAACCACGCGCACCCGTCCCTTGTCGGCATCGGTCCAGGTCGTGTAGACCAGCCACTGGCCATCGGGAGAGAACTCGGGATCGAACTCGAGTCGATCGTCGCCCGTGACCCGTTGTGGCGCGCCGTCGGGCATCTGCTTGCGGTACAGCGTTCCGAGGGCGGAATAGGCCACCGACCGCTCGTCGGGGGCGGTTGTGATATCACGCAGCATCTTCACCGGGAAACGCTCGGGGGTCACTTCCTGGGGGAACCTGAGCGCCTCATGAATCACCTGCTCGACTTCGGCGGTGAAAGGAATCTCGGTGGCGCTGCGGGCCGCCACGTCCACACGCCAGATCTTCCCCTTGGCCCAAATGACGATGGCCGAGCCGTCCGGGGTCCAGGCGTACTGCGTGTAGACGCCATGGATGGCCCACGCCTCCTGCATATCGCGGCTCAGGCCATCGAAGAGGGGCCATTCTTCGCCGGTCTCGAGGTCGCGTACGAACAGCACGGTTTGCAGACGCACACGGCGCACGAAGGCCAGCTGCGCGCCGTCTGGTGACGGCTGGGGCGTGATCGAGCCACCCGCCCGGCGCACCAGCGTGCGCTCGCTCCCGTCGTGGAGATCGCGGCGGACGATCGCGTAGATCGTTCCGTAGGGATCCTTGTTGTACTGGAACGTCTGCCCCGGTGTGACGTCCTTGCTGTAGTAGAGGTAGCGCCCGTCTGCCGAGAGGGCGGGCTCGCCCGCGTCCTTCTGCCACCCGTTCCGCTCGGTGACCTGCAGACCGTTGGCCCCGCTCACGTGGTACATCCACACCTCGCCCGCGCCGAGCGAGCGACGCTCGACGAAGTGTTTGCGGACGAAGATGTATTGGCCGTCGGGCGACCAAGCGGGACTGTTCACGTCCCGACTCGACTCCTTCGAGACCTGCTTCGGATCGGTGCCGTCTGGCGGCATGACCCAGACGTTGTTGAGACCCGACCGGTCACTGATGAACGCGATCTTCGAGCCGTCCGGACTGAACCGGGGCTGCATGTCGAAGGCGGCACCCATCGTGATCCGAGTGGCTCGGCCACCTCCGATCGGCATCGTGTAGATATCGCCCAACAAATCGAAGACGATCGTTCGGCCGTCGGGGCTCACGTCGACGTTCATCCAGGTGCCTTCAGACGTCTCGAACTGGAGCGTATCCGCTGGCCCGAGGGAGAGGTCGACCGTCCACTTGGCAGAGTCCTCGGACTGCTCCTGCGCCCAGGAGGTCGAGGCAAGAGTGAGGATCGCGAGGATGGCGATGGGCGACGTGTGACGGCGCAGCATTCCTACCTCCGGATTCATCCACGGGGTCCGTCGCCGCCTGGCGCGGCGGCGACCCGTTCTCGAGAGTCAACGCTACCCCCGATGCCGCCGTCTGGATAGCACGCCGACACCCAACGCCCTTCGATCCCCAAGACATTACATTTCGCGAACGGCCGTGCTCAGCGCCTCGTGCTCTCGAGGCCACAGCGCCGTCCCAATCTCGACCATCGAGGGAGGCCTGCTCGAATGTTCTCCAAGGCCAGAATCCCCTACGGCACCTGGGGCAGCAGCTACTTCCCCGCCTGGCAAACGTCAGCGCTCGCCGAAGTCAACATCGGACAATTCGCCGGCGAATCGATGAGCCGCATCCTCGGGCTCCGAAACGTGCGGACGACCGAGCTGGACTACCTCGTGATCGGGTCGACCATTCCGTGGCACTGGAAATTTTGGAACGCGCCACTCGTGGCGAGCTGCGTCGGCCACCGGATTCCGGGCTACCATGTCGAGCAAGCCTGCGCCACGGGGCTTCAAGCCACGCTGCTGGCGGCCACCGAGGTCGAGACCGGCTCGAACGATGTCGTCGGAGTCCTCACGTTCGACCGGACCAGCGACTCACCCGTGGGCGTGTTCCCCGAACGGCGTGCCCACCAGCGCACCGTCCCGCTCGCCGACGTGTGGGACAACTTCGGGTTCGACCCCGCGACGGGGGAGGCGATGATCGCCACGGCGGGGCACGCGGCCCGCAAACACCGGCTCGACCGACGTGAGGTGGACGAGCTGACGCTCGTGCGCTACCAGCAATACTTCGACGCGAAGGCATCGGGGTTTCTCGACCGCGTTCTGGTCCCGCTCGACCTCCTGAACGTGCAAGGTCGTTCGCTCGGTCGGATCGACGACGATCTCGGCGTCCGCCCACTCACCGCCGATGGGCTGCGTGCGATGAGCGAGTTGGACACCTGCGTCACGTCGGGGACTCAGACGCACGCATCAGATGGGATGGCATGCCTCCTGGTGACGAACAAGGACCGGGTGGCCAGCTTGAGCGCGCGACCGGAAATCGACATCACGATCGTCGGCAAGACCGAGGTACGGGCGCACCCCGCGCTGATGCCCGAAGCTCCTTCCCTCGCCGTGCAAGAGCTGCTCGGGCGCCTCGGGCTCACCATGGACGACATGGCAGTCGTCAAGAACCACAACCCGTTCGCGGTGAACGACGCCCTGTTCGCCCGAATGTTGGACTACGATTGGCACAAGATGAACACCACCGGCTGTTCTCTCGTCTGGGGCCATCCCCAAGGCCCGACGCTGACCCGCATCGTGATCGAGGCCCTGGAAGAAGCGGTGGATCTGGGCGGGGGCAATGTGCTCGTGTTCGGATGCGCCGCCGGCGACATCGGCATTGCCGCCATCTTCCACGTGGCGTGAGGAGGAGTGATGACGACGGCCGCGACGACCACCACGACGTTGAGACAACCGACACTCGAGACGCTCGGTCTCGGGTCCGTACTCGAGCTCTTCCGCCGCGGCCAGCTCCCAGCCGAGGCGCACGACATGGTGGACCGTGTGTTCGGGCGCGGCGACCGCGGAGCAATGGTCATCTCGGGTGCCGGCGGGATCGTGGGCGCCGGGAAGGCGATGCAGCTCGGCGCCAGACTGCAGCCGTTTGGAGTGCCCATCGTGGCGCTCGACGTGGCTGGTGCCCCCGACGGCCTGGGGCGGCAGTATCCCGGCCTCGTCCGCTCGTTCGGCAACGCGCGTGCTGACGAGATCATGGGAAGCATCGTTCGGCTCACCTACGACGGGCAGCGGCTCCCACCCGAGCTCTCGCGGCTCCATCCCCGGTTCTTGCTCGAAGCGATCCCAGAGGTGTTGGAGCTCAAGCGCGCACACTATCAGGTGTTTCGAGAAGCGTTCCCGCGCATCGAGATCCGGTCGGTCACGTCCGGATTCCCCGCCGCGGAGCTCGGCGTCGGGATTGCCCACCCCGCGTTCCCGCACGAGATCAACAAGGTCTACGAGGTGGTCGAGCCAGAGCCGTCCGCGGTGACCCACCTCCTCTGGTCGTTGGGCCTGATTCCGATGACGGTCAGCGATCATTGGTCGTTCGTTCTCGATGTGCTCTTCTGCGGCCTGACGCTCTCTGCGATTCGCTATCACCACGCGCGGAACATGCCGTATTGGAAGATCGACAAATACGCTCGGCGGTTGCTGGGCGCGAACCCGTTCCGCGCCCACGACGCGATCGGCGCGAAGGGTGCAAACTTCCTCACGTGGTCGTGCCTTCACCATTTGGGCGAACAGTACGGCGGTCTCTTCACACCAGCGGCTGAGCTGGTCGAGCGGAAGGACACGGGTCGGAACTGGTACCCGCCCGACCACTTCAGACCGCTCGTGGATTGGTCGCTCGACGGCGACGGTGAAGACGATTTCGCCGCCTGGCTCTTGGGCCCCTTGTTCCAGATGACGGCGCTCATGCTCCACGAGCAGCGCAGCCACCTCGCACAGCTCAACGTGATCGGTGAGCTGTGCGCGCAGCTGCGCCGCGGGCTCCCCGCTGTCATGCGGACCCAAGGCCCCGATCGCATCCGGGCGACGGTCGAGCGATTTCATTACCTCTTTCCACCGGCCACGGAAAGCGCGTGGCACCGGGAAGTGCTCGATCGCCTCGACACGCCGGAGTGGCAACAACTCTATGTCAACGCGGAGCACGACGGCCGGGTCGGCGTCGTGACCCTGGGTCGCGAAGCGTACAACGGCGATGTCGACGCGGAATTGAACCGTGCACTCGACTGGCTACGCGGTGAGGGCATCGATCGCCTGATCGTTTCGCACGACTTCCATCTCGCCACCCAGCTCGTGGGCGCCGACACGGCCGAGTTCTACCCTGCGCTGACCGATGAAGCGGAAGGATTCCGCATCTCCAATACCTGGTCGAGAACGGCACGTCGTTTTGCCGACGACTTTGCCCTATCCGTCGGGTTCGTGGGCGGAAAGCGATGCCTGGGCGGTATGCTCGAGCTCCTGTTGCACTGCGATTACCTCGTCGCAACGGAGGACGCCGCGCTCGGATTCCCGGAAGTGACCCTCCCGGTGGTCCCGGGCATGGAGGGATGTCACTGGCCGATTCGGAAGGCAGCCGAAGCCGACCGGCCCCGGGTGCTCGCCCTCCTTCTCGGTGGTAGGCCCGTCAAGGCAGGTGACGCGGTCGGTTGGCTCGTTGACGCGGCCGGTTCGCTCGAGGCCATGCTCAGGACGGCTTGGTGCCTGGTCGCAGACTGTGACCACCACATCGAGAGGCGCGACTTTGCGACCGGTGTGCTCCCGGCACTCCCGCCCGATGTGCCCGGCCTCGGACCCGCCGGCTCGCCAAACGTGACGGAGGCGCGGAAAGCGATCCGCGCGTGTGCGGACGCGGCATGCGGTGCGACGTTGGCAGACGCGCTCGACGTCCAGTCTCGGCACTCGGCCGGCTTCATGACGACCGCGACCTGCCGTCAGGGGCAAGTCGGTGCCGACCACCGCCGCACGATGAAGGTCTGACGGCCGGCGCCGGCATGCCGCCCACCTGGGACCGCGCCCGAGCCCCAGTCAGGGATGACCAGCTACAGCCTGCTGATCGCCAACCCACCCCACGGTGCCGTGGACGCCGAGCGCGGCGGTGCCTGGCTGGGCCTCACCGCCCAGCAGTTCCTCGGCAAGGTCCGCTACGGCGTGCCGGAAATCTGGCTGGCCGACGAGGACTCGGCGATGGTGGCGGAATGTCGTTCCCGGCTCGAGGAGGCAGGGTGCCGTGTCGCTGTGCTCGACGCGAGGGAGCTGACGCGCGTCCCCGAGCGGAGTCGCGTGCGTTCTTTCGAGTTCGGCGAAACGAACTTCGTCGCGCACCTCGACGAGTATGACGTCGAGGTCGCCTACGACGAACCGATGGTCGGGGTGTACTGCCGGCCGCGCGAGCCAGCACCCGATCTCGGTCACGCGGCCCGGGGACGCCGGACCAGTTCGATGTTGTCCTACCGCGACCGCATTCTGGAAGGGTCTGGCAGCGGTGCCGGCGCCCGGGAAGCGGAAGACCATGTCGCCTTTCTCGACCTCTTCCTGACCAACGGCGCCACGGCCGGCCGGATCACCGTGCTCCAAAACGCGGTGAACTTCGCTGGACTCGGCCGCGTCGAGCCGCGGGCTGCGACCAACATGGACAACCTCGTGGGAACGAGCGAGAATCGGTTCCCCCATGGCCGCTTCGACCGGCGCCTCGTCGGGATGCGCCTCCGGAGCCGGATGGGCGGCATGCGTCCGCCGGGAGCAGAGCATCGCCACGGGTTCTCCTACGCCAGCCCCGAGCTCGTCCGTCTCCTTGGCTCCGTGGACGAGCGTCTCGCCACGGTGAGTCAGCCCGAAATGTGTTCGCGGCTCGCGTACCTCACCCAGCGAACGGGCTGAACACGCGCATCAACCGGCGCGGATCCGCTTGGTGAGCGCTGGCTCCGTCCCCATGATGCGCGCGTAGAGCGCGAGCTGCCCCCGATGGTACATCTCATGAGCGATGCCGTGGTGTAGCCACTGAAGCTTGGTGCCTCGCCGTCCGTCGAATCGCAAGATCCACTGATACAGCTCGAGCTCTCCGACCCGACGGAACCGGCGCTCCGCGTCTGTGATCTGGGAGCGCATGAGGTTCAGCACGTCGCGCTTCGTGCGGGCCGAACGGACACGCTTCGCGTGCATGCGCAGGAGCCGGTCCCACGGCGCCCGATGGAAATCCGTGTCCGGGCGGGTCAGCTCCCCCGTCATCATCATCGCGACCTCGAGGATGTGTTGCGCCAGCTCGGCGACGCTCCGCGCTCGGGGATGTGGTCGGAACGCGTAGCGGTGGGTCGCAATGTTGCGCAGTTCGTCGATCGTGCCCATGCGCACGTCACGCCACGCTTCGAGGGTCTCTTCGAGAAACGAGGGGAAATCGGCCATCGCGCGCTCCTGCACAGGCGTTGCAGTTCTCTCCAGTCAATATGCCGGCGTGTCGAGGCGCAGTCCAATGGCGCTACCAGCCCATGCGCGCTCGCAACGAGGTGATATGCGCAACGTGGTGGCGTCCGTGCCACGCGTACATGGCGAGGAGCCAGTCGAGGGTGATGGCACCCTGCTCGGGGTGCATCAGTGTGCGCGAAAACTCTTGCTCGTCGAGTTGGTCCAAGCAGGACACCCAGCGCCGGTGAAGCGCATCGAGCAGCGCGAGCGATGTGTCCACAGCTCCCAATCGCGCCTCGGCCAAGTCCGCCCACAGTGCCTCGTCGTACGGCTTGATCGTCGGCTCGGCCTCGGTGAGGGCGAGCTTGAAACGCACGTACGCGTTCACATGGCTGTCGGGGAGATGATGGACGACTTGCCGAACCGTCCATCCCCCGTCGCGGTAGGGCGTATCAAGTTGCGTTTCGTCGAGCCCAGCGATGGCATCCGCGAGCGCGCCTGGCGCAGTGGCGATCTCGGCGATTAGGCCGCGCCGCTCGGCCATGGCGAGGTCGGCGGGGGGCGTGAACCGCCCGATGGGATACCGGAGATCCTGCTCCTCGCTCACCAACACACCTCCCTGTTGTCACGACCCTCTCGCGGCCCGTGTGCCGCGCGAGTTCGAAGGATAACGCAGGTGACCGAGGGTCCGTATGTCGCTGCCCATCGGATGGGAGCTGCTCATGCGGGGCCGCAAACGACGCCGCGCCCGGGCGGGTCGCGAGGGACCGGCGCCGGGCGCGGAATCGCTGGGTCGGGCAGTGCTTAGCGGCGACCGCGCGACGGGGGTGCTCGCCGCACGGCGGGGGCCCGCGGCCGCGAGATGCTTCGGCTCGGCCGGCTCACGCGCGGGCTCACGCTGCGCGTCGGACGCGCCATGCTCGGCGCACGGGTCCCCGACCGCGACGTCGCGCTGGGCATGCGCGTCGGCAGGGCGCTCCTTCCACCCACGCTCCGGACGGCACGGCTGCCCGTCACGCGCGTGGGCGTGGAGCTCCTTGCACCGACGCCCCGGATCACCCGACTGCCCGTCGTGCGCGTGGGTAGAGCCGAGGACCGGCTCCCCACGCTCGACCGCGATGGCACCCGGAGGCTCGTCGAGCGCTTGGGCACCACGCGTTGGGGTCGCGCGTCAGACCCGGACCGACTCTTCGAGGTGGCCGAGCGTCCGCTCGTCGAGCTCGACCCCCGCGTCGGATAGACGCGCACAGGCAGGTTGCCGGCTGGGCGCGACGCCTCGGGCCGCCGTTGGGTCGCGGCCTTCCCCGTGCCGCGGCGCGATGCATCGCTCGTGGGCCGGGCCGGCGAGGCACCCTTGGTGGGCGCCTTCCGATCGACACCCCGCCGTCCGTCAGAGCGCTGCGGGGGACTGCCCACACCCGTCCGGGACGGACCAGCGTCACGTGCGGTTGGCGCGCCTCGAGTCGGAACACCGCGACGCCCGGACGAGCTCGGGCGCGCTACCCCCGCCCCGCTCGTCGGGGTGCCCGGCGACCGGCGACGTGTCGATGCGGGGACTACACCGCTACCGCCGACCGCTCTCGCCGGCCCCACCACGCCGGTGCGCCGCCGATAGTCGGCACCATAACCAGGCTGGTACGGCGGTGACTTGCTCGTGTACTTCGGATAGTAGGCGTGGTACGGGTAGTAATAGCTCGGGTGCCGCCCGTAGGCGTAGTACGGATAGCCGTAGTACACGGACCGGTAGTAGTACGGGCTGTAGGGATACCAGCCGTAGTGCGAATAGGGCCAGCCGAAATAGCAGCTGTTGTACCAGCCCCAGCAGGCCGGCGAGTACGCGAAGTAGGGCACGCCAAAACTGAAGCCGACGCTCAGGTAGACTCCGGAGGTGGCGTAACCGTAGGCCGCGGGGTAGGCATAGCCGTACGAAGGCGCGTATGCCGCGACGGCCTGTGCGACACCGTAGCGCTTCGCGTCGTAGTCGAAGCTGATGCCGCCGGCCATGTGGTCAGCCAACGCCAGGAGATCGGACTCGGGATCTTCCCCGACCCACCACACGTCAGGGAGCTGGTAGTCCCAGTGGTCGCCCCGCATGAGCTCGTCGAACCGGAACGGGTCGCGCGAATAGGCCGCGAGGACCGTTCCTACTCCCTCGCTGGCGAAGACGGTGATGGCCTCGCGATTGCCGCGGTTCAACACCTCGTAGCGCTTGCCACCTCGGACGTAGTAATCGTCCATTGGATCGAGCGGGAAGAGGACCCGAATTCGGCCGTCGGGCTCGGCGTGAAGCACCACCAGATAGCCGTCGTCGAGTGCTTCGGAATAGACGCGGATGCGCTCGCCAGGCCAGACGACGTCGTCACGGCTGAGCCACACCTGAACGACCGGATCGTCGGCCGGCTGCATGCCAGCCTCGATGGCCGGGAGGGCCAGCAGTGGTATGAGGAGTGCCGTCAACATGTGTGCCCCCTTGCTCCCGCCTACAGTTCGAACCCCAGGACGCCGGAATGTTCCACTGTGTGTATATGCGAGAGCCGTGCCGCGCCGCATGCCGTTGTGGAACATAGAGTTACGCTGTCGCAAGGCATGTCAGGATCGTCCGCCTGGGGTGACACGTGTACTCGAGCGGTGTCACCCCATCCAAGATGCCCGTTCTGGCCTGCGAATGCCAGCTAGCTCGCGGCGGCGGTGAGAATCCGCGCCAGCTCGCTGAAGACGTTGTCTGGCTTGATGGCGCGCAGGCACTCATGATGCTTGAGCGGGCACTCTGCCGTCCCGTGACTGCTGCACGGGCGGCAGGGGAGATCACGCTCGATTACCGACGCGTGCGCGTTGTACGGGAAGAATCCGAATCGTCGCACCGTTGGTCCGAAGAGGGCGACGACCGGCGTCCCGACCGCGGTCCCCAGGTGGAGCAGGCCCGTGTCGCCCACGATCAGGGCGGAGGCTCGCTTCATGAGCGCCGCGGTGGCCTGCAGGCCCAGGGCGCCAGCGGCGCTCGCGGTGTGCTGGCCAGCGCGGAGCGCGATCTCGGAGGCCAACTTCGATTCGTCGGCACCGCCTACCAACACCACATGTGCATGCGTCGCCGTGATCTTCTTGATCAGGCCCACGAAGTACTCGCCCGGCCAGCGCCGCGTGGCACGGCCCGCACCGGGCGCCACGGCGATGAACGGCCCATCGGGGGGCACCCCCGCCTGCTCGAGCCACGTGCCGGCCTGGAACACCGCTTCGCCGGAGAGATAGATCTCCGGTGGGCCCCCGTCGGGCTCGACCTCGAGCTCGCCCGACGCGGCGAAAAAGCGCTCGGCCATCGGGACGTGTTCGCGGTAGATGTTTCGCTTGGTCCGGATGAGCACAGTCCGTGCGAGCCAATCCGTCTGATACGACCCCCAGTTCCCGCGCACGAGGAGACGCAGCAAGAACGACCGGGCATCGCGCTGGAGATCCAGAAAATGCGTGATCTGCTGCTGCCGGAGGTAGGGGACCAGCTCGCGCACCCCTCGATGTCGCCCTACTTCGAGGATCTCGGTGATGTGCGGGTGCTCACTCAGAAGCGGCTTGTATCGGTGCTCGGTGAGCACGAAAATGTCGGCAGCAGGGTATCGGTCACGAATGGCACGAATGAGGGGCGTCGTGAGGAGGACGCCACCCATCGACCCGAAACGCACGAGGAGCACGCGCGGCGGAGCGAGAATCACCGGCAGCACTGGCCGAATCTAGGAAAGCGGCCGGCTCGCCGCCAGCGCGGGGCCTATTGCGCCGCGCGGACCAGCTCGGCTTCGGCCGCGATGAATCCGAACGCCGGCCAATACGCCCCGGCGACCACGCGCCTGAACTGCGCCATCGCTCCATCCATGTCTCCCTGAATCAGGATCCAGTTGGCGATTCCGTACCCCAGCGTGGCGACCTGGAGGTCGTCTGCGTCCGGCGCCGGCGCGACCGCGCCTTCCTCGAGCAATCCTTTGTAGAGCAGGAGGCGCCGGTAGTAGGCCGTGTTGTCCTCCACGTCCATGCCCTCGCGGATCGGTGTCAGTACTTCTGCTGCCTCCTCATGGCGGCCCGCGCGCGAGAGCGCCATCCAGAGCCAGTCGCTCACGGCCACGAGGTCGTCGTCGCTCGCCACTGCGCGACGGCAGGCTCGATACGCCTCGACCGCGGCATCGAACTCACCGCGCAGATAATGTGCGAGACCCAAGTGGTACCAGATGTCGAAGCGGGTCGAGTCGAGTGCGGCCGCGCGGCTCAGATCGGCCACCGCCTTGCCGAACTGCCGGGTCGAGATGTATCGATGCCCACGGTGCCGGTAGAGGAGGGCGTGGTCGGGGTTCGCCTCGATCCCGCTGGTGTAGGTCGCGATTGCATCGTGGTACCGCCACACACCAGCCTGCGCCTGGCCCAGCGCGATGAGGAGCTCAACGCTGTCGGAGTGCGCGGCAAGCGCGCCTCTTGCCTGCCCAACCGCATCGCCGGTGTCTGCCAAGGCAAAGAGCGCCCGCCCGAGGGGGGAGACCAACTCGGGTTCCGCCCGCTCCCCCTGCCCCGCGGCCGACTGAGCAACGACGAGCAGCGCGATGCCGATCAAACGCTTGCGACCCATGAGTGCCTCCGGAGGAGAAGCCCAACTATGCCGGCCGTGCGACAGGCGTCAAGGCCCTCCAGTAGGGTAGCGCCGCTTGCCTGAGTGGTGCATGTTTCGCTTCCACGCAACCACTCGATCGTGCCAGAACTCTCAGACGCGCTTCTCGACGCATTCGCGAGCCGCTTCTCTCTGGAGCGGGAGCTCAGTGCGGGCCCCTTGTGCCTGAACTACGTCGCCGGCGAGGCCACTGGCCGACGGACGACGATCGTCTCCGTGCTCCGCCCCGAGGTGGCGGCCGCCCTCGATGGGGATCGCTTTCTCGCCGAGCTGGAGCCGGCCCGTCGGGTGCAGTACCCCAACCTGCACGCCATCACCGATGCGGGCACCGCCGGACCCTACGTCTACTTCGCTCGGCGCGGTGGCAGCGAAACCGCACGCGACCGCCTCCACGATGGGCCCCTGCGCGTCACGGACACCGTGCGCATCATCTGGGACGTCGTCGACGCGCTGAGCTATGCCCACGACGAAGACCTCCTCCACCTCGGGGTGCGGCCCGAGTGCATCGAGCTGTCGACGCGCCACGTGATCCTCGCCGAGGTGGGGGTCGCCGCCGCGGCACGCGACGCGGGCCTCGCGAGCGCGGGAATCGCCTTCGCATCGCCCGCGTATCTCGCGCCCGAGCTGGCCGCGGGACACCCTCCCGATGCCAGGGCCGATCTCTACGCGGTGGGCGCCGTCGCCTACGAGCTCATCATGGGCCGCCCCCCGTTCCCGGGCACGACCCTGGACGAGATCGCCCAGGCACGGCGCTCGGGCCCGCTTCGTTCGCTCGCCGACGAGCGACCTTCCGTGCCGCCTGTGCTAGCGCAGCTCGTCACACGCTGCCTCGAGCGAGAGCCGTCCAATCGATGGCCGTCGGCTCGAGAGCTCCTTCCACAACTCGCGGCGCTCGCCTCTCTGGGCCGAGTGTCAGTCGGGATGCGACGACCCGACCTCGGACAAATCCCACCGGAGCCGTGACCACCAGGCTCCCTCGGGGAGCCGTCAACTCGGAAAGCTGCCGCATCGAACGTCACTAGTCATCAGGGTGGCGCGGGGTCCAGTGCGCGACTAGGCTTGAGGCTCTATGCGGCTCTTCGCCACGCGCCGCCAGTGGGCCGGCGCTCTGATCGTGGCCCTCGTTCTGGCGCTCGCGTACGCGCTTGCCCGATTCGCGACCGCCTTTCTCGGGGCGCTCGTTCTCTACGTGCTCTTCAACCCGATCAACATGCGGATGCGGAGGCTGCTGCATCGCCCGGGCATCGCCGCCGGCATGACACTCATCGTCGCGGCGCTTACGGTCGCGCTCCCGCTGGCGCTGGCCTCGTGGGTGCTCTTCTCGGAAATCCAAAACATCACCGCGGGCGGGGGCGCTCAGGAGCTGATCGAGCGGCTGCGTGCCTTTTCGATCGGCGCGATGGCCGTTGGACCGCGGCTGGTCAGCGCGGGCGAGGCGGTCGTCACGTGGCTGGAAACCGGCGCGGTTGGCTTCCTGGGATCAGCAACCAGGCTCACCATCAGCCTCACGATCACGTTCTTCACGCTCTACTTCCTCCTCGCACACACTGGTGTCGTCTGGCCGCGGGTCCGTCCCTTCATTCCGTTTTCGGACGAGAACGCCAACAAGTTGCTGGAGCGGTTTCGCGACGTGACCTTTTCGACGATGCTGGGAAGTGGCCTCACCGCTGTGGCACAGGGTGGCCTCCTCGGGCTCGGCTTTTGGGCACTCGGCGTTGGCAGCCCAGCATTTTGGGCCCTGATCACGGCCATCTTTTCGGTGCTCCCTGTCGTCGGAAGCGGCATCGTATGGGGGCCCGCGGCGGTCTGGATCGCCGTTGACGGGCGAGCGGGCGCGGCCATCGCGCTGGGACTGTGGGGCGCGTTGGTAGTTGCCAACGTCGACATGTTGATCCGCCCGTACGTCTTTCGCCGGTGGGCTGACATTCACCCGCTGATCACGGTCGTCGGCGCGTTAGCGGGCCTCCCGATCTTCGGGATTCTCGGCATTCTGATCGGGCCGCTCGCCCTGTCGTACGTGTTCGAGCTCCTCCGGATGTATCAGGAGGAGTATCTCGTGGATGCATCGTTGATTCCTGGGGCGACTGGAGCTCCCCCTTCGGGTCCGGGAGCCGTCCAGGCGAAGATCAGTTCCTGGCCAGCGCGCGTAACGCGGGGGAAACCGCTCGCTCTGGCCTCGCTCGACTCTGCCACCGACCACGAGCCGTGCGCCCGACCGGTCGGCTCGACAACTCGACCTCTAATGTCGGTTGCGTGCGCGCCCCGCTCGAGCCAGATGACGAGCGCCGCACCACCCTCGAGCAGGTCGACGTCCACCCGACCCAGCGGATGCCCGTCGTCGACCTGGACCGGCTCGCCGAATGAGGCACCGCCGTCGAAGGAAAACGCGGCGTACACCCGCGGGCGCTCGTCCGCTGCGGTAAACCAGGCGACCGCCACCGTGTCACCCGACGCACCGAGCGCCGGCCCGTTGACCGGGCAGCCGGCGATGTGCCACCCCTGGCTCCCGAGGGCGACGGGCGCGCTCCACGAGCCTTCCGCGTAACGCGTCACGACCACGTCGCGCAGCTCGTCAGCCGAACGATCGCGATACGCTGCAACGAGTCCCCTTGCCGTCGGAGCCAGTGCGGTCTGGCAGCAGTCGCAGACGCGGTCGTCGAGGAGGATCTCCTCTCCCACTACACCGTCCGGCGCGATGGTCGCGAAACGAACCGTCATCGCGCCGGCGGGGCCGTCCGAATGTCCGCCTGCATCCGCGCGGCCCGTCCCTACCGTCGCACGCCCGTCGAGCCACGCCGCGGCCACCTGCCCGGACGGGAGCGGGACCATGGCAACGAACCCGTGCTCGGTTGCGGAGCTGTCCTGGTGCAGCCGAAAGGGCTCGCTCCAGGTCACGCCTCGGTCGCTCGAGCGGGCGGCCATGACATGGTAGGCGTACGGGGCCTCCGCGACCTTCTGGAGCCAGTGGGCGAACCAGACCCCGTTCCCAGCTTCGACGAGCGAGGGAAAATCCGCCCAGTTCACGAACAGGTCCGAACGCGCCACGATGGTCCCCGGCGCCGACCAGACCCCCTCTCGACGCTCGGCGACCATGAGGGCGTGACGCCCCTCGCCGGCCGGCTCGAGCCAGGTCAGCACGACTCGCCCGTCGGATGTGGTGAAGAGGTTCGGCTCTCCGCTTCCATGCGGGCGAGCGAGCTCAACCGGCCCGGGAGCGATCGCCGGGCCGCCGCACGCGGTTGCGAGAAGAACCAGGGGAACGAGCCGTCGCATATCAGGGCCGAAGAATAGTCGTTGTGACCCCCGCTGGCACCTGCCGAGCGCATGGTGCTATGCTCTCAGCGGCATGACTCCGACGCGTCGGATGGATGGCGGTATCGCTCTATGCCTGGGCTTCGTCACGGCGATATTCGCCTTGCGGGTGGCGGGCGTCGAAGCCGTTGTCGAATGGCTCTATCTGCTCGCATGGGTGCCGACCCTGCTCCTGTTCGACCTGCTCGTGGTCCGCCTGGGCGGCGAGCCGCTGCTGCTCCGGTCGAGCCGGCGGGTACTCGCGCTTGTCTGGTGGTCGGCCGTGATCTGGCTGGTGTTCGAGGTCATCAACGTCCGTCTCAAGGCGTGGTATTACGTCTACGTGCCGAGCGAGCCGCCCATCCGGTGGATCGGGACGATCGTGGCGTTCGGCACCGTCGTACCGGCGATCCTCCTTCCCGAGCGCCTCCTCGGTCGACTCGGGCTCTGGAGGCAGCTCCGAGGGCCCTCGGTGCTCGTGCGAGGCCGCGACCTCACGTGGGCGATGGGGCTCGGCGTGGCGGTGCTCGGCGCCGTGCTCGTGTCTCCGGCTCTGCTTCACCCGCTGGTGTGGGGCGCGGCGTGGCTCCTCGCCGACCCACTGCTCTACCGTGTGCAGCCCAAGTGGTCGCTCATCGCCGACGTGTCTCGCGGTGAGTGGGGCCGGGTCGGGCGCCTGCTGGTCGCCGGGCTCATTGCAGGCCTGTTGTGGGAGGCGTTCAATATCGGAGCTCGAACAAAGTGGATCTACACGGTGCCGATCCTCGAGGAATTGAAGCTGTTCGAGATGCCGCTGCTCGGATTCCTGGGGTTTCCCTTCTTCGCACTCGAAGTCTGGGCGATGTATCACCTGGCCGTGGCTGCGGCCGGCCGCGTGAAGATCGTTGTCCCATCGATTATCTTCGCAGTGTTGGCGCTCGCCGCCATGGATCGCTGGACGGTGAGTTCCACCGTGCCCCGTCTGGCCGATCTTTCGGAGATCGACGACGACATGCAGCGGCGCTTGCGGGATGCCGGGTTCGCCAGTGCCTTCCGGCTGGCGGCGGTGCCACTCGGGGTCGCCGCCCGGCGGAGCGGGCTCTCGGAGCGGGAGGTGGCTGCAGTGCACGCGGCGGCACGGCTCGCGGCGTTGCGGGGGATCGGTACGGCCCACGCCGCCGCCCTCAGCTCCGCCGGGTACCCCACCGTGGAGCGCCTGCGCGCCGCCGATCCGGCGGTCGTGTGGCAGAGGGTGGGTGGCGGCCCGCGGCCCACCCCGGCGGAGGTCCGAGAGTGGGTCCGCGCCGCGAAGAAGCTGGAGCCCGATGAGCTGTCTGGAGGACGCCCGCGATGAAGACCAAGCCATCCCACAGAGACAGCAGCGAGGCGACCCAGACGACCGTGCCGTGCCAATTCTGCGGCACGCTCAACCGCGTGGACCTGTCACGGCTGGCCCACCACCCCACATGCGGCGACTGCGGGAAGCCCATCCTGCTGGACCGGCCCGTGAAGGTGGATGAGGCCCACTTCGAGGCGACGGTGCTCAAGGCACCGGTGCCCGTGCTCGTGGACTTCTACGCCGACTGGTGCGGACCGTGTCGGCAGATGGCTCCGGCGCTCGACGAGATTGCCCGCGAGTCGCGGGGGAAGCTTCTGGTGGTCAAGGTCGACACCGACCGCTCCGCCCGGCTCGCCCAGACGTACGGTGTGCGTTCCATTCCGTTCTTTGCACGCTTCGAGGGCGGTGCCCTCGAACGAACCGCAGTCGGAGCCGTGGGAGCCGACGCCCTGCGGCGACTCGCTATGCTATGAATGGAGTAATGTTATGACTGGACTTACCACTCAACACCCACCTCAGCGCGGACAAACAGCCGTGGCCAGCGACACGCTCTCCATCACCGACCATCGCACCGGCAAAGAGTACGAACTGCCGATCACCAACGGCACCGTTCGGGCGATGGACCTTCGCCAGATCAAGGTCGATGACGACGACTTTGGCCTGATGACCTATGACCCGGGGTTCACCAACACGGCCTCGACGAAGAGCACGATCACCTTCATCGATGGTGACAAGGGGATCTTGGAGTATCGGGGCTACCCCATCGAGCAACTCGCCGAGCGCAGTACATTCCTCGAAACGTCCTACCTCTTACTGAACGGCGAGCTCCCGACCGCCGATCAGCTCGCGGCATGGATCGACGAGGTTACCCTTCACACGATCATCCACGAAAACGTCAAGAAGTTCATCGACGGTTTTCGCTACGACGCCCACCCCATGGGCGTGCTGGTATCGGGCATCGCCGCCCTCTCGACGTTCTATCCGGAGGCGAAGCAAGTACGCGATGCGACGGTGCGTCGCATGCAGTCACGCCGATTGATTGCCAAGATGCCGACGCTGGCCGCCTTCGCCTACCGGCACAGCATCGGCATGCCCTACGCCTATCCGGACAACGACCTGAGCTACGCCGGCAACTTCCTCAACATGCTGTTCCGCGCCACCGAGCAGCGATTCAAGCCGAATCCGACGCTGGAGCGCGCACTGGACGTCCTGTTCATCCTCCACGCCGATCACGAGCAGAACTGCTCCACGAGCTCGATGCGAACGGTGGGAAGCTCGGAGGCCGACCCGTATTCCGCGATGGCGGCCGCCGCGGCGGCACTCTACGGTCCGCTGCACGGCGGGGCCAACGAGATGGTCCTGCGCATGCTCCGCGAGATCGGCCATCGGCAGCATATCCCGGCGTACATCAAGCGCGTCAAGGGAGGTGAAGTGCGCCTGATGGGCTTTGGGCACCGCGTGTACAAGAACTACGACCCGCGGGCCAAGATCATCAAGCGCATCGCCGACGAAGTGTTCGAGGTCACGGGGAGAAACCCGCTCATCGACATCGCCCTCGAGCTGGAACGCATCGCGCTCGAGGACGACTACTTCGTGTCACGTCGCCTCTACCCGAACGTCGATTTCTATTCGGGGATCATCTACGAAGCGATGAGCATCCCGGTTACCATGTTCCCTGTCCTGTTCGCGATCGGCCGGACGCCTGGCTGGCTCGCCCAGTGGGAAGAGATGCTGGAAGACAAGGAACAGCGTATTGCGCGCCCGCGGCAGATCTACCTCGGGTCGCGCAGCCTAGACTACCAGCCGATCGATAAGCGCGGCTAGGCGTACTCCGGGGAGTCGGGCGGGACGAACGGCTTGGGGACGAGGCCCCGCCACCGGGCCGGATCGAAGAACACCTGGAGCTCGGAGATGAGTCCGTCTTCGAGCTCCATGATGTTCACCCCCTCGAACGTCACGTCGCGACCGGTCCACGGAGAGGTGATCGTGGCACGCCACACGAGCGTCGCCCCCCGCCGGTGCTCCCAGTGGCGCAGCGCCGCCCACTCTTCCTCGGGCCAATAGCGCAGCACTTTCTGGACGTGTGCTCGAATGGCGGAGCGCCCCGCCAACGGCTCCTCCAACGACGGGTCGTGGAAACGAGCGTCGGCGTGGAAACACTGGGCGATGGCCTCCGCGTCCCCCTCGTTCCACGCATCGAAGTAGCGCTGCAACATCGTCAAGGTCTCGCTCACGCGGGCAAGATGCGGCGCGTCGCCGGCAGCGGCAAGGGCGATAGCTCCTGAGGTGACCGCCAGCGGTCGGGCCCTCCGGACCGGGCCTGGCCGATTGTTCCCGCTCAGCCGGCAACCTACCTTTGCTCCGCAATGGATACACGTTCGACCCAGCCTCTGAGCGCCGAGGAGATGCTCGCAGCCTGGCCGATCCTCTCGCCGGAGGAACGGCGGGAAGCCTTCGCGCAGCTCGATACCGAGCACGCCGACGCATTCTTCCAGCTGCTCCAGACGACCGATCAGGCCGAGCTCCTTCTCGCATTCGACGCCGAGCGCCGCCGCCGATTCCTGAATCTCCTGGCCCCCGACGACCTTGCCGACGTGTTCCAGGAGCTCGACGGGGCGGCACGGCGCGACGTCTTCCGCTTCCTCGCACCGAAAGACCTCGAAGAGGTCGAGCAGCTCGCCGCCTACGACTGGGACGATGCGGGCGGCGTCATGACGCCGGACTTCGCCCACGTGACGCCTGCGATGACGGCCGACCAGGGCATCGTCGCCCTCCGTCTCCAGCTCCGCGATAACCCTGAGACGCTTCGCTACGTCTACGTCATCGAACGCGATCGGCGGCTCGCGGGTGTCGTGAGCTTGCGCGAGCTCTTTGGGGCACCACCTGGCGCGATCGTGCGCAACCTGATGCATACCGACGTCGTCTCGGTGCGCGAGGACACCGACCAGGAAGAAGTGGCGCAGCTGATGCGCGACAGTCGGCTCGATGCGATCCCCGTGCTCGACGTGGCCGGCCGCATCAAGGGAATCGTGACGAGCGACGACGTCATCGAGATCATCGAAGAAGAAGCCACGGAAGACATCCACAAGCTCGCCGCGGTCGAGCCGACCGAGATCGATTACCCCCGCGCGAGCGTCGGGCTGCTTTGGAGGCGCCGCATCACGTGGCTCCTAGTGCTGTTGGTCGGTGGCTTCTTCACAGCAATGGTGATCGAGCGCTTCCAAGCGACCCTCGAGGCTGCGGTCGTGCTCGCCTTCTACGTACCACTCCTCATCGGCGCGGGCGGGAACAGCGGGACGCAGTCGGCCATGCTCGTGATCCGAAGCCTCGCGACCGGCGAGCTGCGCGCGCAGGACTGGTGGCGCGTCCTGGTGAAGGAGGCGGCAGTCGGGCTGCTCCTCGGCGTGCTGCTCGCCGTGGTCCTCGGGCTCAGGGGCCTCTTTGCGGATCACGGTGGCCTGCAGGTGGCGCTCGTGCTCGGCACAACGATGGTCGCGGTGGTGCTCTGGGCCAATCTCGTCGGCGGGTTGCTGCCGATCGTGCTGCGCGCCGTGCGGCTCGACCCGGCCGTCGTGTCTGCGCCGCTCATTGCGACTGTCGTCGACGCGACCGGGATCTTCATCTATTTCACGATTGCGCAGATTCTGTTGAAATAGGAGAGACAAAGACGGACGATGACGGCCAAAGACGGAGAAAGACGGTCCAGGACGGTCGAAGACGGACTATGAGGAAAGGGTCAGTCGGTGCGGCCGCCGGTGACCACCACAACGACGGTCTGTCCGCGTAGCGAGGTGTCGGTCCCCACCCGCTGAACGCCGGCGAGAGCCGCGGCCGAGGCGAGCTCGGCGACCAGTCCCCCAACCGTCGCGAGCTGGCCCTGCGCCTTGGCGAAGGCCGCGTCTGGAAGCGCCACGATCGTCCCGCCGCTGGTGGTGACCTCCTGGAGCACGCGGCGCGCGTTGTGCGGCCGACCGACATCAATCGACGCCGCCCGTGTGCGCCGTCCTGATGGCCGGGGGTCGTCGCCGGCGAACCTGCGTGCCACGGGGTCCGTTGCCGTGGCCTGGACTCCGACCAGGCGTGGGACCGACGTCGTGAGCCCCAGGGCAACCAGCTCGCGGAATCCCTTGCCGATGGCGCCGAGGGTGCAGCCGTCGCCGACCGGAGCCGCCACGACGTCTGGCACGCGCCAGCCCAGTTCTTCGGCGATCTCGTAGGCGACGGTCTTCTTCCCTTCGACGAGAAACGGATTGAAGGCGCAGTTGCGACTGTACCAGCCGCGTGTGCCACCGGTCCGCTCCGCGGCGGTGAACGCGTCGTCGTAGCTGCCCTTCGTCCGATGCACGTCCGCACCGAATCGTTTGAGCCAGTCGAATCGCGCGGACGGAGAACCTGCCGGCAACCAGACGTGGCACGCGAGACCGCGGTGGGCGCTGAACCCCGCAAGTGAGATCCCGGCGTTGCCGGCAGAGGCGCAATACACCGTGTCGCGGCCGCCCTGGATTGCCATCGTGAGGGCTACCGCGGTGGCGCGATCCTTCAGCGAGCGCGTGGGGTTCCGCGTCTCGTCCTTGAGGAACAACCGTTCGGCGCCGACCCACTCGGCGAGTCGCGGTGCCGAGACGAGTGGAGTGCCGCCAGCCGGAAGCACCGCCTCAGCTCGGGTAAACGGGAGCACGGGGAGGAATCGAAAGACGCCGCGTTGCCGTGCGTCACGGAGGGCGCGCGACATTGGCCCTGCGGCAGCCGCGTAATCGTAGTGCACATCCAGGACGCCGGGGTCCTCCCCGGCCTTGCCGGCGCCGCATCTGGGACACAGGTAGGCGGCCGGCGTGAAGTCCACGCGGCCGCCGCAGCGAATACACTCGAGATGGGTGACGTGCATGCCGTTCTCCCGATCGAGCGGGAGACGAGAGCCACCGGTCGGAGTCGAACCGACGACCACTCGATTACGAATCGAGAGCTCTACCACTGAGCTACGGTGGCTAACTGCGGAAATCTCGGGGGGGATGCCCTGGTCCGGACTCGAACCGGAACGGCTCTCGCCACCGCCCCCTCAAGACGGCGTGTCTACCAATTCCACCACCAGGGCGAGCGCTGAAGGCTACTAAACCCCTGCCCTAGCAGTCAAGCACGCGACTCGACGCCGACCGCGCTCGAGCCGCGGATCAACTCGAGTTGGTCGAGCCAGTATGCCTCGTCGTCCCGACGGGCAACCAGCATTTGTCCGAACGCGTCCGGATCGACCGAGCGGTGGTACCGCAAGAAGATGTAGTCGTCGTCCACGCCGACGACCTCGATCTTGCCCGTGCGGTGGGACATCACGTAGCGCGCGCGCTTCGCGAGCCCGGACACGCGGCGGTTCGCCTCGGTGAAGATGCCGAAGCCCTCGACGATCGGCACCTCGTACGGCGCATTCCCCGCCGTGGGACGGCCCTGGAACACGTAGTACGGTGGACATCCCGCGAACGACAGCTCCCTGAACAGCGAGGCGAAGATCTGCGCCCGATCGTTGACGCCTCGTACCACGGGACATTGGTTGACGATCTGCGCACCGGCTGCGAGAAGCCGTCGCAACGCCTCCCGTGCCTCGCGGGTGAGCTCACGCGGATGATCGAAGTGGTTCATGATGTAGATCTGCGTCCCGGAGGCGTGCTGATCGCGGATCATGTCGAGAAGGGTGGGGTCGTCCAGCACGCGAAACGGATTGAAGGCGACCATCTTGGTGCCGATCCGCACCACCCGCACGTGGGGGATCGCCGCGAGCTGGTCGATGATCCCAGCAAGCCGCTCGGTGGAGGCAATCATGGGATCGCCCCCAGTGAGGAGTACGTTGGTGATCTCCTCATGCTCGGCGATGTAGTCGATCCCGGGGCCGACGTCGAGCGTGGCCTCGTCGTTGTCGTTCATGAAGAGACGCTTGCGGAAGCAATAACGGCAATACGCCGCGCACACATCTATGACCAGGAGGAGCGCTGTGTCGATGTACTTGTGCTC
>JBDHCY010000147.1:9219-13115 GCA_039591795.1 Gemmatimonadota bacterium | reverse complement strand
GGCCTTGCCATGTTGCGCCTGGCACCACAGTGAGAGTGACCTCGCTCATCGTTGCCCCTTCGCCTTCAGCTCGGCGAGAAAACTCTCAATGACGATCGCCGTACCCGGTCCCTGCCTCGATCCAATCCGTCGAAACGTGAGGAAGCGCCGATCGTCGGGCGACACGTCGTACTGCGGAATCCGGATGTCGTTGTCCAATGGCGCGTCCGGAGCGAACAACGCTTCCCGGCCGACCACGGTGAAATCCTGCTCGGCTCGCACCATCACCGCGATGAACTCCCGAGCCGGGCTCTTGTAGAACAACTCCCGTCCGCTGTGCGCCCAGCGCGGCTCGACCCCTCCTGCCGTGGAGACCTGTTGCCTCGTGGCTGCCACGTTGGGGAACGATCGCACGTAGACTTCGGGGCGGCCCGATTCGTCCGACACGTATGCCAGCCAACGACCGTTGGGCGAGAGCGCTGGGGCTGACTCATTGAACTCGTCGTTGAGCAGCGGCATCGGCACGGAGTCGGTGTCCGGTCGGTACGAATAGAGGTCGCCACCGACGGTCATCACCACCAACCATTGCCCGTCGCCCGACCACAGCCCAGTAAGCACCTCGATTTCCGGATCCAGTAGCACCTCGGCAGGACCAGTGTTGTCCGCCGGCTTCGTGAAAAGGTCGTACGACAGACCCGGTTGAACGGACCGGTACAGTACCGAAGTGCCATCGGGACTCCATGCTGGCAGGATGCTATTGCCGTCGAAGGTCAGTCTCGTGAACGTGCCGCCGTTCAAATCTTTGATCCAAATGTCCGATCCGTCCCCTTCCTGCACGCTCACGGCCAACTGCGTCCCGTCAGGCGACAACACCGGGCTGCCGCTCGCGGGAGTGATCGTCCAGTCATCCTCGACCGCGCTGGCGATCCCTGTGCGGTCCAACCACACGATCTCGGAAGGTCCGCCGCCGAGACCACTCGTGGCATAGGCGAGGCGCCCGCTCGCCGAGAGGGCAAGGTCGGGTCCCGGCTCGACAGGTACCCCGGACAAGAGCGGCACGGCTGGGCCCGTCAGGACGAGCGCGTCTTGATCGAACGGCGCGGCCAGGAATGTGCCATCGTACCGCACGAAGACCAGGTATCCGGCCAGGTACCTGCCGAAGATGCCCTGCACCAGCGAGCGTTGTTCACCGGTTCGGAGGTCGATCACAACCACCTCATCGGTCTCGCTGGTCTGATTTGTGTGGCGCATCGCAGTGAACAGCAACCCCCGCTCGCTGGGGAGCGCATCGGGCCACGCGTGGCTCACTTCTCCCCGCACCGCGTCGAGCACCGTGATGGGTTCCGCCAGACCACCTTCCGCGGGTATCCGCGACAACACCGTGCCATGCTGCTGCCACCCGACATAGAGATACCCGTCTCTGCCCCACGATCCGCCGTTCCGCCACAGTCCCGAATCCGCAATGACAAGAGCCGGCTCGCCGATAAGCGAGACCACCGTGAGCTTTCTGCTCTCGGTGATGAACGCCACCCGCCGCCCGTCCGGCGAGAAGAACGGCTGCCAAATACCGTCGGTGCCCGGGATCGCCTGGGACGTGAGTTCGTCTCGCGCCCGCACGCGAAGTTGGCTTCCCCGCTCGGTGGCGCTGGCGTACGCCAACAGACTTCCGTCGGGAGAAAGGGCGAGCGACGTACCGAATGTCCGGTACAGTTCCTCGCCCGCGGGGAAGGCCATGGTGTAGCGGATCACCGGCAACGTCTCTCCGCGCGGGCGGAGCGATAGCCACACGGCGGTCACCAATGAAGCCGCTGCTAGCACGGCGAACGGCACCGCCCAGCGCTGTCGCCAGTCGCTCGTCGGGCCGGCGCGTCCCGCCACCGTTCCGACCGTCGCCGCCATGAACGACGGTTCCCTCAATGCCTCGGCGAACTTCGACGCGCTTTCGAACCGATCGGCCGGCAGCTTTTCCAGCGCCTTCGCCACCGCTGCGGTCACATTGGGCGGGACAGACTTCCGAACACTCGTGACCGGCGCCGGCTCTTCCGTCACGATCTTCATGATGATCTGCTGCGCGGAGGCGCCTGTGTGTGGGGGATTGCCCGTCAGCATCTCGTACAACACGCTCCCCAGCGAGTAGATGTCGGAGCGGTTCGTCAGATCCTTCTCAGCGGTGGCCTGCTCTGGTGACATGTAGTGCGGTGTGCCGAGGCTGAGTCCCGTCTCGGTCATCCGGCCACCGGCAGCGGCGCTCACTGCCAAGGCGATCCCGAAGTCCGCGACCATGGGCCGGCCGTCATGCAAGAGGACGTTCTCGGGTTTGATGTCACGGTGAATCACGTTGTGGCGGTGCGCGTAGTCGAGCGCATCGGCCACTTCGGTCGTGATCCGCACCGCCTCGTCGATGCCCAGCTGCGTCTCGCGGTTCAACTTGTCGCGCAACGTCTCGCCTTCGACGTACGGCATGACGTAATACAGGAACCCTTCGGCCTGTCCCGAATCGAACAGCGGCAGGATGTGCGGATGCTGGAGGCTCGCCGTGGTCTTGATCTCCTGCACAAAGCGCTCGGCACCCAACACCGCGGCCAGCTCGGGGCGCAGCACCTTGAGTCCGACCTTGCGGTCGTGCTTGACGTCGTGGGCCAGGTAGACGGTCGCCATCCCGCCCTGGCCGAGCTCCCGCTCGATGACGTAGCGGTCGGCGATGGCGGCCTTGAGGCGTTCGGTGATCTCGCTCATCGAGCCCCTCTAATCGTGAACTCGGGACCCAAGGCCCTCGGAATGGGCAGGCGCCGCTCGCTCGCAGCCTCGGGCACCGCGCGGCCCTACTTTCCCGCCTGCGCTCGCAGCTCCGCGAACCAGTTGTCCACCACGACGAGCGAGCCAGTCGCTCCGGTTCCCCGCACGCGGATCATCACGAACCGCTGGTCGTCGGAGGTGACGTCGTATTGCGGTTGAAACTCGTACGAGTACATGTCGCGCACTGAGAAGAGTGTTCGCTGCTGCCCGGCCAAGAAGCTCGGCGTGGTTTGAATGTCAACGGAGACGAGCTCACCCGTGCGATTCTTGAAGAGAATCTCGCGCCCGCTGTGCGCCCAGCGCGGCTCGGAGCCGCCCGCGGTCGAGATCTGCCAGCGCCCATCGTTCACGTTTGGGAACGGACGCACATAGAGCTGCCACTGCCCGCTCTCGTCGGAGATGTAGGCGAGCCACTTCCCGTCCGGTGAGAGCGTCGGCGTATGCTCGTTGATGGCCGGATCCGCGAAGAGCGGGATCGTCGCCGTGTCGCCCTGCAGCCGCCGGGCATAGATGTCCAGCCCGTCGTTCCGGCCCGTACGGTAGACGAGCCACTGGCCGTCGGGGCTCATCATCGCCTGATTCACGGGCTCGGGGAGGTCGAGCAACAGTTCGGCCTGGCCAACGCCGTCAGCCCGCTTGCGGTAGAGGTCGCGGGTCTCCCCGCGGTCGGAGATGAACAGAATCGACTGACCGTCATAGGTCCACCACGGTCGGTGGTCGTTTCCATCGGGGAAGGTGAGCCGCGTCAGCGGCCCTCGGTCCAGTTGCTTGATCCAGAGGTCACGACCGGCACCCCCCGCGACTCCGATGGCCAACCTGGCTCCGTCAGGCGAGAGGGCAACCGTCGCGAAGTTGCCTACCCAGCCCGGGTCGATGAGTTCCGCGACCCCCTCACGGTCCACCCAGACGGGCTCGTACGGCTCTTCGGTGACACCGCCCGTGACGTACGCCAGTGCTCCCGTGGTGGAGACACTGACGTCGATCGAGCCCGAGAGACGGACTGCGACCCCCTCGAGGAGCGCCGTTGCGGGGCCGGTCAGCTCGAGCCGGTCTTCGTCGAACGGGGCCATCATCAGCGCGCCGTCAGCAGTGACGTAGACGACGTGCCCGGAGGCGGCGTA
>JBDHCY010000147.1:0-9204 GCA_039591795.1 Gemmatimonadota bacterium | reverse complement strand
GCCCCGCACCAGCACCCGGTGCTGCCCGGTCGCCAGGTCGAGCACCGCAATGTCGTGCTCCCCAACCGCCGGCCCGCTTCCACACCACACCGAGAACAACACCCCCTTGCCTCCGGGAAGTGCATGGGGCCAGTTGTGACCAGACTCCTGGGCGGTGTCTCGGGTCGTTACGACCTCCAGTGTTCCCCCGGTCGCCGGCACCCGTGCCAGCCCTCCGCCCAAAGCACCCGGAGCGTCCACGTAGATGTATTGGTCCGGTCCCCACGATCCGCCCTCGAAACCGATTCCCGAATCGGCCACAGTGACCGGCGGACCACCGCCCAACGACGCGGACTTGACCGCAAGCGGAGTGCCTGCCAGAAACCCCACGTTCCCCCCGTCGGGGGAGAAGAAGGGCTGCGCCCCCCCTTCCGTGCCCGGAAGCGGTCGGGCGTTGAGCTGGTCGCGATCCCGAATCCAAATCCGGGAGCCGGCCTCACCCGGGCCGACGTAGGCGAGCTTGGACCCATCCGGGGAGATCGCTATCCGGGCGCCGTAGCCCGGCACTAATCCTTCGCCCTCCGGAAGCACCATCCCGTACCGAATCGTCTGACCCGCCGGCTCGGCACGAGGGCGGAGCCACCCCCACACCGCGGCGACCATAGCGAGCACCGCGATGGCAGGCCACCGGTAGGTCAGCACTCTGGCACGCGGTGAGGGGGGTTCGATCTGGGCGCCGGGCGCGGCGGCAGTCGCCAGCGTGAATGCCGGGTTCGCGAGCGCTTCGGCGAACTGTGCAGCGCTGGTGAACCGGTCGGCTGGGAGCTTCGCGAGCGCTTTGTGGATCGCGGCGGCCACGTTGAGCGGCACGGTATCGCGCGCCGCTGTGATCATGGGCGGCTTCTCGGTGATCACCTTGGCCACGATCGCCTGCGCGGTGCTGCCCGTGTACGGGGGGTCACCCGCCAACATCTCATAAAGCATCGCACCGAGCGAGTACACATCCGAACGGGCATCGAGCTCTCGGTCGCCCATTGCCTGCTCGGGGGACATGTAGTGCGGCGTGCCGACGGAGAGGCCCGTCTCGGTCAGCCGCGTTCCACCGGCGTGCGAGACGGCCAGCGCGATGCCGAAGTCGGCGATCAGCGCCTGCCCTTCGTGGATCAGGATATTCTCGGGCTTGATGTCGCGATGGATCACGCCGTGTCGGTGTGCGTAGTCGAGCGCCGACGCGACGGCCTTGGTGAGCTCCACGGCCTCGTCGATCGCGAGCTGTTTGTCGTGCCGCAGGAGGTCCCGCAGCGACTCGCCCTCGACGTACGGCATGACGTAAAACAGGAAACCGCCGGCATCACCCGAGTCGTGAAGCGGCAAGATGTGCGGGTGCTGGAGGTTCGCCGTGACCTCGATCTCCTTGAGGAAGCGATCGGCCCCGATGACTGCGGCGAGCTCGGGCCGCAGCACCTTGAGCGCCACCTTGCGGTTGTGCTTGACGTCGCGGGCGAGATAGACGGTGGCCATCCCACCCGCGCCCAGCTCACGCTCGATCTGGTACCGATCTCCGAGCGCGGTCCTGAGCTGTGCGGTCACTTCCTGCATGGACAGGGCTCCGTGTGCCGTTCTTCATCGTCAGTATCGCGGGGGCCGCTCCGCGCAGCTCGGTTCGCTCGGGCCCAGGTTGGGGGGCCCTGGCTCGAGCCGACGGGCGCACCGGCATGGAAGATGTCGCCGGAGCGGGCTCGGCGCGAGGCTGGAGGCTCGTGCGGCCGAACGCTCCGGCCAGCAACGCGGTCGCGACGGCCGACATCGGCGGCGAGCCTCTCTGCGTTCCCCACCCGGTACGGAGGCCCGAGGAACCTGACCGTTCGACCCTGGTATCACTGGCGTCTCACCCTCGTTGCCAACGGCGACTCGAGCCGGGACCTCTGGCGTTTCGGGACTACCTAGGAGGCAATCATGATCCGAATCTGCGTAGTCGCGCTTGCCCTCTTACCGGTGGCTGGGGCTCTCCAGGCGCAGCAGACCCCGTACGCCGGCCTGGAGCGTCGTGCGATCAAGGCGCTCTCGGAAGAGCGGATGGCGGCACTGATGGCTGGGGAGGGGGCCGGTTATGCGCTCGCCGCGGAGCTGAACGGGTATCCCGGCCCGCGCCATGTGCTCGACCTGGCAGACAGCCTACACCTCACCGAAAAGCAACGGACCGCAGTGGCCGACGTCTTCGAGCGGATGCAAGAAGCCGCGCGCGCCCTCGGCCAGCAGCTCGTCGCGGGCGAGGCAGCTCTCGATTCCGCGTTCGCGGGGATGACGATCACTCCTGAGCGCCTCCGGGAGTCCCTCGAAGGGCTCGCCGCACTCGAGGGTGAGCTGCGCGGTGTGCACCTCGCGGCGCACCTCGAGGTCACGACCCTCTTGAGCCAGCACCAGAGAGGCGAGTACGGCCGTCTCCGTGGGTACGCAGGCGGGCACGGGGAGCACCACGACGGGTCGTAGCGCATCGAGCCGACACCAGTGCCGACGGACGGAGCAAGCGTGCCTCCGCACACCGGTTGAAGGGTCGACGGGGGACCAGCCCGCCGACCCTCCTCCTTCCCCATCATCCCGCCGGGCTCCGACCGAGCTCCGCGGGTGCGAGTACCCCGTTGAGGGGGACATCGTCCACGACGGTCATCCGCCACAGGTGAGCGAAGCGTCGTAGCTCGCCATACCGTTTGGACCTACGCCGAATCGAATGGCCAGCATGCCGTGGAACGGGGACGCCGGCGGCACCTCGACCTGCATGACCACCTGCGCGACCTGGTTCTGCCTGTCGGTGAGCATCGCGCGGTGCTGCTCGTAGACCATGGCCGTGTAGCTCTCACCCATCGCACCGGTCTCCGGGTTGACCGGCGTCAGCAACAGCCTGCCCCGAGCTTGGAAGCGTGCGATGTAGTTGTTTGAAGGGGTCAAGACCCAATGCTCGCGCAGCTCGATCGGACCGTTCACGTGGACGAACGGGAAGGCCGCGTCGACGCAGAACGGCTTCGGAATGGCCTGGTCGAATTGTACGGTTGACGTGCGATGGAACGACCCTGTCTCCGCAGCGACCTCGCCCTCGAGACCGAGAATCGTCGCGCTCCCATCGGTCAGGATGCCAACGTCAGTCGATCCATCGCACGCCCATGGGAGCTGCACACCGGTCGGGCATGCAATCGCGAGCAGTGGAGCAAGCGTTGGGTCGGACGCGAGCAGGCCGACGATCTGCCCCTGGATCGTCCGGAACGCTGGCTGATCGTTGATGACCGCCGAGCCGATCAGGCCGCCCACGCCCGACCGGTAGAGATCGAAGGTCACAAACTGCTCCGCGACCTCCCAACTCAACACCTGATGCTCCGTCGTGCCGGGAATCAGGAATTCCACATGCGCGGCCCCGATGGTCCAGTCGCCAGCCGCAAACAGCCGGAGGTGAAACCGCAGGCCGGCGTAGTCGCCACAGGCGAGCTGGATCGCCGATCCCGTCCAGCCGGTGCCCGCTGCGTACGTGGATTGGATGCCCCCCTCCGGAATGTCTTCCCATCGGCACACGAACGGCAAGGGAAACCCGGAGTGATCTTCGCTCACCGAGAGCAGCGCTGCACGGATCGACCGGGGGTCGGCGTTTCCCACGAAGAGGAGATTGACTGGATCCTTCGGGTTGGTGAAATCGTCGCTCGTGTAGGGCCAGAGCTCCAGCGCGGCGCTGCCGCTCGTTGTGGTCGCGAGTGGCGACGGGGCCGGCGCTGACTGAGCGGACGCCCGCAGATCGGGAAGCGGCGCCGTGGGCTCGCGCGTGTCACTACATGCGGCAGCTGCCGTCGCGAGGAGGATGGCCGCCGTGAGAGGGCGCGGGGAGTGGCTCGGGTGCATCGGAACCTCCGGGGAGTCGAGTACGACCCCACGCTAGAGGCCCCGAGTCAAGCCCCCGTCAAGCCGACCGTCGCTCGATTCCGAGCGCTCCCAGCACGACCACTCCCGCCACAACAGCCGCCAGGACGAACACGCCTCCTTGTATCGTGTCGAACAGGAGCCCGCCCGCGAGGAGCCCCGCGATCGACGCGATCGCGCCGCTGCTCCCCGCGAACCCTTGCACGGCGCCCTGGACGCTGCTGTCGCTGGCCTTGGAGATGATCGCGAGGAGTGAGGGCCACATGAGTCCATTGCCCAGCGCTACCAGCGCCGCGCCTACGTAGAGCGTCACGGTGTTGGTCGAGGTGAAACACACGAAGCTCGTGGCGAGGACGGCGCTCCCGGCGACCACGAGCGTTCGGTCGGACAGGGCTTTGGAGACACGCGAGAGCACGGGACCCTGGACGCCGACCATCATCAAGCTCAGCACCGAGAAGAAGACCCCGGTCTCGAAGAGCGTCCACTCGAGCACACTGACGGCATAGACCGGAAAAGCGATGTAGAAGAAATTGAACGCGAGGAAGACGAGGAAGTGAAGCGTCAGGAGCCGCGGGATGGAAGGAAGCCGCAAAATCTCACTCGTGGCCATCTGCTTTGAGGCGATCGTGAAGCACGCTTTCTTGCCGGGCCCGAGCAGTTGCCGCACCGATTGCGTCGATTCCGGGTCGGCCGTGAGGACACATCTGGTCGGCTCGTAGAGCATGAACGCGACCATGAACGAGGCGATGGCCGAGATCAGCAGGGCCGCGACCACCGGCGGCACCTCACCCAGTGCCGTGGCACCGAGTACACCTGCGAGGGCCGGTCCGGCGATGAAGCCGAGATTGCTCGATACCGCCATCTTCCCGAAATTCGCCGCCCGCTCATTCTCAGGCGTGATGTCCGCGAGAAGGGCGTTTGCCACGGAAACGTTTCCGCCGGTGATCCCGTCGAGTGCCCTTGCGAAGAACAGCACGGCGAGGGGAACGGTGATCGTGAAGGCACCAAGGAGCGGCGAGTCCACGGAGAACATGGGAGTCACTGGAAGAGCCAGCGCCCCCAAGAAGATCGCCCACGAGGCCAGCGTCCCCAGCTGACTCACGAGCAGGATGCGCTTGCGTCCGAAGCGGTCCGACCAACGGCCCAGGATCGGGGCGCCGATCAGCTGGAAGACCGAATACGTCGCGCCCATGATCCCGTAGATGAGCGCGTTCCCGCCCAACCGCGTAACCAGGTAGACCAGAAAGGGGAGGACGATGCCGAACCCAAGCGTGCCGACGAAGGTGATCGACAGAATGGGATAGATCGAGACGCGCTCTTCCGGTGGAGAGGTTGCCGTCATGGGCACGGAAGTGCTGTGATCGGTACCACTCAGAACCGCGACGCCCGGATCCAGGTGTCCGATCGTGCCCATGCACGTTCGAACGCCTCACGCGCTTCGACAGCCTCCCCGGCGCGACCCTGTGCCGCGAGGGCCTGGGCGAGTCCGAGCAAGCTCCACCCGTTGTGTGGGTGATCCTCGAGCGCGGTACGGTAGACCTGCTCCGCCCCGGCTGGGCGCCCGGCCTCGAGGAGCAATGCGCCGAGCCAGTGCCGCGCGGAGAAATTGAGCGGCTCGGGCTCGTCGTACCGGAGTCGGTCCTCGAGAGCCACTGCCTGCTCGAGCGTGGCGATCGCGTGATCGCGGTCGCCGTCGGCAACGAGGAGCTCCGCCCGCAGGATGCCGCCCGTGACCCCAAGCAGGCTCGCCGCGGTGTGCCCGCGGAATGCGACCGAGTCGCCAGCGTTCGCGGCAATCGAATCGACGACTGCGAGATAGGCTCGGGCGCTGTCGGTGGCATCGAGCCGGAGGTGGGCGTACCCGCGTCCGAAGGCCCACAGGCCGTGCTGGATCGGCGGGCGCGGCGCCGCACGCAGGTCGAGCACTTCGTCGAAGCGCCCGAAGCGGACGAGCGCGAGGACGTGATAGAAGATGCCCGTGCCGCCGGTGATCTTGGCGTAGTCCTTTCCCGCCTGGATTGCGATCGCCCCTTGGCCGTCCATCGAGGCCGCGAAGAGGAGCATGTGGAGGTTGTGCGTCGGATAGATCGCTACCCCCTCGCCGATCGCGGCCTTCTGATCCGAGTGGTAGGCCTGGATGTTAGCCCGAACCGCGTCACCCCAACGCCCAACGCGGTTGTAGGTGTGCGACGGCATGTGATTGATGTGGCTCGCGCCGGGGATCGCGCTCCCCAGATGATCGGCGCATCGTTCGGCCTTCTCCGGGAGCGCCGTCGACTCGGTCGCGTGAATGAACAGGTGACAGGCACCCGGATGCGTGAGATCCTTGGCGAGGACGGCCTCGAGCACCTCGTGGATCCGCGCGACCGACGGCCTCTCGACGTCCCAGGTCCCGCGCCTCGGCTCGAGCAGCATGAGCGCTTCGGCGTAGAGGGTGCCCGCATCGAGGTCGTCGGGGAAGCGCGTCCACACGTCGCGCATGGCGTCGGCATAGGCGGAGTCGAGCGCCGCCCGACGGGTGGCGTTGTGTGTCGGCTCGTACCGCACCGCCATCGCCTTGATCAAGCCGCGCTCGACCGGCGAGCCGCGCGAGGCCAGCTCCTGCGCGCGGAGGACCGCGGCATGGGCCGGCGGTGCGTCCTCGGAAGCCATACGGCCGTTCAAGTACGAGCCCAGGGACCAGGCCTCACCCCAGTAGCACATCGCGCAAGTCGGATCGCGCCGCGAGGCTTCCCGAAACGATTGCGTCGCGTCGTCGGGGGTGAAGGCGAACATCAACTGCATTCCCTGGTCGAAGTACGACTGGGCCGCGACCGAGTCGGTCGTCACGGGTCGACTGAACGGCCCGAGGACGGCCGTGTAGAGCGGCACGGTGTCGCCCGCCGCAGCGGTCGAGCCGGATCGCTGTGCCTGCGCGGATCCCGATCGCGATGGGGTGACCAGCAGCGCTGCACCGACGAAGGACGCGACGACGGCGCTCCACACTCGAGGACGGTGGTGACTCGTTTTCATGGGCGGGTAATGTGGCGGATCGTCCCAGATTCGGCCACCTGCGGCTCGTCCTCGCGCACCCGATTCGTTCGCGGCTCTTGACACCTACTGTTCGGCGCTCAACACGGCCACGGGCGGCACGCAGGTGCCCCGACGATGCGTACGCCGTCGTTAGTCCAGCCGACGGTACCACTCCGCGAGGCCCGCACCGATCGCATGCGGATTGTCCTCCTGGAGATAGTGAATCCCTTCCCCGACGTCGACCGTGGCCAGGTTGCTGAGATGTGCCCTGCACCACTCGACCATCGCCGGCGGCATGATGGCCCCCGGCTGCGCGTGAAAGAGAATCTTGGGCAGCTTCGTTTGTTGGAGCCATGCATTGAACTCCGACACGGCCGCGACGACGTCGGCGGGCTCGCCGGCCAGTGGCAGCTCGTTGGGCCACCGCCACACAGGCTTGCGGCTCGTCACATCGAGGAAGGGCTCTCGATAGGTGTCCATCTCCTCGTCGGTGAGCTTCCGAAGGATCGCGGCAGGAAGGATCTGTTCGACGAACACGTTCTGGTTCACGAGCAGGTCCCAACCCACGTCCGGAGTGCGGAACCCGCGAAAGACCTCCCGGAGCGCCTCCGGAAAGTCGTCCCAACTCGGGATCGGGGCGAACACCGGCTCCATGAACGCCAGTCCCTTGATATTCCCCTCATGGCGCATCGCATGGTTGAAACCGATGCCGGCACCCCAGTCGTGCACGACGAGCGTGATGTTCTGGAGCTCCAGCGACTCGATGAACGCATCGATGTATCGCACATGATCGAAGAATCGGTACTCGATGTCGGGCTTGTCCGATTTCCCAAATCCTATCAGATCGGGCGCGACACACCGACCCAGCGGCGAGAGGTGCGGGATGACGTTGCGCCAGAGGTACGACGACGTCGGTTGGCCGTGGAGGAACAAGATCGGATCGCCGACCCCTTCCTCGACGTAGTGCATCTTCGATCCGAGCACGTCCACGGAGCGTGACGAGTACGGAAAGGCGGCAGATATTTCACGATTGGGCGTCATGTAACGACTCCATGCTGATGTCAATTGAAGGCCTACCCCAACACCCTTCCGAGGAACCGAATCAAGCGCTGCCAGGCATCTGTGGCCGGGGTCTCGCGCACTTCCCGGTCTTCGCCGACGCGCAGCCAGAACCCATGGTTGACAGCATCATAAACATGGATGTCGTTGTCGATGCCCAGGGAGTCGAGCGCCGCAGCGAACCGCTCCACCTGATCGGGTGGGATGCCCTGGTCCAGCTCGGCGAAGGTGCCGTAGACCGGGTGCGTGATACGCGCGAGCTCCGCCGGATCCTCGATGAGCGATCCGTAGAAGATAGCCGTGGCCTCATGCTGCTCCCCGCCGAGCGCGTAGCTCAGGGCGACGCCGCCGCCGAAGCACCAGCCCATGACACCGACCTTGCCGCTCACGTCCGGCCGGTCGCGTAGGTACCGCTGCGCGGCGTCCAGGTTGGCGATGAGCACCTCGGGATTGCCGCGGGCCTCCTGCACCAGGGCCATGTTCTCGTCGCGGCTGCTCCCAGTCCGGCCCTGATAGACGTCTGCCGCGAGCGCGATGTAGCCCTGCGCCGCAAAGGCATCGGCCACCTGCCGCACGCGATCGACGAGGCCGTTCCACTCGTGGATCAGGATGAGGGCTGGAAAGGGCCCTTCGCCCTCGGGCACCGCGAGGTAACCCCGCGTGAGAGTGTCGCCCTCGACGTACTGCACTGGCTCGCCTTGCGGTGGCGGCGCCGTACCGAGAATCGCGTCCGGAATGGACGACTCAAGGGGCTGGTCGACCTGGCGAGCAGTCTCGCCGGCGCAGCTCGCAACCGTCGCGAGCAAGATGAAACTCATCAATCGGGCGTACGTTGCGCGTCGTGGCACAGGGCCTCCTCTCACGTGTCCCTACTGATCCTGTCTAGGGCGAGCCTCGTTGTTCCCACCAGATCGGTCCGACTGCCCGGCCGAGACGTGGGCATTCATTCGTTCGTTCCATCGGATAGCGCGTCGAGCACCAATCGAATGAACTCGTTCACGTGCTCGCCGCCGTCCACCCAGCGGGTCACGGTCACGAGATCGTGCTCCCGGTCCACGTAGATCACATTGGTCGAGCCGGCGCCCAGGGCGAAGAACGCCGTCTCGGGCGCGGCAGGAAAGCGCTCGCGGCCCGTGTTGAGCCACCACATGTAGCCGTAGTCGGGGGCGACGTGCGCGGGGGAGAGCGCCCGTGCAAACCACTCGCTCGAGACGAGCTGCCGGTCTCCCCACCGCCCGTTCCGCAGAGCGAGCA
>JBDHCY010000146.1:0-13936 GCA_039591795.1 Gemmatimonadota bacterium | reverse complement strand
CCGCTCCTGGCCGGGGCCGCTCGGACGGAGCAAGTCGAAGCGTTGCTCGCGGTTCGCGCCCGTCACTACGATACCGCCGACGTGACCCTGGACACGGACGATCGTACGCCGATCGAGCTTGCACAGGAGGTAGCTCGCCTTGCCCGGGCTCATGCCGGGTGGTAAATAGAGGAGGCGGCGCGGCGGTCAACGGCTGCGCAACGCACGGTGAGGCAATGACTTGGCGATGCCCCGCGGAGCGCGGTTCAGCGGCCTTCCGGGGCGTCGGCCTGTTTGGGCGGAAACCACGAAGCGTTCTCACGTAGTGAGAGCGGAGTTGTTGATGATTCGATGCGAAGGCCAAGCCGTGTTTGGACGTAATTCGAGAACGCGGTGACGGACGGGATCAATGGCGACAAAGACGACTACAAAGAAGACGACACGAAAGACGGGCACGAAGCGCAAGGCTACGACCCGCAAGGGTACGACCAAGCGCACCTCGGGCGGGAAGGCCCTCATCGTGGTCGAATCGCCGACCAAGGCTACGACCATTGGGCGCTATCTCGGGTCGGCGTACACCGTCAAGGCGACTGTGGGGCACGTGCGCGACTTGCCGCAGCGCGAGCTTGGCGTGGACGTCGATCAAGGGTTCAAGCCGAAGTATGTGACCATCCGGGGTAAGGCCAAGACGCTTTCGGAGATCAAGCGCGCGGCAAAGAGCGCCAGCGCGATCTTTCTGGCGACCGATCCCGATCGAGAGGGCGAGGCGATCGCCTGGCACGTCGCCGAGCAGATCGGCGATGGCGACAAGATTCGGCGCATCCTGCTCCACGAGATCACGAAGGACGCCGTTTCCGAAGCGTTGGGGGCACCCGGCCAGATCGATGCTCGCAAGGTCGACGCGCAGCAGGCGCGGCGCATTCTGGACCGGCTCGTTGGCTACAAGGCAAGCCCACTGCTCTGGAAGTCGGTCAAGACCGGCCTCTCGGCGGGCCGCGTCCAAACCGTGGCGCTCCGGCTCATCGTCGAGCGGGAGGAGGCGATTCGGAAATTCGTCCCGCAGGAGTATTGGAGTATCGAGGCCGACCTCGAGCACGCGGCTCAGACGTTCGTCGCGAAGCTGCACAAGGTCGACGGCCACAAGCCAACGCTTGGTTCCGAGACAGACGCACACGCGGTCGTCGACGCTGTTCGGGGCGAGCCATTCGTGGTCTCGGAAGTCGCGGAGCGCAAACGGCGCAAGAACCCCAGCCCGCCGTTCACGACGAGCACGCTGCAACAGGAGGCTGCCAAGAAGCTCGGTTTCTCGGCCAGCCGGACGATGCGTGTGGCCCAATCACTCTATGAGGGCGTCGACGTTGGCACCGACGGTGCCGTTGGCTTGATCACCTACATGCGCACGGACTCCGTCCGGACCGCGCCGCAAGCACTCGACGCGGTCCGCGAGTTCATCGCTGGCACCTACGGCAACGGCTACGTGCCCGAGCGGCCCAATGCCTACTCGAGCCGGCGGGGCGCCCGGGTGCAAGACGCCCATGAGGCAATCCGGCCGACCGATGTGCAGCGGCGGCCAGAGGTCGTGAAGGCTCGTCTGGAGAGCGACCAGTTCAAGCTGTATCAATTGATCTGGCAGCGATTCGTTGCTTCTCAGATGCGGCCAGCGCTCCTCAAAGTCACGTCCGCCGACTTTCTCGTGGCCGACCGCTACCTCTTTCGCGCCGCCGGTACGATCGTGACATTCGACGGATACCAGAAGCTGTACCACGAGGCGCGAGAGCGCGGCGACCGACCCGGGCTCGAAGAGGAGCCCCCGATCCCGCAGCTCACGGCCGGTGACCGCGTGACCGTACGCGCCGTGACCCCCAACCAACACTTCACCGAGCCGCCCCCTCGGTTTTCCGAGGCCGCGCTCGTCAAAGAGCTCGAGCGCCTCGGCATCGGGCGCCCGAGCACCTACGCCTCCATCATCGGCACGCTGCGACAGCGGCACTACGTCACCATTACCGACCGCCGATTCTCCCCAACGAAGCTCGGTGAGACGGTAGGTGCCCTGATGGTGCGGGTCTTTCCCGACATCTTCAACGTCGAATTCACGTCGCGGATGGAGGAAGAGCTCGACAAGGTCGAAGACGGCGATCTTGGGTGGCGCGACGTCTTGACGGACTTCTGGGCTCCCTTCAACGATGCACTGTCGCAGGTGGACACCGAAGCGCTGATCCGCGAAGCGCACGACCTCGAGGGCCTCGAGAAGGAGCGGTGCCCGAACGACGGTGCGGCGCTGACCGTGCGGAGCGGCCGTTTTGGGCCGTTCATCGCGTGCGTCAATTATCCGGAGTGCCGATACACCAAGCCGCTGAAGCGCGATCGACCGCCCGATCGCCCCACCGACGAGGTCTGCTCGGAGTGCGGATCGCCCATGGTGATCAAGACCGGCCGCTACGGCGAGTTCCTGGCATGTACGGCGTACCCGAAGTGCAAGCACACCCGTCCGGTTCCGCTCGGCGTGAAGTGCCCCAAGTGCCACACTGGCGACCTCGCCGCCCGACGCACCAAGCGCGGGAGGACGTTCTACGGCTGCAGCCGCTATCCAGACTGCGACTTCTCTACCTGGCATCGGCCCACACCGGTTGTCTGCCCGAGCTGCGGGTTCAACGGCGCGGAATCGCGCAGCACGAAGACGCGCGGCGACTACTTCCGGTGCCTTCGCTGCCAACACGAATTCGTCGCTGAGGATGGTGCGGCGGAACCGGAACCCGCTTTGTCGTGACGCCCGCGATAACGGTCGTGGGCGGCGGGCTCGCCGGATGCGAGGCGGCCTTCGCGCTCGCTCGCCGCGGGCTGCCCGTGTCGCTCGTGGAGATGCGACCGGTCGCACAGACGCCAGCCCACCGCACCGACAGACTGGCGGAGCTCGTCTGCACGAACTCGTTCAAATCCACGGAGACGCACAACGCGCACGGCCTGCTCAAGGCCGAAATGCGCCTTCTGGGGAGCATCGTGCTCGAAGCCGCGGACGATGCGCGCGTGCCAGGGGGCTCGGCCCTCGTCGTGGACCGAGACGAGTTCGCCGGGGGCGTCGAACGGCGCATCGACAGCCACCCACTCATTCAGTTGGTGCGCGAGGAGGTCGACGCGCTTCCCTCACCAGGCGTCGTCGCCACAGGCCCGCTCACGTCCGACCGGCTCGCCACCTCGATCGCCGCGCGCGTCGGCGCGCAAGCTCTCGCCTTCTACGACGCGATCGCTCCGGTCGTCGCTGGCGACTCGCTGGACTTGGACGTTCTCTACCGCGCATCTCGGTATGGCAAAGGTGCACCCGGTGAAGAGGGCGGCGCATATCTCAACGCCCCGCTCGACCGCGACACATATGAACGTCTGATCGACGCCCTGGTGTCGGCCGACCAATACGCGGGCCAGGACTTCGATCCGATTCCCTATTTCGAGGGGTGCCTCCCGGTCGAGGAGATGGCGCGGCGCGGTCGCGAGACGCTCCGCTTCGGACCGCTCAAACCGGTTGGACTGCCCGAACCGGGCAGCGGCCGGACGCCGCATGCCGTGGTTCAGCTCCGGCGAGAAGATCGCAACGCGCAGATGTGGAGCCTCGTCGGGTTTCAGACGCGGCTCCGCACGCGCGAGCAACAGCGAGTCTTCCGTCAGATCCCGGGGTTGGGGGCTGCCGAGTTTCTGCGATACGGCAGCGTCCACCGCAACTCCTATCTCAATACGCCCGCCGTGCTCGGACCGGCCCTTCAGGCACGTGACGACGAAACGCTGTTTTTCGCCGGCCAATTGACCGGCGTCGAGGGGTACACCGAGTCGGCCGCCACCGGGATTCTCGCTGGCGAGAACCTCGCTCGCGTGCTTGCGGGCGAGCCGCCGCTCATTCCGCCTCCCACGACCATGCTGGGCGGCCTCCTTCGCTATCTGCGCGATGCGGAGCCTGGGCACTTCCAACCGATGAACGCCAACTTCGGACTACTCGAGCCGCTCGAGGAGCGAGTGAAACAGCGAGCGCGGCGCAAGTCGCTGTTGGCCGAACGAGCGCTGGCTGCCATGCAGGCGTTCGCCGCCTCGCTCGCTGGGCCGGTTCGCGTGTGAGCGATCGCCGACGCTCGGCCGCGGCCACCGCCCGTCCCGAAGTCGGTGCCTTCGTCGACTTCCTGGGCAAGGAGCGGAACGACTCGCCGCATACCGTGACGGCATACCGGCGTGACGTCGAAGCGCTCGCCACCTTCCTCGACCGATACTACGACAGCTCGTGGGAGTGGAGCGACGTCGACCGTCTTGCGATCAGGGCCTATCTGGGGGAACTGAGTCGCCGTGGGCTGGCCAAGCGCAGTGTGGCACGGGCGCTGTCATCGGTCCGGACGTTCTACCGATACCTCGACATCGGCGTGAACCCAGCCCGCGGGACGCGGACCCCGAAGCTCGATCGCCGGCTCCCGGTCTATCCCGACCGGAGCCAGATGGACGCGCTGTTCGCCGCCGCGGCGGCGCGCGCCCGCGACGGGGGATTCCTCGGTGTGCGTGACGCGGCCATGCTCGAGCTCTTCTACTCGACGGGGATGCGCCTCGCGGAGCTCGTCGGGCTGAATCTCGGCGACCTCGACCTCGTGGCCGAGCAAGTTCGCGTGCGAGGCAAAGGGCGCAAGGAGCGCCTGCTGCCGGTGGGCACACCGGCCGTGGCGGCGATTGCGGCCTACTTCGAAGCCCGGAGCGAGCTGTTGGCCGGCCTCGGGGGGTACAGGTGGCGCTCGGGAGACTCTTCGAGCAAGCCGCTCCGGGGGCCGGGCTCCACGTCCACGCGCTGAGACACGCCTTCGGCACGCATCTCCTCGACGGGGGGGCGGACCTGCGAGCCGTACAAGAGCTCCTAGGCCATGCCTCTCTGAGCACGACGCAGGTGTATACTCACATGTCGGTGGAACGGTTGAAGCGGATCTACCATCAGGCCCACCCTCGGGCGTGAGCGAAGGCATGCGCACGATTCACGGGACGACGATCCTCTCCGTACGACGTGACGGCAAGACGGCGCTGGGCGGAGACGGCCAGGTGTCGATTGGCGACACGATCATGAAGTCGAATGCCACCAAGGTGCGCGTCTTGAAGGGCGGCCGCGTCTTGGCAGGATTTGCCGGTGCGGTCGCCGACGCCTTCACGCTCTTCGAACGGTTCGAGGAGAAGCTCGACCGCTTTCCCGACAACCTCCCCAAGGCCACCGTGGAGCTCGCGAAGGAGTGGCGAAGCGACCGCGTGTTGCGGCGCCTGGATGCCTTGCTCGTCGTCGCAGATCGCGAGCGCGGCTTCCTCGTCAGCGGGACAGGCGAGGTGATCGAGCCGGACGATGGGGTGCTTGCCATTGGCTCTGGCGGCAATTACGCGTTGGCCGCGGCACGGGCGCTGCTCGCGCATGCGCCAGGCCTCGCCGCGCGGGACGTGGTGCAGCGATCGCTCGAGATCGCGGCGGACATCTGCGTGTTCACCAACCACAACGTGACGCTCGTGGAGCTCTGATGGCCGAGGCCTCACGCACAGCGGATGAGGGAGCTCCGGCCTCCACGGCCAAGCCTGAGGATCAGGCTCCGTGGCTCGAGGAACTGCCGCCGCGGCAGATCGTGGCTGAGCTCGATCGGTACATCGTCGGCCAGGGCAACGCGAAGAAGGCCGTGGCAATCGCCATCCGGAACCGGTGGCGCCGTCAGCAGGCGCCCGAGGAGATTCGTGAAGAGATCCTCCCCGCCAACATTATCCTGATCGGTCCGACGGGCGTTGGGAAGACCGAAATCGCCCGGCGCCTCGCGCGGCTGGCCGGTGCGCCCTTCGTGAAAGTCGAAGCGTCGAAGTTCACCGAAGTAGGCTACGTGGGTCGGGACGTCGAATCGATGGTGCGCGATCTCGTCGACGCCGCGATCAACATGGTCCGAAGTGAGCGCGAAGAGGAGGTCTACCCCACCGCGGAGGAGCGAGCGGAGGAACGGCTGCTGGATCTCCTCCTGCCACCGCCGCCGCCTCCCCCCACCGAGAAGCCGACGGCAGCCGAGGGGCCCACGCGTTTCGTGGTGTCTGCGGGCGGGGACGTCGCCCGCGAGGCCGGCGGCGAGGATCAGGAGCCCGAAGAGCGGAGACGTCGCACACGAGAGAAGCTTCGCCAGCTACTGCGCGACGGAAAGCTCGAAGATCGGGAAGTCGAGATCGAGCTCCAGCAGCAATCGCTGCCGCTCCTGGACATGTTGCCGACGCCCCAGGGGATGGAGGGGCCCGACGTCAATTGGATGGACATGCTTCAGGACGCGCTCCCCAAGCGAAAGAAGCGCCGGACCGTACGGGTCGGCGAGGCGCGCCGCATCCTCACGGACGAAGAGCTCAAGCGACTCGTTGATATGGACGACGTTGTGAGCGAGGCTCTCGACCGGGTCGAGAACCACGGGCTCATCTTCGTGGACGAGATCGACAAGATCGCGGGCGAGCGCGGTTCGGCAGGGCCCGACGTGTCACGCGAGGGTGTGCAGCGCGACATCCTCCCCATCGTCGAAGGCTCGACCGTCCAGACGCGTTACGGGTACGTGAGGACCGATCACGTCCTCTTCATCGCCGCCGGAGCATTCAGCGTCGCCAAGCCGTCGGATCTCATTCCCGAGCTCCAGGGTCGGTTCCCGATTCGTGTCGAGCTGTCTGCCCTCGTCCAGGAGGACTTCGTTCGGATCATGACGGAGCCCGAGAACGCACTCACAAAACAGTATACGGCGCTCGTTGCGGCCGAGGGAGCAACACTCGAATTCACCGATGACGGCATTCACGAGGTAGCCCGCGTGGCAGCTCGGGCCAACGAGCAGATGGAGAATATCGGGGCGCGGCGTCTTCACACGGTGCTCACGACGCTCCTCGAGGACGTTCTCTTCCGCCTGCCCGACCCGTCGCTCTCGCGCGTCGTGATCGATGCCGCGGCCGTGCGTGAGCGGTTGAGCGGCGTGGTCGAAGACGAGGATCTACGGCGCTATATCCTCTGAGCGCGCCGTCGGGCTTGCCCGGCCCTTCCCACCAAATTAACTATCCGCCATTACGCCCTGTCATTTTGGCTGACCGATGACCAAGCGAGATTTCCTCGCCGTGAGCGACCTGAGCGGCCCCGAGCTGACGAGCCTGCTCGATCTGGCCGCCCGGATGAGGACGGGCGAGTACGGCGAGCGTCCGTTGGCCGGAAAGTCCTTGGCGATGATCTTCGCCAAATCGAGCACACGGACCCGCGTGTCTTTCGAGGTGGGGACCTATCAGCTCGGCGGGCAGCCGCTGTTCTTGTCCTCGCGAGACATCCAGCTCGGCCGCGGCGAGCCTGTGGCCGACACGGCACGAGTCCTGTCGCGCATGGCGCACGGCATCATGATCCGCACGTTTGCTCATGAGCAGGTACGAGAACTGGCTCGTTGCGCGACGGTGCCCGTGATCAACGGTCTCACCGACTATCTCCACCCCTGCCAGGTGTTGGCGGACCTGTTGACCGTCCGTCAAGCCTTGGGCACCTGGGAGGGAAAGCGTATCGCGTGGATCGGTGACGGCAACAACATGGCGAACGCCTGGCTCGACGCGGCCGCCGTCCTTGGGCTCGAGCTGGCGCTTGCATGCCCCGATGGGTACGAGCCCGATCGCCCGTTGTTCGAACGCGCCAAGAGCATGGCGAACGTGACGCTCACGGAAGAACCGGACGAAGCGGTGGCGGGGGCGCACGTCGTCAACACCGACGTGTGGGCGTCGATGGGCCAAGAGTCCGAGGCGGAGGCTCGACGGCTGGCGTTCCAGGGCTACATGGTGGATGAAGCGCTCATGGAGCGCGCGGCGCCGGGCGCGATCTTTCTCCATTGTCTGCCCGCGCACCGCGGCGAGGAGGTCACGGCCGCGGTGATCGACGGGCCGCAATCCCGCGTGTGGGATCAAGCCGAGAATCGGCTGCACGCTCAGAAGGCACTGCTTGCGCTCCTCATGGGCTGAGGCGAGGTAACAGGGCGATGACCGACGAAGCGCTGAAGCGCACTCCACTGCACGAATCACACGTGGCGCTTGGTGCGAAGATTGTCCCGTTTGCGGGCTATCAGATGCCGGTGCAGTACGCAACGGGCATCCGCGCGGAGCACGAGGCCGTGCGCGAGCGTGTTGGCGTTTTCGACGTATCGCACATGGGCGAGTTCGAAGTGACCGGCCCCGATCGCAACGCATTCGTGAACCGCATCACGTGCAACGACGTCGGCGCCCTCGAGGCCGGGCAGGCACACTACACGGCGCTGCTCAACGAAGAAGGATGTTTCATCGACGACTGCTTGGTGTACCGATTCGACGACCGGCTCATGCTCGTCGTGAACGCCTCCAACCTCACGAAAGACTGGGATCACGTGGTGGATCGGAAGGGCGGGGCCAACGTACGCCTGCGCAACCTGTCCGACGAGGTGGCTCTCCTCGCCGTGCAGGGCCCGCTGGCCGAGGCACTCGTCGGACGCTTCACGACGTTCCCGGTAGCGGACCTCCGGTACTACCACCACGGTGAGGCTACGGTAAAGGGCGTGCAGTGCTTCGTTTCGCGCACGGGCTACACGGGAGAAGATGGATTCGAGCTCTACTGCCGTGCGCGCGACGTGGAGCCGCTTTGGGCGGCGCTGGTCGGCGAGGGGGGAGGGACACCGTGCGGGCTGGGTGCGCGGGACACGCTTCGTTTGGAGGCCGGACTCCCGCTCTACGGCAACGACCTCGACGAGACGATCAACCCGTACGAAGCCCGGCTCGGCTGGATCGTGAAGCTCGACAAGGGCTCTTCGTTCGTTGGGTGGGAGGCACTCCGAGCGCTCAAGGCCCGGGGCGCGACCCGCAAGCTGGTGGGGTTCGAGCTACTGGAGAAAGCGTTTCCGCGCCACGGCTATGAAGTGTTTGCCCAGGGGCGAAAGGTCGACGTCGTTCGCAGCGGCACCGTGAGCCCCACACTGGGTACGCCCATCGGGCTCACCTATCTGCCCACGCACCTCGCCCAGCCCGGCTCCGAGTTCGAGGTGGATTGTCGTGGCCGCCGAGTCGCGGCGCGCGTCGTCAAATTGCCGTTCGTCCCGCATCGAGTGAAACGTCGCAACTGAGATCGAATGTGATACGGCTCGCGATCCTCACGGTGAGCGACCGGTCGGCGGCCGGTGATCGGGAGGACCGATCGGGTGACCTGATCGAGGCATGGGCTCGCTCGAGCGGACACGAAGTCTCTGCACGCGCCGTCGTCGCGGACGAGACGGTCGCCATCGCCGGACAGCTCTGTTCCTGGGCGGATGGCGGCGAGGTGGACGTCATCCTCACGACCGGAGGCACGGGACTCACCACACGGGACGTGACGCCCGAGGCGACGCGTGCCGTGCTCGAGCGTGAGGCCCCGGGGATCGCGGAGGCCCTGCGTGCCGATGCCCGAACCGGCGTGCCGACATCGATGCTCTCGCGCGGGATCGCGGGCGTCCGGGGCGGCACGCTGATCGTCAACCTGCCGGGCAGCCCGGGCGGGGCCCAGGACGGGGTCACCGGGCTCGAGCCGGTGCTAGCACACGCCGTCGCCCTTCTTCAGGGCACCTCAAGCGAGCACCCCCTATGAGCGACAAGGTCGTCGTCCTGATGGACGACCTGGAGCTCGCAGTCAGAGCGAATGCCGCGCTCGAAGCCGCCGGCTTTCAAACCACCATGGTGTCGTCCTTCGACGACGCCGCCTCCGCGCTCCGCCGGAGCGATCCTGATCTCCTTCTCCTGACGGGCGCGCTCCACGAGTCATCGATCCGCCCCGCCCTCGCCGTTGCCCAAGAGAGCGGCGTACCATCGGTCGGGCTCACCGAGCCCGGCGAGCCCGATCCACACGGGATCGCCGATGAGCTGGCGCTGACGGCGATCATGCGCAAGCCCGTTGAGGCGCAAGAGGTGGCCGCGGCGGTTCGGCGCGTGCTCGACCGCGTGCGACTGCAAGAGCGGACCGGGATCATCGGCAACAGTGCGCCGATTCAAGAGGTGCTGATCAAGATCGAGCAGATGGCGCCGGTGACCAGCACCGTACTCATCGAGGGTGAGTCCGGGACCGGGAAGGAGCTGGTCGCACGGGCCATCCACGACTTGTCACCGCGCCGCGGGAAGCCCTTCATTGCGGTGAGCTGTGCGGCCCTCCCAGAGACGCTCCTCGAAAGCGAGCTGTTCGGGCACGAAAAGGGCGCGTTCACCGGCGCAGCGGAGCGGCGGCTGGGGCGGTTCGAGCTGGCCGACGGAGGGACGATCTTCCTCGACGAGGTTGGCGAGCTCCCACCGTCCACCCAGGTGAAGCTCCTCCGGGTGCTGGAGGAACGGAGCTTCTTTCGGGTGGGAGGTGCCGCGCCGATCGCCGTGAACGTCCGGGTCATTGCGGCCACGAACAAGGCGCTCCGGGAGGCCGTGGCGCTGGGAGAATTCCGCGACGACCTGTACTTCCGGCTCAATGTGCTCTCGATCTACCTCCCGCCGTTGCGTCAGCGCCGCAGCGACATCCCCATGCTGGTCCGCCGATTCATCCGGGAGTTGGCTCAACATCACGACCGGGCGTTCCAGGGGATCACCCCAGAAGCGCTCGCCATCCTCGTCGAGGCCCAGTGGCCCGGAAACGTCCGCCAGCTCAGGAATCTGGTGGAATCTATGGTGGTTCTGGCCCCCGGCGCCGAGATCCGCGCGTCCGACATTCCGCCGGATGTCCGACTCGGTGGCTCGTCGCTCGTCCCCGTCAGATTGACGTCGGTTGCGGCAGATGGTGCGCCCAGAGAGATGGAATTCATCTTGCGGTCGTTATTGGAGCTGAGGCTCGAGGTTGAGCGTCTGCGGCACCGGCTCGAGGACGTTCGACAACCGGTTGAGGTGATTGAGGTTAGCGAGCCGGCGTCGTACGAGGTGGTCGCCCACCCATCTCCCGCGGAACCTGAAGCGGTGGATGAGGGCGCCGTGGTCTATCGTGCGGGAATGACGATGGCGGAGATGGAGCGGGCGGCGATCGAGAGCGCCCTCGAGCGGACGCGCGGGAATCGGCGGCGCGCGGCGGAGACACTGGGAATCGGAGAGCGAACCCTGTACCGCAAGATCAAGGAGTACGGGCTCGCGTAAGTCAATAACCAACACAGCTTTGAGGCGGCTCACCTCTTGACATTTATGAACTCAGGTCGCAATGTAGTGGCGCCGCTTCCCATCCCCGGTCGGTAGGGGGGACGGTGCGCTTCCTGGTCGATCCGGAGCGGTGCGTCGCGTGCCTCGCCTGTGTCCGGGTGTGCCCGGCCGACGCCGTGTCGGTGGTGGACGAGACGCAGGTGGCGATCGTAGATGGGGCGTGCACCCGTTGCGGGCTTTGCGAGCCCGCCTGTCCCCACGACGCGATCGAGCTGATAGGCGACCTGGGGCCGGCCCTGCAGCTCGCGGCTGCGGGCGGCGCCTCGCTGATTTTGAGCGTCGAGTCGGCCGCGCATTTCTACCCGGCGACTCCCGAGCAGGTGGTGAATGCGTGCTATGCGGCGGGGTTTGGCCGTGTGCACCGCGGCGTGATCGGCGACGAGCTGGTCGCGCGGGAGTATCTCGAGCTGTGGAACGACGACGACTGGGGCACGCTGATTCGGAGCACGTGTCCGGTGGTCGTCGAGACGATTCGGCGGGAGTACCCGGAGCTGGTGCCCTATCTGGCTCCGGTCGCGACCCCCGTCGCGGCGGAGGCGCGGTATCTTCGTGCGATGTTCGGCGACGATCTCCGGATCGTCTATGCTGGTGTCTGTTTGATCGAGGGTGGAAGCGACGTCGATGCAGCGATCACGTTTGCGGAGCTCGAACAGCTCTTTCGTACGCGAGGCGTCGACGTCGCCGCCCAGCCGTTCTACTACGATCGCGTGCCGGACGAGCGAGCGCGTCATTGGAGTACGGCCGGCGGGCTCCCGATATCGATGTTGCTCGAGGAGTCGCAGTCGAGTCGGCGGTTTCGAAAGGTGCGGGGGCTCGAGCACTTGCCGACGATTGCGCGGGCGGTGGCGGTGGACAGACTCGATCTCGGTTTCGTCGATCTCCTCCAGCGGGAGGGGTGTCTCGCTCACCCGTTGCTTGGGCCGAAGGAGGAGCTGTTCTGGCGTCGCTCGTTGATCGAGGCCATCGAACCGCCGCGCTCACCGCGTCCGATCGTGGACGACCGCGTTCGCGTGGAGCTCGGGGCGGCGTTCCGCATCGAGCCGTTGCCCGAGAGTCCGGCGGAAGCGCAGATCGAATCGGTGATCGCCCAGATTGGGCTGGGTCCGAACGGCAAGCCGTGGGACTCCGGCTCCTGCGGCTATGCGACCTGTCGCGAGTTTGCCGTGGCGACGCTCGACGGGCGGACGAGTCTTCGGCTGTGCCCGCGGTATCAGGAGCGGGTCGCGACGGAGGCACAGCGCCAGGCGTCCCTCGACGCGCTGACCGGTCTCGCGACGTTTCGGGTGCTCCGCGAGCGACTGATGCACGAGGCTGCGCGCAGCGGCCGAAGCGGCGAGCCATTCGCGGTGCTGTTCCTCGATCTGGACGGCTTCAAGGAAGTGAACGACCGCTACGGCCACGCCGTCGGGAACGAAGTGCTGCAGCAAGTGGGGCACGTGCTGCGACAGTCGGTGCGTACGACCGATCTCGCTGCCCGGTATGGAGGCGACGAGTTCGTGATGGTGTTGGTGCGGACCGACCAGGAGGGGGCAAAACGGGTGGCGGATGCGTTACGGAAAGCGATCGAGGGCGTGGGCAAGCGGCTGGGGTTGCCGGAGGTGAGCGCCTCGATCGGGGTCGCCGCGATGGATCCGGAGAGCGGCGAGTCGCAGGACTTGCTGGTAGCCGCCGATCGAGCGTTGTATCAGGCGAAGGCAGCTGGTCGCAACGTCGTCCTCTGAGGGGGCAGCTGTGACTTCCACTGGCCCGCTGCGTCCCGAGGGGCCCGACCCGAAGCGGGTGGGGGGCCCACCTGGCGCGCTTCAGGATCCTTGGGGTCTCAAGCGTGCGGAGAATCTCATCACCTCCCTCACCGGCGTGCTCGGCGCGCGTGTGGTGGCGACGCCGTTGGGTGAAGTCACGGAAGTTCACGTGCTCACCTCGAGCGACGTGCAGCCGAAGCAGGTGGTCCGGAACATCGAGTCGGCGCTGATGGCGCAGCTCGGCCTCAAGTTGGACCATCGGAAGATCAGTGTGGCGCAGACGGCGGACATTCGTCCGATCGAGACAGGGGCCGAGGAGGCGGTGTCTGCGGCGCCGCCGCCGGCAGCGGGGCGTGGGCGGCGGCTGGTGCTCTTCCAGGGGCTCGAGGTGCGTCCGTCGGCCCGGCCGCAGCGAGTGGAGGTGGTGGCGCGGGTGGGGAGTGAGGATCGGGAGGCGGAGGGGGTAGCGGAGAGTGCGGACACGTTGCGGAACCGGGTGGAGGCGGCGGCGCGGGCGACGGTTTCGGCGCTCGAGGGGCTGTTCGACGATCCGGTGGTCGTGGTCGAGGGTGCCAAACTCGTGGAGGCGTTTGACAAGTCGTTCTGTCTGGTGGTGTTACACGGATTCTCCGGTCGCGAGACCTGGCTGCTCACCGGGGCATGTGAGGTACGACACAGCGCGGAGCGGGCGGCTGTATTAGCGGTCTTAGATGCGACCAACCGTTGGGCGGAGGCTCGGCGGTAAGCTGGTTTTTGTTGCTGGCGGCGCAAACTCGCTTGGTCGTGGGTGTGCGCCGTCGTCGTGTCGATGGACCTGACGTTGGAGGGCGTTTTCGGGGGAGGCCGCCGGTCGCAGCTACCTGAGAGGTAGGGGTAGCGGATTCGAGCGGACGACAGGTAAGAGCGGAGCGTCGGGCGAGCCATAGCGGAGCTTGCCACTTCTCGCCATTGATTTTGGGGGAGGAGGTGACGCTCAAATGGACTGGCTTGCGGCCCTGATCAGTAGCCTCGCGCGCTTGTTTTTGGCGGGGGGC
>JBDHCY010000145.1:0-9498 GCA_039591795.1 Gemmatimonadota bacterium | reverse complement strand
GGGGCGGTTCCGACGAGCCACAGGGCGGCCCGCACGACCTCGGCCGTGGGCACCACCGCGCCCGCGACCGCGGCATCGGCCTCGCCCAGCGCCACCAATCCGGCCGCGAGCCAGGCTGGCTGCATCGCGATGCGCAGCGCCTCTTGCCGATCGGCGATTCGGTCGTTCCGACGGGTGAGGAGCAGATCGGCGATCCGAGGCACGGCCTCGTGCCGCGCGGCCTCGTCGCGTGTGACGAGAATCACCCGAGCGAGTCCGTCGCCCTCGAGTTGCGCCGCCGCCTCGCGCACCCGAGTGTCCTCCCCTTCGGCGAGGACCAGGCGGGCCACACGATCCCGGGCCCGGTCCTGCAACCGAGCGCGGAACCTCATCGGGACAGCTTGCTTGCAAGCGCCTCGCGAACCCTTGGATGAACCAGCGAGCCGAGATCCCCACCGAACCGGGCCACTTCGCGGACCAGACTGGAGCTCAGGTAGGTGTACTCGAGGGCGGGAGTGAGGAACGCGGTCTCGATGTCGGGTGCGAGCTGCCGGTTCATCAGCGCCATTTGAAACTCGTACTCGAAGTCCGACACCGCGCGCAGTCCGCGAATGATCATAGTGGCGCCCTGCTGGCGAGCGAAATCGACGAGCAACCCATCGAACGCCGTGACCGTAACCCGCGGCTCTTCAGCGAGCACGGCTCGAAGGAACTCGAGCCGCTGTTCGACCGTGAACAGGGGCGCCTTGGCCGGGTTGGTGACGACGGCGACCGTCACGCGATCGGCAAACGTGAACGCCCGCCTGATGAGGTCTTCGTGGCCCCTGGTCACGGGGTCGAACGAGCCTGGGTAGATCGCGATTCGAGTCATGGCGCGTAGCAGAAGGTAATGGCGGCGTCACCGTAGCGTCGTGTGTCGTCGCCGTCCACCGACTCCCGAGCCGCGTGCTCGACGCCGAGCACACCGCCGAAAGGCGACTGACGAAAACAGGTGACGAGTTCGTGCGCCGCGTCGGTCGCATAGGGGGGATCAGCGAAGACGACGTCGTAGCTTTTCGGTGGAAGCGCGCTCGCGAACTGGAGGGCGTCCCTCTTGTGCACCGCGGTCCGTCCTGCCACGCCGAGGGCCGTGATGTTGGCACGGAGTGCCGCCAGGGCCGATGGACGCCGCTCGACGAAGTCCGCGTGCTCGGCGCCTCGTGACAGCGCCTCGAGTCCGAGCGCGCCGGACCCCGCGAACAGATCGAGCACCGTCGCGCCCTCCAACCGCGGCCCGAGGATGCTGAACCACGCCTCGCGCAATCGCTCGCCACTTGGCCGAACGCCCCGGCCGCGCGGCGCCCGAAGGCGGCGGCCGCCGAAGGCGCCCGCGATGATCCTCATCACTCTGCGACGCCGAGGGAGACCACGCGTGCTTGGAGCGCCACGCGGCCCCGCCACTCGTTGCGCTCCAGCCGGAATGCCACATCGAGGGGATGCTCGAGCCAGTCGTCCGGGACGCGATCGGCCCACCCGAAGGCGATCCCCTCGAGCCGACCCGTGTCGTCGGTCACGACGAAGCGCAGGTGGCCGCGGCCGACGGTTCGCACTCGATCGAGCCGGGCGGACCGCACCCCGAAGACCGGCGCCGGATTCCCAACACCGCACGGCTCCAGGTGCGAGATCCAATCGACGATGCGGTGCTCCAATGCGTCGAGCGTCACTTCGAGATCGACCCGCTGGCGCGGCACGAGATCGTCGGGCGTGAGTTGGGCTTCCAGCGTCCGCAAGAAGTCTCGCCGGAAGTCGCTGAACGCGTCGCGCCGCACCGAGAGACCGGCCGCCATCCGATGGCCGCCGAACCGTTCCAGCTGCTGGGACGAGTCCTTGAGCGCGCCGTAGAGGTCGAGCCCCGGAATGCTCCGCCCGCTCCCCCGACCGGTGTCGCCGTCCCACGCCACGAGCACGGCGGGCCTGGAATAGCGCTCAACGAGGCGCGACGCGACGATCCCGATGACGCCCGGATGCCACCGCTCCGACGCGAGGACGAGGCCCCACGCATCGCGATGCTCCGGCGAGCCTTCGATCTCGTCCACTGCCTCACCGAGAATGCGCTGGTCGAGATCCTGTCTCCGGGCGTTGAGGGTTTCCAGCTCACCAGCAAGTGTCGAGGCTTCTGCCGGATCGTCGGTGAGGAGCAGGCGCAGTCCGTCTTTGGCATCGCCGATCCGCCCGACGGCATTGAGCCGCGGCGCGATGATGTACCCCACCTGCCCTGCATCGAGCGCGCGACCACCACGTCCGCTCGCCTCGACGAGGGCCCGGAGCCCAGCCCAGCGGGAGTCGCCAAGCAGCCGGAGTCCGGACCGCACCAGCGCCCGATTCTCACCGACGAGCGGCACGAGATCGGCAATCGTGGCGAGGGCCACGTAGTCGAGCAAATGCCAGGCGAACGCGGAAGGCAGTTGGAGCGCCGGTACGAGGGCTTGTGCCAGCTTCCAGGCGACCCCTGCCCCACACAACCCTTCCGCTTCGGTCGGGGTGCCCGCGAGCCGCGGGTTCACCACGGCGACCGCCTCCGGAACCTGATCCGGCACCCGATGGTGATCGGTGACGACCACATCGATGCCGCGCGCACGGGCCGCCGCGACCGGCTCGGTTGCCGTGATACCACAGTCGCAGGTCACGACGAGACGGACCCCGGCCGCTGCCGCCGCTGCGACGCCCGCGGGACCGAAGTCGTAGCCGTCGCGCGTGCGGTGCGGGACGAAGGGAACGACGGTGGCACCTGCAGCGCGGAGCACGCGCGAGAGCAGCGCTGCTGCGCACTGTCCATCGACGTCGTAGTCTCCGTGGACCATGATCGGATGCCCTCGTGCAGCGTGGTCGGCGATCACGGCGACCGCGTCCGGGACACCCGGGAGTGTTTCAGGATTGCCGAGACCGTCGAGCGACGGCTTGAGGAAGGCTCGCGCGCGCTGGGCATCGTCATACCCGCGTTGGGCGAGCACCGCAGCCACGGGGAGTGGTGCGCCGAGATCGCGCTGAAGCGCAGCGATGACGTCGAGCGACGCGCTCGGTGCGACGCGCCACTGGACGGCCGTCGCGTGTGGTGCCGTCATTGTTCCATGTAGAGGAGCACTCCGCAGACCTCGCAGCTCTCGATGGCATGCCCGCGCTCGATCTGTGCACGGCGGTTGAGAGGCACTGCTGTGAAGCAATTACCACATGCCTCGCCGTGGAGCGCGTAGAGCGCCCGCGGAGCACGTCCGTTGAGGATCCGCTCGTAGCGAGCACGCAGCTCCTGCCGTACTTCCTTCGCAATCTGCTCTCGAATCCGTAGCGCCTCCGCGTGCGCTCCCTCGAGAGCGCTCCGGCGTTCCGCTAGACTCGCCCGGAGTGGTGTCTGCTCATCTTTGAGAGCGGAGATCGCCGCCTCCGCCTCGGCCGCTCGACGCTCAGCCTCCGACACCGAGTCGCTCGACCGCAGCCACTCGGCCTCTTCTCGGGCCATCACCGACCGGGCCAGGTCGAGCTCGGCCATCAGCGCCGACGCTTCCTTCGCACCGCGGACGAATTCCAGCTGCTGACGCCGACGCTCTTGCATCTGGCGGTAGTTCTCGATACGCCCCTCGAGCGCTTCGCGCTGCCGAGCGGCATCGGCCGTCGCTTCGAGCCCGGCCTGCCACGCTCGCTCCGCTCCTTCCAACGCAGCGTCGAGCACCTGCTCCTCAGTTCCAAGAGCGTCGATCGCCTCCTGCGTACGTGTCGTGTCTTCGTCGGCTTGCTGCAACCGCAATAACGATTCAAGATCGGGATGCACTGCCCCTCCTTTCGAGTTGGTTGTCGCTCTGCCCCTCTCCCGTCGGGCGGGCGACTTTGTAGCGCAGGTCGAGGCCGCGCAACTCACTCGTGAGTCTGCGCTTCTCCTCGACGAGCGCGAGCTGTTCGTCGCCCGGAGCCAGCGGGATGAGTCCGTCTAGCTCCCCGAGCCGCCGCTCCAAGCTCCGCACGCGCAAACGAGTAACCGCGGCATCGAAGAGCGTGTCGGGGTCCCAGCCTGCGATCGCCTGCCTGGCGAGCTCGTATGCGTCTGCCTGTGGCGCCGCGAACCCAACCGGGTCGTCGCCGGCCGCGAGCGCCTCGAAGAGCTCTCGATTCCCTCCGTCGTGAAAGTCGGCAGCCGACACAGCGTCGATCACGCGCGCGTGCCACGGCTCGCCCTCAGTCATGAGGCCGACGAGAAGGCGCTCGACCGACGCCCCCGCAACTGGCGCACTCGGTGCCGCAGGACTTGCCTCCGCCGCGCGGCTCGCACGTTTCGATCGCGAGGTTGGGGCCTTCGCCGCCGCGCCGGCCTCCTCACGGGCCAACGCCTCCACACGCATGCCCACCGCCGCCGCCACGCGATCGAGATAGAGCTCGCGCGTGATGGGATCGCGCGCCGCCCGCAACGTCGGAAGCAGACGATCGAGTGCCCGCCGCCGCCCCTGCAAGGACTCGAGCCAGCCGCGACGCTCGAGGATTTGCACCTTTCGCTCGAGCAGATCGAGCGCGTCGCGCAACACGGGCTGGAGCGCAACCAACCCGCCCCCCGCGACGAGCGAGTCTGGATCCTCACCATCCGGAAGCGTGGCGACACTCACACGCACGCCTGCCGACAACAACACGTCGCCGGCACGAAACGTCGCACGCAACCCGGCTGCGTCGTTGTCGTACAGGAGCAGCACCTGCTTGGTGTACCGCGAGATCAGTGTGGCCTGCTCTGACGTGAGCCCAGTGCCCAGCGGCGCGACGACTTCGTCCAGCCCCGCAACGACGAGCCGCAGCACGTCGAAGTACCCCTCCACGACGATCGCACGCTCGGCCTGCCGGATGGCCCGCTTCGCACTGTGGAGATGGTAGAGGACCCGGCCCTTATGGAAGATCGGTGAGTCGGGCGAGTTGAGATACTTCGGCTCACGATCGCCGAGCACCCGCCCTCCGAACGCCACCACACGACCCCGGAGATCGTGAATCGGAAACACGAGGCGGCCCCGCATGCGTGGGACGATCGGACCACCGTCGTCGCGCCGCTGCGCGAGCCCTGCCTCGACGAGAAGCTCTTCAGCGATGCCGAGCCGGGCCATCGCCTCGAGAAACGCCTTGCCCCTCGGGGCATATCCGAGCCCGAACGGCAACACCTGCTCGAGGCGATAGCCGCGGGACTCGAGGTGTCGCCGCGCCCCATCGGCCTCCGGTGAGGCGCTCAATTGTCGGGTGTACCACTCCGCCGCGGCAGCGACGGCCTCGAACAGCGGCTCGCGGGGATCGGGACCCGCTGCCTCACGCGATTCGGGAATGGTGACGCCGACCTGAGCAGCCACCTCACGAACGGCACTCGGGTAGTCCATGCCAAGGTGCCGCATGTAAAACGTGAACACGTCACCGGCAGCGTGGCAGACGAAGCAGTAGTACATCCCCTTGCGGGGAATCACGGCGAAGTTGCGGTGCGTGCCCCCGTGAAACGGACATGGACCACGGTAGTCCGACCCGCTCCGTTTCAGCTCGACGTGTCGTCCGAGCAGGTCGATGAGATCTGCAGCGTCGCGGATCTGTTCGATGACGTCGTCGGGAATCCTGCTCACGTCGAAAGCCGAATGAGCGTGACACCGGCGCCGCCACCTGCCGGCGGCGCCATGTGATAGTCGAACACCCGAGGGTCGGCCGCTGCCAGGTGCTGCACACACTCTCGCAGCGCCCCGGTTCCCTTACCGTGAATGACCGTGAGCTCCGTGAGCGCGTCGCGGACGCCATCGTCGATCGCCCGGAGCAAGACGTCTTCAGCCTGATCGGCACGGAGCCCGCGCAGGTCGACCGTGACGGCGGCGGGCGAGTGATTAGTCGCCACATAGCCACGAGGCACCGGCTGCGCCGCTTCAGCAGCTTCCACGCGCTCGAGCGCGTCTGCGTCCACGACGATCCGCACGCCTCCCATCTCCACGACCGCCTGGCCATCAGACCGCAGCTCGCGGACCGTTCCGACCGCGCCGACGGGCGTGCGTACCCGGTCACCGGCCGCCGCCACGCCGAGCTCGCCTCGTGGTAGCGCCGGGGGCGTAGCGCCGTCGGCGTCGGGCGCCGACCTGCCAATGGCATCTTCCACCAAGCGCCGCGCGCTGCGCGCCGCGGCCTCGTCGGTGGCCTGGCGGGCGAGCGCGAGCGCCTCTTCGACCGACCGTCGTGCCTCGAGGAGGTATTGCCGCGTCGCTCTGCGCGCCGCGCGCTTGGCCTCGCGTTCCGCCGCTCGCACCTGAGCCTCGCGAGCTTCGAGCGCGCGCTCGCGTTCCGCCACCGCTGACGCCTGCCGGGCGGTGCGTGCCTCGTGCCCGCTCACTTCCTCGAGCGCGCGCTCGAGCGCACCGCGCCGCTCCTCGAGCTCCGCGAGCGCCAGATCGACCTCCCGTTCGCCAGCGGGCACCGCCGACTCAGCCTCTGCCAGCACGTCGGCCGGGACGCCGTGACGCCGCGCGATCGCCAGGCCATAGGAACGGCCAGGCACGCCTTTCACGAGTCGATAGGTCGGGGTCAGTGCCTTGGCATCAAACTGGAGCGATGCGTTCACGATGCGCGGATCGGCATCGGCGACCCGCTTGAGCGCGCCCAGGTGCGTGGTGGCGAGGGTCATGGTGCCACGACCGGTGAGCGCCTGGAGAGCCGCCGCCGCGAGCGCCCCCCCCTCGGCCGGGTCCGTCCCGGCCCCAACCTCGTCGAGGAGTACCAGCGCACCGGCGTCGGCGCCCTCGAGCACCTCCCGCAGCACAGCCACATGCGCGCTGAACGTCGACATGCTCTCCGCAATCGACTGGCGATCGCCGATATCGGCGAAAAATGCGCCGAACACAGGTAGCCGAGTCCGCGGCCCGACCGGAGGGAGCACCCCAGACTGCGCCATCGCCGCGATCAGTCCGATCGCCTTCATCAGCACCGTCTTGCCGCCCGTGTTCGGGCCCGAAAGGAGCACCGTGCGTTCGATGTCGTCGAGCTCGAGATCGAACGGGATGACGGGTGGCCCACCCCCGTGCTCCCGCTCGAGCAGCAGTGGGTGCCGTCCGCTCCGGATGGTGAGCGACGCTCCTGGCGAGGCGAGTGCCGGCAGCTGGGCCTCAACATGCACGGCGTATCGGGCGCGCGCGGCGAGGTCGTCGGCCGCCACCGCCGCCTCCCACCCCGCCTGCAGAGCCGGGAGCACGTCGCGAAGGCGACCCGACACCTCCCGAAGGATGCGTTGGACCTCCCGCGCCTCCGATCCCTCTAGCTCGCGGAGGGCGTTCCCGAGCTCCACCGTGTCGGCCGGCTCGACGAACAGCGTGGCGCCGCTGGCCGACTCGTCGTGGACGATGCCGCGGATTCGTGAACGCAGCTCGCGCCGCACGGGAATGACGTAGCGACCGCCGCGCACCGTGACTGCTCCGCTCCCCCTGTCGAGATTCGTGAGCATGGCCTCGAGGCGGGCCACGAGCACTTTCCGGCTTTCACGGAGGCGTCGTCTGGTTTTCCCGAGTGCTGGCGAGGCCTCGTCGCGGACGTATCCGTCGGTGTCGACTGTGGCTGCCAGGACGCGGTCTACCGACTGCGGAGGCAGCTCCACTCGGAGGGGCCGGGTGCGGGGCGCGTGCTCCGCGGCGCGACTCAGCTCTTCGTCGGTGACGCGGAGAGCCGACAGAGTGCGGGCCATCGCCGCGATCTCCTCGCCGTCGAGCACGCTGCCCGCCAATGCGAGCCGGTCGAAGATCGGCTCGACATCTTCGACTGCCTCGGGGCGGAAGCTTCCACCTGCTCGGAGCCACTCCGCCAGCTCGTGGCAGGTGGCGAGCTCTTCGCGGGCAAGAGAGAGGTCGGCAGTGGGGCGGCGGGAGCTGATGCGGGCGGCGCCAAGCGGGCCGGCGGCCCAGCGCGCAACGGAGGCCAGAGCGTGCGGGAGCTCGATGGCTTCCAATGCGGCCGGGGTGCCGGTGACTTCTGTCATCGGCACCCCGGCGCCCCACTCCTCGCGCGACGCGGACGGCTCATCGGCGCCCGGTGCGACGACCCTTGCGACGAGCCGCGTTCATCTTGCGCTTGCGACGCTCCGAAGGCTTCTCGTAATGCCGGTGTTTGCGCAGATCGGAGAGAATGCCCGCCTTCTCGCACTTCTTCTTGAACCGCTTCAAGGCGCGCTCAAAGCTCTCATCGTCTTGAATGACGACTTCAGCCATGCTGGGTGATCACCCCGCTCTCCGCCGTGTCACGGCCTGAGTCAGACGGGTAACGATAGGTCCGGCCGGCGGCTGCGGCAAGAGCGAATCATCCCGGCGGCCACGCCATCGCGCGGCCTCCCAGCACGTGGAGATGGAGGTGAAACACGCTCTGCCCGGCCTCCCGGTTGGTGTTGACCACCACGCGGTAGCCTCGGTGCGACAGCCCCTCGATCTCTGCCACCTCTTTCGCGAGCAACAACAGCTGCCCGAGCAGGCGAGCGTCGTCCGTATCGTTGAGCGAGGCCAGGTGCTGCTTCGGCACGATCAACACGTGCGTCGGTGCCTGCGCGTTGAGATCGCGGAAGGCGATCCCGTGGGGCGACCGCTTGACGATCGTGGCCGGGACCTCACCAGCGATGATCTGGCAGAACAGGCAGTCACTCACAGGCCAACTCCCGTGGAAGTCATGCTCCGAGCGCCTCCTTCAACCGATCCCAGAATCCGCGGCCCACCTTTTCGGCCGAGGGAGGGTCACCTTCATGCCGGGCCAACTCCTCGAATAGCTGGATCTGCTCGTCGGTCAGCCGGTCGGGCGTCCACACGTGAATCCGGACCAAAAGGTCGCCACTGCCCGCTCCGCCGAGGCGCGGGAGCCCCTGCGAGCGGAGCCGCAGAATGGTCCCAGTCTGTGTTCCCGGCTCTACCTCCACGCTGACCTCGCCGGTGGGTGTCGTGACGTTGACGTCGGTCCCGAGCGCGGCTTGGCTGAACGAGACGGGTAGATCGTACACGAGATCGTCACCGTGCCGATGGAATCTTGCATCGTCGGCGATCTCGAACCCCACGAGCAGGTCCCCCACGGCGCCACCGCGCGTCCCCACGGCCCCCTGCCCCCGGAGCGTCAGGTAATTCTGCTCGCTCACACCAGGGGGGACTTCGATGGTCACTGTCTTTTCGCCGCGAACGCGCCCTTCGCCGCGACATGCGGGGCATGCTTCGGCGACCACGGTTCCCTCGCCGGCGCAGGCGGGGCACGCCGAGACCGAAACGAACTGTCCGAACATCGAGCGTGCCGCGCGCCGCACCTCACCCGCACCCCCACACGTACGGCAGGTCACGGGTGCCTTCCCCTTGGCCGAGCCAGAACCCTCGCACCGCTCACACCGCTCGAGTGAGCGCAGCTTCACGGTGCGTGATGTCCCGCGGGCCACGTCCTCCAGCGCGAGCTTGAGGCTGACTCGCACGTCCTGCCCGCGTCGCCGCTCACGCCGCCCCCGCTCTCCCCCGCCCCCACCACCGAAGAAGGAGTCCAACCCCTCCA
>JBDHCY010000144.1:0-9550 GCA_039591795.1 Gemmatimonadota bacterium | reverse complement strand
GCCCGTCACGTTGATCGCTGTCGGCGCCTGCAGCGACATGCCTACTGACCCGCTCGATTCGGTGACGCCTTCCTTGCGCCGCGCCAGGTCGATCAAGACGACGCCGTTCTCGGATCACTTCGACGCCTTCGATGCTTCCCGGTGGTCGAAACAAGAACATGCCCTGGGTCGAGGGTACTTCCGCGCGGCGAACGTGCACGCGAGCGATGGCAGCCTGCAGCTCGTCTTGCCTCGCGCCACGTACGATGGCGGAGAGATTCGCGCGTTGGACCTGGTTGGATACGGACGGTTCGCCGTCCGCATGCGAACACCCCACGCCCCCGGATCGATCAGTGCATTCTTTCTTTACCAGGGCCGCTACCGGAGTGACGAGATCGACATCGAGATCATGAACGACGGCTCCGGAAAGGTGCTGTTCACGACGTGGGCCAAGGGTCGGCAAACACACACTGTCACCCAGGACCTCGGGTTCGATCCGGGAGCGGCTTTCCACGACTACGAGATCGAATGGACGTCATCAAGCGTGCTCTTCATGGTCGACGGCAATGTGCTTCAGGAGTGGTCCAGCAAGAAGCTCCCCGGGGGCGCCATGTACCTCATGGCGAGCGCGTGGTGGCCCACGTGGCTCTCCGGTCCAAAGCCCGGCGCCGACGTCGCCCTCGAGATCGATCGCATAGACGTCACAACCGACTGATCGTCCGGGCCGGCCGCCCTCCGAGTCCGATCGGGATCACCGCTTGATCCTCACACGGCGGGGCGTCACCTTCCTCGGTACGAACCAAGGACGGAGACGCAATGGGCATTCTCTCCTGGGCGATCCTGGGACTCATGGTCGGTGTGCTGGCCAAGTGGATCATGCCGGGCAAGCAGGGTGGCGGGTTCATCATGACGGCACTCCTCGGAGTCGCCGGGGCTTTGTTCGGCGGTTTCGTCGGCTCGCAGCTCGGCGTGGGCAGCGTTACCGGCTTCAACCTCGAAAGCCTGGCGCTCGCCGTCGGCGGGGCACTGATTCTCCTCTGGCTGCGTGAGCGGTTTCGCCGCTCTTGATCGCTAGCGATCGCGCAGTGCCAACCAGCTGATCCATCCGTGCTCGCCTATGTCTTCTGGCACTGGCGCCGGGCGGATGTCCCGGTCGACGTATACGAGCGCCGTCAGACAGCGTTTCACGAAGCACTGGCCAGCACCCCGCCAGAAGGATTCCAGTCTTCACTTTGCCTCCGAATGGCAGGTGCCCCCTGGGCTCATCATGGTGGACGGGCGTACGAAGACTGGTACTTCGTGCAGGACGGTGGCGCGCTCGACGCGCTAAACGATGCTGCCATCACCGGCCGGCGGCGCACGCCACATGACGCGGCGGCCGAGGCTTCGGCGGGCGGCACGGCGGCCGTCTACAAGGTGCGCCTCGGCGCGCCCATCCCAACCGCCCAGCACGCGCTCTGGTTCGCCAAGCCCGAGGGGATGAGCTACGAGGAGCTGTGGAGTACACTGGCCCCCTTGGTGCAGCGGTCGCTCGGCATGCTAGCGTCGCGCTATATGGTTCTCGGTCCGTCTCCCGAGCTTTCGCTCCACACGCCAGAGCTGTTGGCACTTCCGCAGGCATTCACACCGCTCGGCATCGCGCTGCAGACCGTCTGGCCCCGGGCCCAATGAACAACGCTCAACGTCTGCTGCTGCTCAGCAACTCGACGATCGCCGGGCGCGAGTTTCTCGAACATGCATCCAGTTGGATTCGGGACTTCTTGGGTGATGAGGTTGGGGAGGTCCTGTTCATCCCCTACGCGTCCGTACGTGCTTCATACGACACTTTCACGGAGCGAGTGCGGGAACGACTCAGCCCGCTGGGTTACGATGCGTACTCGGTGCACGCGGCGGACGATCCGGTCGCGGCCGTCTCCACCGCCGCGGCAATCGTCGTGGGTGGTGGCAACACCTTTTGCCTGCTCGAGCGCCTCTACGCACTGCATCTTCTCGATCCGATTCGGGAGCGGGTACGCGCGGGCCACCCCTACATTGGCTGGAGCGCAGGAGCCAACCTCGCTTGCCCGACGATCCGGACAACCAACGACATGCCCATCGTGGAACCGCCCCACCTCGCTGCGCTCGGTCTCGTCCCGTTCCAGATCAATCCGCACTACACGCATCGAACAATCCCTGAGCATGCCGGCGAGACACGGGAGGAGCGGCTTCTCGAGTTCGTCGCTGCCAACCCGGAGACACCCGTGCTCGGCCTGCGGGAGGGAACGGCTCTTCGAGTTGAAGGCGATGCCTTGGCGCTGCTCGGTGATCGCCCGGCGCGGGTCTTTGGTTTGGGGGGCGCGCCCTTCGACGCCGCTCCGGGTGCCCCGCTCGACGGATTGCGGAGGGCGTAGCGCTGCAACCCGCAACGGCCGGCTCGAGCCACGTGGTTGGTGCTGAGATCTACCGGGGCACGGGTGGCTTCTGTCCCGCGGGAATCCGTGAGCGATAGGGCTCTCCCCGAGTCTGCTCTGCCAGGAAGGCCTTCGCCTCGCGCAAGAGCGTCTCATCGGAAGAGATCGAGGCCAGTGAGGACGAGCACCTTCGCCGCCACAACCGAGCCCTTCGCCGCTCCGGGGATCCCGTGTGAGGCCGATGTCGCCCAGCTGTGCCACGGCAACCCCACCCCGGCCGTGCTCACCGGGAAGGACGGAGGAGCATCGGTACTCCTGGTGCAGGGAATGGGTGATGCTAACAAAACCGAAGGGGAGTCGCGAGTCGTCTCGACGGTTGAAGATGGGGAAAGACGCACGAAGACGGACGAGGACGGTGAGGACAGCCTGAGATCGCTCCTACGACTCGGGATAGAGGGTGACGAGCACGTAGTTGTCGGTCCGGAGGTAGCGTCGAGCGGCCGCCTGGATCGCGCTGGCAGTGACACCTTCGATCTGTGAGAAGCTCGTCAGCTGGCGTGGGTCAAGGCCGTGACGGTCACCCAACATGAGCTGACTCGCCCAGTAGCCGTTCTCCCGGAGGCTCGTTTCCTTGGCGCGACGCTGCATCTCACTCACCTTGCCAACATCGGCCGGCGTCGGACCTACGGTCTTGAAGCTCTCGATCTCGTCGAATACTGCGTCAATCAATTCGTCCGCGCGGTCTGGGCCGGATCCGAAGTTGATGCGGAAGGTGTATTCCGCTCTGGGGTCGCGCGCATAGCCACTCGAGACACTCGCGCTGTAGGTGCCGCCGAGCCCCTCACGCAACACTTCGCGCAGCCGAAGCTGGAGAGCTGAGGCCAACGCCCGGATTGTGTAGCGCTCTGCAGTCGTGTACTCGAACGGTCCTGTGAACACGATCTGCGTCTGACTCTTGGGCTCGATGCCACGGTGCACAGTCTTGCGGATCACTCCGGTCGGGGGACGCATGCCCACGTCGCGCCACGTCTCAATGCGTTCAAGGGACGGGAGGCCACCGACGTAGGTTTCGACGAGCAGGCGGATCGAGTCTACCGTGAAGTTCCCCACCAAGACGAACGTGAAATCCGACGCGTCGGCAAAGCGGTCCCGATAGAAGTCGAACGCCTTGTCGAGTTCGATCTCGGTGAGGAGCTCGGTCGTGAATGGTCGAGCGCGGTAGTGTCCCTGCGCCATCGTCACGGCGAGCGTGTCGTAGAACGCCGCAACCGGGCTGGCATCCCGGTTGTTGAGCACTCCCTCCATCTGTTGCAGGAACGCGACGAAGGCGGACGAATCTCGCCGTGGATGCGTGAACCGGAGATAGACGAGCTGGAACATCGTCTCCAGGTCGCGCGGCGATGCGCTCCCTGCAAGTCCCTCGGAGAGCGATCCGATGGACGGAAAGACGCTTGCCACCTTGCCCGAGAGGCGCTTCTGGAGCTGGACGCGGTCGAGCTCGCCGGCACCGCCTCTGGCGATTACCTCGTCGGCCAAGACCGCGGACAGGAAATCCTCGTCGGATGCGAGGGAGTGCCCTCCCGGACTGGATGCTCGGAGGAGGACCTCGTCGTCCTTGAAGTCCGTGGGCTTGAGCAGCACACGAGCCCCATTGGCAAGCGTCCAGATCGTGAGCCCAACTTCGTCCACTCGCTCCTCAGCCACGACACGGCCCCGTGCTGGAAGCGTGGCGAGAAGAGGCGCATCGCTCCCAACGTCTTCGTAGGGAGTAACCGTGCTCGATTCGACTACATCAAACACACCGAGGAGTCGCTCGCTGGAAGGAAGAGGCGTGTCTGGCTTCTCCGGAGCACTCGCCACGATCACGCGATTCCGATCTGTGATCCACGTTTCGACTAATCGATGCACCTCGTCGAGGCCGATCGTCGGTAGGAGGAGGCGCGTCAGTTCGAGCTCGGTGGCGATGCCTGGCACTGGAGCCTCCGTCAGGAAGTGCTGGACGTATCGGCTCGCGTAGACCGACGAGTTCTGCTTCTCTCGTTCGGCATACCCACGCTCCATCCAGCGCACAAGCTCCACCTTCTCACGCTCGAGCTCCGAACCCGTGAATCCATGGCGCGCCACGCGCTCTGCCTCGGTGAGAAGGCCAGCGAGCCCCTCCTCGACACCTCCGTCTCTCACGCCAGCGAACAGGACGTACACGTCTTTCGACCGCACGAATTGCCCCTGCCCGAAGCTTCCGAAGAGGAATGGCGCATCGGGCTGCTGTGTGATCTCGTTGAGCCGGGCGTTGAACATCGCGTCATAAAGACGGGCGACGAGCCGCTCACGGTAGGCACCTACCGTTCCGCTCTCGCCCCGTGGCTGCTTGTAGTAGATCCCAACCGAGGACGTGGTCGTCTCGGGATCAGAGGTGGCGGCGACGAGTGGCTCATCGTGATCGGGCACTGCGAAGATCGATCGTGGCCGCGTCTTCGTCGGGACTGCGACCCGCCCGAAGTGCTCCCGGATCAGTTGCTCGACCGTAGCGGACTCGAAATCACCGACGGCGACGATTGCCATCAAATCGGGCCGATACCATTCTCGATAGAACCGCCGCAGTGCCTCGACGTCGAACGTCTCTAGCGACTCCTTCGTGCCGATCGGCAGCCGGTCGGCATATCGTGAATTCATGAAGATGATCGGGAACTGCTTGTCTCGTAGGCGGGCGTCTGCGCCACGTCCCAACCGCCACTCCTCCACGACGACTGCGCGCTCGTTTTCAATCTCTACGGAGTCGAAACTCACACCGTGCGCCCAGTCTTCGAGAATCTGGATCGCTGTCTCCAGCACCTCTGCCGTGTCAGTCGGCACGCGCAGCATGTATACCGTTTCGTCGAAACTGGTGTACGCATTGAGATGTGGACCCAGCCGCATCCCCACCCTCTCCATGTAGTCCACCAGCTCCTGCTTCGCGAAGTGCTCCGTGCCGTTGAAAGCCATATGTTCGACGACATGCGCCAAGCCGAGTTGATCGTCGTCCTCCAGCACCGAGCCTGCATTGACTACCAACCTGAGCTCCGCACGTCGTTCGGGACGTCCGTTCGCCCGAACGTAGTAGCGTATCCCGTTCGGAAGGGTGCCCATCACGACTTGGGGGTCGAGAGGCAGCGGGCGGGCGAGTGCTGTCGCATCGACCTGCGCGGCGGCGGGACACGCAACAGCCACGCAGAAGAGCGTTGCAGCGTGTGCTGCCGATAGCCTGATCATCGCGAAACCTCGGGCGCCGCGAGGGAGCAGCAGTCAACTGTCAGAGCTTACTCCTGGGACGCTTGTGCGGCTACCGAACGCCAAGCCGCACGCCCAGAGGGCGTGCCGCGTTGGCGAAGGCAGTCGATCGGAAGGAATGGACGGCCGCTGCTATTGGATGCCCTCTCATTGATCATTAGATTGCGGGAGCGCGCATAGCCGTCTCGCGCTCACAACATCGATGCAACTGAGCGATTTCGGATCTACGAAGCCGGGTCGCCTCATTCAGCCCTCTCCCGACTTCTGGGCGTTCGTGCCAGCTCCGCTCGCGCCCAGGCTCACCCTTGGTGTCGATCTCATCAATAGACTCGTCCGTGCTGATCGCGCGCTCGGGCGCCTCGCCGGGGTGACGGAGACGCTGCGCGGAGCGGATCATCTCATCGGGCCGTTCATGCGCCGCGAGGCGCTACACTCGACCCGAATCGACGGCCTGGACAGCACGCTCGCTGCCCTCGCGCTGGCGGAGGAGACCACATCTCGGGCGCGTGGAGCGGTGGAACAGGTGGTCGTGAGCCGGGTCGAGACCCACCGCGCCGCCCTCGCTTTCGGTCGTACACCGGACACCGACCGTCGGTTTCTCCTCGGGCTGCACCGCCGATTGTTCGCGGACGTGCCCGGGGTCGTGGGGGTCGGACGGTTCCGGGACCGCCAAATCTGGTTTGGCCCGCGCGGCTGTTCTCGTACCGAGGCGGTCTTCGTGCCGCCGCCGACGGATGAGATGGACCGCGCGCTCGACGCGCTCGCGCGATACTCACGGGAGCCAACCGAGCTGCCCTACCTGCTGCGTCTCGCCCTCATGCACTATCAACTCGAGGCGATCCAGCCCTTCCTCGTGGGCACAGGTGCCGTGAACAGGCTCCTCCTATCGCTTCATCTCTCGACCCGGTCTGGCCTGCCTGGTGTTCCGCTCGCCACCAGCGCGTATTTCTCTTCGCGCCGTGTCGAATACCGTGCCAGACTCCAGGCGGTGACCCGCTACGGTGAGTGGGAGGCCTGGCTTCGGTTCTTTCTCGATGGTGTGGCCGAACAGGCTGACGACTGCGGGACGCGGATCGCGGCGCTCCTCGCACTCCACGGGGACTATCTGACCCGGCTGCGACGGGCACGACAACGACAGATCGTCTATCGTCTCGTCGACGGAGCATTCGAGCGCACGGCCATCAGCGTCCACGGCGCAGCGCGCATTCTTCGGAGGGAGCCCGCTGAGATAGCCGAGCATCTCTCGAAGCTCGTGGAGATCGGCATCCTGACGCCCGCCGGCGGGTCAGGCAGCCCGAGAGCCTACATCGCGCAGGACGTGCTGCAGGTGTTGGAGGGGCCACGACCCGCGACCGCTCCGACGGTCGCGGCACTCCGCGCTATCGAGGCGCAGCCGCTCCCCAACCGCTTGGCTGTCGACCGGCCGGCAGCTCCAGGCGGCTCGGGGAAGGAAGGGCTCGACGGCGAGTCGCCGCACCTCCTCGACGAGCCCACCCGGCTCGTTGTACTGGAGCTTCTGCGCGACATCGAGGCGGCAACGGAGCACGCACGCCAACGACCATCCCTCGTCGCCTGATACGTCACCCCACGGGCCGCTTGACCTCGTGAAAGGTGTGAGTTGGGGGCCCGCCGATGCGGCCCCGGATACCCGAACACCGGCTCGGGCAGGATTCTCAGCGGCGGCGCCGTGGCTGTTTGAGGCCGGTCGAGAGCTTGTTCACCACCTCCCGCCGCACACGCGGGGCGAGCCGCACGCCGTGTCGCACGGTGAACTCTCGCACCGCATCCGGAGCACGGCCAGCTAGGGACCGCAGCGCCCACGAAAGCGCTTTGACCACCATGTCGTCTCGGTCGTCGATGAGGATCGAGCAGATACGCAACGTGCGCGGGGCGTCTCCAGAACCACCTCGGGCAGCAACGTTGAGTGCCACCGTGCTCGCGAGCGCCGCACGTCGCCACCAGCGGTCGGGCGAGCGGGCCCACCGTTCGATCAGTCGTGTTGGAACCTGCCGCTCACGCCATACCGGCCCCGCCACGTAGCACGCGAACGAGTCGACCGCGCCCCAGCTCGCGATCCCACGACCGAGCCATGCCAGCTCGGCGGCGGCGATACTCCCGAGCGCGGCAGCGTGATGGTTCAGCAACTCGTAGATGACCCCGCATCGAGCGTTGTCGGCGTTGCTGAGCACACGGTGGGCGAGATCGAGCACCACGTCTGCCTCGACATCCCGTAGCCGCCGACTCCAACGCCGCCTCAGGCGACGCTGCTCAGCCGCAGTGGCCTCGCCGAGCGCTTCGATGTCGGCCGCGAGCTCCCTCGCGAGGAGGCCGGCGTCGGGTGGCGGCCCAAGGGACCCGGGCGAATCACCCATCACGGAGCGATGCCCAGCCTAGGCGTCACCTGGCAGAAGCCCCTCCCATGGGCGCAACCTCGCGGTTTGCCGGCGATCGAGAGGCTGGTCTGGCTCGACCTGAGACAGCACCCAGATCCCGGTTGAGCCTCGTGGGCCCAGCCACTCGGATCCGTAGCGCAGGAGATGTGGCAGCCGTGCCCCTTGCGCAAGTGGGCCGATTTGTCGTAGCGTCTCCGCCCCTTGTCACCATATGCCGGGAGGAGGAGGCTAATGGGACAATCGACGTTAGAGGGGACACCATCGGCACGGATGTTGCGAACCGCTCCCGGCATGGAGAGCATACCGATTACGACAGTCCCGCTCGCGCGGTTCCATCGCGTGATCGGGTCTCGGCAAGCCCAGCGGCTGCGAGCCGTCGTCCGGGGCGCCCGCTCGGCGCTCGGCGAACGGACCATTTGGCACGTCAATTCGACCCGCACCGGCGGCGGGGTCGCCGAAATGCTCCAAACGCTCCTTGGGTATGAGCGGAGCACTGGAGTCGACTCGCGCTGGCTCGTAATCGAGGGTGACGCGCCGTTTTTCACGCTCACCAAGCGCATCCATCACCATCTCCATGGCGGGAATGGCGACGGACTGGGCCTCGGAGACGACGACCATCGGCACTATCGGCGTATCATGCGCCAGAACGTCGCGCCGCTGCTCTCGCATGTCCGGTCCGGAGACGTCGTCGTCCTGCACGATCCACAGACCGCCGGACTCGCGCTCCCCCTGCGTGAGCGTGGTGCCATCGTCATCTGGCGCTGCCACGTTGGGCGCGACCGGCCGAACCGAAGCGTGACCGAGGCCTGGGACTTCCTTCGCCCGTACCTCGAGCACGCGCACGGTTTCATCTTCTCCCGCGAATGCTACGTCCCCGCGAGCCTGGGCTTGGCGCCCGTCGCCATCATCCCGCCCGCCATCGATGCGTTTTCCGCCAAGAACAGGCCGCTCCCCCAGCGAACCGTTCGCTCGATTCTGCGGCAGATTGGCGTTCTCGCCTCGAAGGGACACGAGCAGGCACCCCGTTATCGAGGGGCCAACGGCTCGTGGCATAGCGTGACCCGTGCTGCCGAGATCCTTCAGACCGCTCCGCTCACAAGTGGCCGCACGCCGGTCGTGCTACAAGTGTCCCGATGGGATCCGCTGAAAGACATGGAAGGCGTGATGCGCAGCTTCGCCGAGGGCCTCGATCGGCTCGGCAATGCGCACCTCGTACTCGCAGGACCCGACGTTCGGGGCGTCAGCGACGATCCTGAGGGCGCCCAAGTCCTCGAGCGCTGCGTCGCTCGGTGGCACCACCTCCCGCAGAGCTCGCGCGAACGCGTCCACCTCGTGTCACTTCCGATGGACGACCTGGAAGAGAACGCGGTGATGGTGAACGCCCTGCAGCGGCATGCAAGCGTCGTCGTGCAGAAGAGCTTGCACGAAGGGTTCGGGCTGACGGTGACCGAGGCGATGTGGAAGCGCCGGCCGATCGTCGCGAGCGCAGTCGGTGGGATTCAGGACCAGATCGTCGATGGA
>JBDHCY010000143.1:0-9566 GCA_039591795.1 Gemmatimonadota bacterium | reverse complement strand
ATGGATCCACAGGGTGCCGTCTTCGCACTCCACTCGATGGCGCCCGTGGCGAAGCCGGCTCCTGCGCCGAAGCCCAAAGCGAGGACGGCTGCGAAGCCAAAGCGGTCCAAGGCCGGGGCAGGCACCAAGAGCCGGGTGGCGAAGAAGGAGGCATCGGCACGACGTGCTCCGGCGCGGAAGCCGGTCAAGAAAGCGGCAGGCCGTGCCAAGACCGTCACTCGGCGGCCGGTGAAGAAACGCGCACCCGCCAAGCGCCCAGTCAAGAAGGCGGCAAAGCGAGCCTAGCGGGCCGACTGCAGCACGCCGCAAAGCGCCCTGAGGGCAGGTAGGAGCCGGGAGGCGACTCCCGGCTCTTACCGCCTTCGACCGTCCTTGACCGTCTCTGACCGTCCTTTTGACCAACGGTTATATTGCAGAAAGCCGCCGGCCCTGGTGGCATCACCCAAACCATTGTCGCATGGCTATTTACGGTCAGCCCAACCCCTGGCAGTGTGGGCCTTTCGCCCTCAAGCATGCCCTCCTGGCCGTGGGCCAGTTCGCCCACGAGGACGACCTCGCCCGTCTCGCTGGGTCATGCGTGACCGGTGGGACCGACGAGAGGGAGCTGGCCCGCGCCGCCCGACTGCACGGCTGCCGCCTCGGCCTGGTTCGCCGGACCGATCGCGAGGCAGCGCGCCGCGTGCTGACGCGGACGCTTGGATGCGGCGTTCCCGCGCTTCTCTGTCTCGATCAATGGGACCACTGGGTCGCGGCCGTTGGCTGCGAGGGCGACAGGTTCGTGGTGTTCGACAGCCACTTCGAGCAGCCGCTCCGCATCGAGCGCTGGCCCACATTGGGCGACCGCCTCGTCTATCGTGAGAAGCGTTGGCTTCGCACGCGGACGTTGTACGACATCCACCCTCTCGTGCCAGGGCGCACACGTCGCGCGCGGCTCTCCCTTACTCCCGCTCAGGCGGAGCGGCTCCTTGCCATGGGCGGAGGCTGGCTCGATCGCGATTGGGACGAGGTGGCGCGACGCCTGCTCACCGTGGGCACTCCGACCGGTCCGCAACTCGAGCTCGGTATGGAGCTCGCCGAATGGGTGACGCTCAACCGTAATCGAATCGCCCGAGCGGTGACGGTGAGCGGTGACGTGAATGAGCTCGCGATTCACCGGGCGCTGAGCGAGATCGCGTTCGTCGCGTCGCTCTACAACTTGACCCTCCGGCCCGAAGACGAGGCCCGAGCCGAGAGGAGTGTGGCCACGATCGCAGTGACCCGGGCCGCCCGATTGGTCCCGGCCCGATCGTCCTCCGACGAGTCTCAGTCGGTGCCCGTGCGATCGTCCGAGGCCGCGGAGGTCGCGCCGCCGATCGTTGCGGCTGGGGTGGGGCTCTCGCGGACGTAGGCTCACCAGTGGGCTCGCCCCGCGCTATGTGGTCCCCTCCTTCATCCCCATCACCCTTGCGCAGTGGCCCGACGCCGCGCCTCTTATCCAGGCAATGCCTGGCAAGATCAGGGTAGCCGACGTACCCCACGAGCCCACCCGGTGGTGGGAGTATCTCCTCGAGCCAGTCGTGCTCGCGGCCAATGTGGCCGTGACCGCCTCTGTCTACCCTTCGTGGCGCACGGCGCGCGTGTCGTGGCACCCCTCGCGGGGCGTGCTCCTCGACCAGATGGCGGCGACCCGGCGTCCGTTCATTCTCTATACATGGCATGCGTACGAGCTGCTGACGCTGTGCGCGACCCGGGCGGTGCCCGCGGCGATGCGACTGACGGGCATCGGCCACGACGGGATCAAGTCCCGGATGTTGCAGCGGACGATGGCGTGGTACGGGGGGCGAATCTGGGTCTATCGGCGACGCTCCCCCGTTTCTGTTCGGGACCAAATCGTCGAGATGATGCGACAGGACGGAACCAACATCGTCATCGTGGCCGACGCCGGCGGGCCGTACGGGAGCGTCAAACCCGGATTAGCGGAGCTCGCCCGGGATACCCAGGCGTGGCTCGTCCCGTTCGTGACGCTGGGCCGTGGAGCCGTTTGGCTGCGCCGTCCCGTGCGCCAAGGGATCCCGCTGCCCTTTGCGCGGCTGACCATCCAGCACGCGGGGCCGTACGACGGGCGTAACAGCTCGGTCGACCAGTGCCAGGCATGGTTGGCTGAGCTGGAACATCGCCCGACCGCTGGGACCTCGACCGGCCAATAGGAGCGGCGGCGACGCCGGAAGATCATCATCAATCGGCGTCGGCGTCTGCTTGACCGCGTCAACCGAGCTGGTAGTTTGTGCGCCACTGTCGCGCTCACGGAGCCTACGATGCGTCGTCACTCGGTACTCACGTCTCGGATCATTGGCCTCGCTCCATTACCGATCCTCGTCGCCTTCGCATGCGCCCCGGGCGATGACGCCGTGCTCGCGCGCGCCCATGAGATCCACGAGCGCGTGCTCACGATCGACACACACGACGATATCCCATCAGATTTTGCGACGCCCGAGGTGGACCCAGGCATTCGCGGCGAGCGGCAGGTGGACCTTCCCAAGATGCGGGAGGGGGGGCTCGACGCAGGGTTCTTCATCGTCTATGTGGGCCAGACCGCCCGCACGCCGGAGAACTACGAGCGGGCGAAGGCAGACGCGTTGGTGAAGTTCGAGGCCATTCATCGAATGACCGAGATGTATCCAGAGCGCGTGGAGCTGGCTCACTCGGCGGCTGACGTCGAGCGGATCCACGCGAGCGGGAAACTCGTCGCCTGCATCGGCATCGAGAACGGATACGTCATCGGAACCGATCTCGCCCTCCTCGAGCGCTATCACGCCCTTGGCGCCCGTTACATCACGCTCGCTCATGGGGGGCACAACGACATCGCCGATTCATCGACCCCGCGCGAGAACCTCGGTGATGCCGAGGCCGAGCACGGCGGCGTGAGCGCGTTCGGTGAGCAAGTGATCGCCGAGATGAACCGTCTGGGCATCATGGTCGACGTTTCGCACATTTCGAAGGACGCGATGCTCGACGCCGCGCGTCTCTCTCGCGCACCGGTGATCGCGTCGCACTCCAGTACGCGCGAGTTGGCGGACCACGCACGCAACATGGACGATGAACAACTTCTGGCGCTGAAGGACAATGGCGGCGTGATCCAGGTCGTGGCCCTCGGTGCGTTCGTGAAAGAAACGCCACCCGAAAAGGAGGCGGCGATCGACGCGGTGCGACAGGAGATGGGGATCACGAGCTTCGCCGCGTTCCGCGCGCTCTCCGAGGAACAGCGCGAGTCCTACCGCATGCGTTTGGCCGAGCTCGACAAGCGCTGGCCGCCGGCCACCGTCGAGGACTTCGTCAATCACATCGATCACGCCGTGCGCCTCATCGGCATCGACCACGTGGGGATCAGCTCCGATTTCGACGGAGGGGGTGGCGTCGTCGGCTGGAACGACGCCAGCGAGACGCTGAACGTGACCGTGGAGCTGGTCCGACGCGGGTATACCGAAGAAGAGATCGCCAAGCTGTGGGGCGGCAACCTCCTGAGAGTGTGGCGCGACGTGGAGCGAGTGTCGGAGGAGCTGCGCAGCGGCGTGGAGGTTTAGGGCTTCTCCTTGGGAGGCTCCCACAGCTCGATGCGCGTGCCCGCGGGATCGAGGATCCAACCGAACCGCCCGTAGTCGTGCTCCTCGATCTTGTCATCGACCCAGATGCCGGCGGCACGGAGCTGCGCGAGCAGGGCGTCCAAATCGTCCACGATGAAGTTCACCATGTACGGGTTGGTGCTTGGGTCGAAGTAGGTTGTTTCTCGCTTGAAGGGGCCCCACACCGTGAACCCCTCGCGGTCGGGGTCGTCGTGGTCACGCCAAGGGAACGACCACCCGTATTGATCTGATTCGATACCGAGGTGCTCTCGATACCAGCTGCGGAGTTGTTCTGGATCGTCGCACTTGAAGAAGACGCCGCCGATTCCGGTTACACGTGCCATGTGAGGATCTCCTGGTGTCGTGACGAGTCCGTCGCGATCGTCAGGGAATGACGACACCGACGCGGTCGGCGAAGCTCGCAAATCGCTCGTCGGAGCGCAATGCCTCGTATGCGGGCTCCACCGCGAGATAGATGAGGCCTGCCGAGCGAGCGTCTAACGCGCGATCGAGCCACTCAAAGGCGAGCTCGAGATTCCCGATTGCCGCGTAGCCAGCGGCAACGATCTCCGCGCGGATGTACCGTTTGCTGGAGAGCTCTTCCAACTCCACGAGCGTGCGCTGCACCTCGTCCTGCTTCCCCATGGCGGCGAGGGCACGCGCGCTCGACGCGTTGAACGAGATGACGCTCCCCTCGATGATCTGTCCTTGGCGGTAGGCGGCGAGGGCCTTGTCCGCCCGGCCCTGTGCGAGATAGGCGTTCCCCATATCGAGATACGCCCGTGAATAGTTGCGATCGAGATCCAGCGTGCGTTGTGTCACCTCGATCGCCTCGTCGAAGGCGCCGGCGAATACCAGCATGCGCGCGAGCCAGCGACTGTAGAGCGCCGAGAGCGGATCTTGGGCCAGCGCGCGCCGCATCGCTTCCACCGCCTCGCCCGTGCGACCCAGCGCCGGCAAGACCGAGCCCAGTCCGAAGTGCGCATCCGCGTAGTTCGGTTGCTCCGCCAGCGCCTGCCGTAGCTCTCGCTCGGCACCGGCAAAGTCCCACTCGTACCATCCGAGAATCTTGCCAAGCGCCGTCCGGGCCTCCGCCAGCGACGGGTCCAGCTCGATCGCCCGCTCCGCTGCCTTCCTCGCCCTGGGATACGCCTCCGTCGGAGCGAGCCAGTCATCCGCTAGATTCATCCAGGAGTCGGCGATGCCGGCGTGTGCCTTCGCGTAGCGCGGGTCCTGCTGCAACGCCTGCGCGTACTGCTCCTGGGCCTTGCGCAGGTCCGGCTCCGTGAACTTGCTGCGGAAGAATTGTCCCTTGAGGTACAGCGTGTACGCCTCGAGGTTCTCGGTGACGGGAACGACCAGCTCGGCGGCGGGAACGAGCTGGCCCTTCAACGCCTCGACGATAGCGCGCGAAATCTCGTCCTGGATCGCGAAGACGTCTTCGAGGCGGCGGTCGTAGGTCTCCGACCAGAGGTGATAGCCGTTCTCCACGTTGATGAGCTGGGCGACGATGCGGATCCGGTTTCCCGCCTTGCGGACGCTGCCCTCGAGCACCGTTCCCACGCCCAGTTTCTCACCGATTTCCCGAACGTCGAGCACCTTCCCCTTGAACGCGAACGACGACGTGCGCGAGGCGACCTGGAGGCCCTCGACCTTGACGAGCGCGCTGATGATCTCTTCGGTCATCCCGTCGGCGAAGTACTCGTTCTCCGGGTCGGCGCTGAGGTTCGAGAACGGGAGGACGGCGATCGAGCGCTCGGCGCTCGGTTGATCGGCGTGCGGGCCGGTTTCGTGAGCACGCCCTGGGGAACGCAGTGCGTCGGCGAAGTCCGTCATCGACGGGTAGCGATCGACCGGCGCGCGCGCCAGCGCTCGTGTCACGACCTGGTCGAGCGCTTCTGGGACATCGCGCAGCACGCTCAGCCTGGGAGGTGGGCCCATGAATCGCTTTGCGATCACGGCTTGGGGCGTTGCACCGGTGAACGGGGGCTCCCCCGCAAGCATTTCGTAGACGACACAGCCCAAGCTGTACAGGTCGCTCCGCTCGTCGACCTCCACTTCACCGCTTGCCTGCTCGGGGCTCATGTACGCTGGGGTGCCCACCGCGGTGCCGGTGCGGGTGAGCGATCCGCTCCCCACCGTGCTCAGGGCCTTGCCGATCCCGAAGTCGGCGACCAGCGCGACGCCCTCGTTGAGCAGGATGTTCTCCGGCTTGATGTCGCGGTGGAGAATGCCGTGCCGATGGGCGTACGCCAGCGCCGCGGACACGGCCACGGCGATACTGAGGGCGTCATCGAGCGGCAGCTGATGCTGGCGTGTCAAACGCTGCCGGAGCGATTCCCCTTCGATGTATGGCATCACGTAGAACAGTAGGCCGTCGGCTTCGCCTGAGTCGTAGAGTGGGAGGATGTGCGAGTGGGTCAGGCTGGCGACGAGCTTGATCTCACGAAGGAACCGACCGGCGCCGATTTCCGAGCCCAACTCGGGCCGAAGGACCTTGATCGCGACCTTGCGGTCGTGCCGCGCGTCGTCGGCCAGAAATACCACAGCCATCCCGCCCTGACCGAGCTCGTCCTGGACTCGATAACGGTCTCCCAGCGCGGCCCTGAGCCGCTCCCTGACATCGTTCATCGACACGAGACCCCTTCGTTGCTGCGCGCTTGAGACGCGAGCCCTGCCACCGCGTGACGCGCCACGTTTCGAGCTACCGTCGGCGCACGAAAGATGGCCCAGCGCTGCGGGCTTGGCGAGGGGGTGACCGGGACACCGCAGTGGCGTGGGCCCGGGCGAGGCCCTATCTTTCATAGCTTACGTGGCGCGCCGCTCGGCCTCGCTCGCTGAATCGGAGCCCTGGCGCACCAACCACTCCGCGCCCCGTCTCGAGCGCGATGCCCGGACCCCCTTGCAGCGAGGATTCATGCGCGACGACCGCGTCCGTGACACGCCCGCGGACCAGCCCCACGACGACATCATCTATCCGGAAGCCGGTCCGTTCATTTTGGTGCATCTCGCCTGTGTGGCGGCGATCTGGACGGGCGTCTCACTCGAGATGATCCTCCTTGCTGCGGCGCTGTATGTCGTACGCATGTTTGGCGCGACGGCGGGGTACCATCGGTACTTCTCCCACCGCACGTACAAGACGAGCCGCGTCGGACAGTTTCTGCTCGCCGTGCTCGCGCAGTCGAGTGCGCAGCGCGGTGTGCTGTGGTGGGCGTCGAAGCACCGGCAGCACCACCAACACTCCGACACGCCCCTCGACCCGCATTCACCTGTGCAGCGGGGATTCTGGTACGCCCACGTCGGGTGGATCTTCGCCAAGCGGGACGACAAGCGCGATTACTCCCTCGTTCCCGACTTGGCAGCGTATCCCGAGCTCGTGTGGCTCGACCGGCACCAATACTCGACGGCGGCGCTGCTTGGTTTCGCTTGCTTCCTCGTCGGCGGGTGGCAGGGGCTGGTGGTCGGCTTCCTGTGGAGCACGGTCGTGCTCTACCATGGCACGTTCCTGATCAACTCGCTCGCGCATGTGCACGGGCGGAAGCGCTACCTCACTGGCGATGATTCCCGCAACAACTGGTGGCTCGCGGTGATCACGCTGGGCGAAGGGTGGCACAACAACCACCACGCTTATCAGCGCTCTACCCGTCAAGGCTTCCGCTGGTGGGAGTACGACCCAACCTACTACGTGCTCAAGGCGCTCTCGTGGGTGGGGCTGGTGTGGGACCTCGGCCAGCCGCCGCCTGAGGTCGTGCGGAACGAGCACAAGCTCGGGCGGAAGGTCGTCGACCGAGTGGCGCGAGAGCTGGTCGCCAGCTTTCCGGTAGAGCGTATCGCCGACCAGGTTCGGGTGGCGTGGGCGAACGCGCCGACGCTCGCTGAGATCGAGGCCCGCGTCCGTGCCGCTGGCCGGGACGCAGGAGAGCGGCTCGCCGCGATCCATCTTCCCCAGCTTCCCGATCTTCCAACGCGCGACGAGCTCCGCCGCCGCGCCGATCAACTCTTCGCCTACGCTCCCTCGGTCTCGCTCGACGAGGTAGCCGAGCGCGCCAGAGTGCTCCTGCTCGAGGCGGTGAGTGCACGGGTCGTGGCTGGGCCCGAGCCGATGGGGGCGGTCTAGGCGCACGCAGTCGAGGTGAGTGTCTGACTGCGGGCAGCGCCGCCGCTCGCGCGCGCCCTCCCTGCGCCTCATCTTTGGCCCCGTGGAGACCACGGTCACGGGGAGCAGTATGCTCACGCTCACGCTTCGCGACTTCCGGGACGCCCGTGCGCGCATTGATGCGCACATCAAGCGCACACCACTACTGACCTCGCGTCAGCTCAGCGCGCGCACCGGGTTCGACATCCGACTCAAGGCCGAGATGTTCCAGCGGGTCGGGTCCTACAAGATCCGCGGACCGCTCAACAAGTTCGCGCTCATGCCCGACGAGCAGAAACGGCGCGGCGTAGTCTGTTCGTCGGCGGGGAATCACGCACAGGGCGTAGCGCTCGCGGCAAAGATTTACGACATCCGCGCCGTCGTTTGCATGGCGCAGAACGCGACACCATCCAAGATCGCAGCGACCAAGGCCTACGGCGCAGAGGTCGTGCTGCACGGCGACATCTGGGACGAGGCCAACGAAAAGGCCAAGGAGTTGGTGCGCGCTGAAGGACTCACCTACGTGCATCCGTTCGACGACGCGGAGCTCATCGCGGGCCAGGGAACGCTGGGCCTCGAACTCGTGGAGGACTGGCCCGACGTCGACGCGGTGGTGGTGCCGATCGGGGGCGGCGGCCTGATATCCGGGATCGCGATGGCCGTGAAGAGCCACAACCCGGCCACGCGGGTCATCGGCGTCGAGTCGTCCGACGGCCCAGCGATGAAGGAGAGCGTGGATGCAGGCCGCCTGGAGACGATCGACTGCCGAACCGTGATCGACGGCCTGCGCGTCCAGCGCGTCGGCGAGCTCAACTTTTCAGTGGTGCAGCGCTTCGTGGACGACATCGTCACGCTGCCGGATCGCGAGATCTTCGAAGCGGTGCTCTGGGTCATGGAGCGATGCAAGCTCGTCGTCGAGGGCGCCGCGGCGGCTCCCGTGGCCGCGCTGCTCCACGGGTTGGTGCGGGTACCCGCCGGGTCGCGCGTGGTTGGCGTGCTCTCGGGGGGCAACCTCAACCTCGACCAACTGCGCGACAAGATCTGGAATTGAGCGCGTCGAGATCCCGCCCGACGCAGCCAACGAACCCAAGCGCCTCGCCGGAGGACCGCGGCATGAGTCACATCACGGAGCGCCTCGGAGTCACCATTGCCGGCTACATCGCCTGCTTGGCGGTGAGCATCCCGCTCGCCGCACAGCAGCTCACCCCCGACCAGATCCGCGCCCGCGCCGCCGACGCCGCTCCCCAGGCACTCGCAATGTTTCGCGAGTACCTGGCCATTCCCAACGACGCCAACGTCCCGGAGGATCTCCGCCGGGTGATCGATTGGCTCACCGTTCGGTTCCGCGAGCGAGGCTTCACGACGGAGGAGCTCGCGACGGGGCGCATCCCCGTCCTCCTCGCTGAGCGGCGAGTGCCGAGGCCCCGGGGCACGCTCCTCGTCTACCTCCAGGCCGACGGCCAGCCGGTCGACCCCACCCGCTGGTACCAGGCGTCGCCCTACGAGCCGGTGCTGCGCGAGCGTGCGGTTGATGGGGAGTGGCACGACATCCCCTGGGATCGGCTCGAGGGCGAGTGGAATCCCGAATGGCGAATCTTTGCCCGCTCCACGTCCGACTCGAAAGGCCAGAACATCGGCTTCCTCGCGGCGCTCTCGGCACTGGATGCGGCAGGTGTCACGCCCGACTTCGATCTGAAGGTCATCGTCGACACCGAAGAAGAAATGGGTTCGCCGAACCTGCCGCGCGCTGTGGAGCGATATCGCGACAAGCTCGCCGCCGATTGGCTGGTCATCTTCGATGGTCCACGGCACCCGACCAACAAGCCCACGCT
>JBDHCY010000142.1:0-9573 GCA_039591795.1 Gemmatimonadota bacterium | reverse complement strand
TGCCGCCGAGCATGAGATCATGATCGGCTTCCATAATCACACGCAGGTCGACGCCTCGAGTTGGGAAGCGCCGTTGTCCTACGGAGAGTTTCTCGGCATCAACCTCGACGTCGGGCACTACGTCGCCGGCACGAACGAGTCACCGCTACCCGTCATCGAGCGTTATGCCGACGCCGGGCGGATCGTCAACTTGCACATGAAGGACCGCAAGGTGAACAACGGCCCTAACATGCCGTTTGGTGAAGGCGACACGCCGCTCGCGCTGATCTTGCAGCTCATGAAGCGGAAGGGGTACACCTTCCCGGCGGACATCGAGCTCGAGTACGAGGTCCCTGAAGGATCCAACCCGGTGGCCGAGGTACGAAGGTGTCTCGACTATTGTCGAAACGCCCTGGGTGACGCTCCCGAATCCGGGGACCGCATGCGACGTTGATGCGCATCGGACACTGGCTGGGTCAGTGCACGGGCGTCTCCCGAAACCCTTGAGGGATTCCTACTCGCCGAAACGAAGAATCCCGAAGCGTTGGAACTCGTGGAAGGTGGCGCCGACGCGGGCCCAGTCCCAGGCCGTGGGGGTCTCGCCGTCGTAGTCGACCCGGTAAAAGTTCGCGCGCCAGCGGGAGCCAGGCCGGGGAGGGACGCCCTGCAGCGGCTCGAGGAGGGCCCACGGGATGAACACTTCGGCCCGCCAGCCCGTAATGGTCGCCCCGGACTCGCGGGGCCCCCCGAGCGTGGTCGTGGCTCGGCGTGTGAGACGCTCCCCCTCGTAGTGCCAGGGCCGCCAACCCAGGAACTCCCCCTGAAAGTTCGGGATCAAGATGGGCAGCTCGTAGCCGAGAGGAGAGATCTCGTACTCGAAGTACACGGGGTAGGCCTCGTCGGTCCACAGGAACACCTCGAAGACGTCCTCGTGCCACAGGTCGAGAAAGTCCTCGGCCATGGTCGCCGTGATCCGAGAGTCGGAGCCATCCATGAGGACGTAGAGGCCGGTCGCGGAGTAGAGGAGCTTCACGCGGGTCTCGTACTCGAGCCCTCCTTCTCCGCGCCGGTGAAGCGGAACCCATTCGGCGCGCTCCCAAGGCCCGGCCGACCCATCTCCGGTGAGTTCGAAGTCCTCCGTCGAAGCGACGGTCATCTCCGGGAGGCCCCCCGAGGCGTCGCCTTCCACCGTCTGGGGGCCACGGCGGCATGCGGCCCCGGTCAAGACGCCAGTCCAGAGGCATGCGGACACGACGCTTCGGAAGGGCACTGACAGCATCATCGGATTCCTCCCTCGAAGAAGACGGGGATACGGACCTTATGGAACGAGTGCGACGGCGTGAAGTCAAGAAGGAGTCGTCTGATCCAGAACTTCTTCGAGGTGTTGAAGCCGAGGCCGGGGAAGCGCTCGCTCGTCCGGCTAATCACCTGGCCGCACGCTCTCAGGCGTCGTATCTTGCCATCGATGCGGCCAGCGGGTCGACAACGAGTGCTCCGGGCCTCGACCGTATCTCCTTCGACACTTCGGAGTCTGAGACCTCGGTGTGAGTTGCGCCGGCGGTCAAGGCGATGCCACCGTTTCGACCAGAGAAACGCTGAACGAGCAGATGGGGCCGGCAGATCGACTGAGACAGGAGGAGAAGATGAAATCGCTTCTCAAGACGGTAACGACAGCAGGAATCATGGCTGGACTGGCTGCTTGTGCCAGCGCGCCCCCGCCAACGGTGCAGACCGGCCCAGATGCCGAGGTGACCGTAGATGGACTCCACCGAGTAGACAATTCTGTCATGGCGCTGGCCTGGGTGAAGCCCGATATGGATCTCCGTGGCTACACGAAGTTGATGCTGGATGAGGTGACGGTCGCTTACCAGCGGGAGCCACGAGCTCGGCGGCAGTCCCTGGGGGGATCAGACCAGAATTTCGCTCTGACCCCGTCTCAGATGGCCAATCTCAAGAGCTGGTTCCATGACGCCGTGGTCAAAGCGCTGACCAGGGACGATGGGTATCAGATCGTGGACGCCCCCGGTCCCGACGTGCTTCGCATCACCGCAAGCCTCGTCGATCTCGTGGTGAGAGTGCCCACCGAGAAGGTCGGAAGTGAACGGACATACGCGAGCTCCTATGGCGAGGTCACGCTGATTCTCGAGCTGCGTGATTCGGAGAGTGAACAGATTCTGGCGCGTGCTGCTGACCGGAGAGACCCGACCAACAACCCTGGCAACACACTTGTCGTGGTGTCGCCGGCCTTTGTGAGAGGGGATACGGAGAGGCTCTTCGATCACTGGGCGAGCCTGCTGCGGCAGCGCCTGGACGAGGTCAGGGAGGTGGGCCTGCCCTGAGGCCGTGAACTGCAGCCGCGTGATTGACGGGGCCACGCTCGGCGAGCCGGCGACTTCACTCTCCATTCATCCTTTCTTCAGGCTCGATGGCGAAGCTTGGTGAGTGGGTCGCCTTCGGAGGCCACGATGCCACTCCCGCCGCCGCTCCCGCTCCCGATCATTCCCATCGCCGCACTGTTTGTGGGGCTCACCTATCTGCTCCTTAAGGCAGACGGCTTGGCGCTGTTCGCGCCTAAGCGCACGCGTCGAATGAACCGAGCTGCGGAAGGTTTTTGCACCGACCGTTGCCGCACTCCCGACGGCCGGTGTCCACTCCTTGAGGTGAGCGAACAGCGCGAGGCGTGCCCGCTGTGGCGGTTCATCAACGCGGATGTGTCAACGATCGAGTACGGCAGCCCGTTCGCCGAACTGGAACAGCCGTAGACGGAGGGCCGAAGCCACGTCGTAGGCCGGCGGGAGGGCCGGCCTACGTTTCCTTGCTCAACCCCGCTTTCCGTTACGGCACCGCCACGGAGGCCGAGCCCTCTCTGCCTTCTGCGGTCGCGCGGATGATCGCCGAACCGGCGGCCACGGCGCGCACTATGAGGTAGTCTCCGGCGCGACCGAGCACGGTGAGCGAGGTGCCGTCCACGCTCCAGGTCACCGTTCGATTGGTGAGTCGGTTTCCCGCGGCGTCTCGCAGGATGGCCTGGAACGTGGCGCTGTCTCCCACCGCGAGCGTCGCGGCTGATGGGGAGACATCCACGGTCGCGACCGCTGCCGCCGGGTCCCCAACGGTGACGACCACCGAGTCCGCCAACTCGCCGAAGCTTGCCATGACCGTGGTGGAGCCTGCGGCGATGCCCGTGAGGTGCACGCTCGACCCACCGCCGTCGAGCCGCGCCACGTCCGCGTTCGAGTGCTGCCAGGCCACACCCGTTCCGAACAGGGAGTCCCCCTGCGCGTCGAACAGGAAGGCGAACAGCGTGATCGTCTGCCCGACCCCGACCGCGCCGGGACCCGAGATCACCAGCCGCTGAGCCTCTCCACCGCCAGCCCCGTTGCCGAGCACGACGTCGGCGAAGGTGGTCTCACCAAGTGTGACGTAGACGTCCTGCGCGTAGCCGTACGCGTCGGTCACACCTGCAGGTGGAGCTGCCTCCAAGAGGTACGGACCGCCGCCGGATACGTAGTAGATGGCGAAACGACCCTCGGCGTCTGCGCGTCCGGTTGCCACTGCGATGAGCGGGTTGGCGCCGCGGTAGAGTGTGATGTTCGCATGCGGTACGGGTGTCACCTGATCGCCGTCCCGGAGGCTGGAAACGGTTCCCGCGATCGTTCCGGTTGCGGCCTCGTTCACCGCACGGATCCACGGGAGGAACTGGAATCCGATGCCGGAGCCTTGACCCTGCGGCACCACCGCGAACGACCGACCCACGTCGAAGTCGATCACGAGGTCCGCGTGGGTCGGGCCGCTCGTGAGCGAGAGCGGCTGCGCGATGGGCGCGTGAATCGTCTGCGTGGCTGGACCCATCCAATCCACCGCGGCCGGTGAGCCGTCCGACAGGGTCACTCCGGAGAGGTCAGTGCGAATGACCATCCGCACGCCCCCGAAGTCGGCCGCGTTCACGTTCGCCTGACCGAGCAGCGCCGTCTGCCCCTCCCTCAGCTCCAAGAGATTGAAACGTCGGTCGGGTGTGACCAGTGGAGTCCATTCCACTGTCAGGGCCGTTGTCAGGGCCGTGTCGAACATGGCAGCAGCCTCGATGCTCACGATATGTACGTCCACGCTCTGCACCTGGTCGAACGGGAACGGCGCATCGGTGAGGAGCACGCGAATCGTGCCAGGCCCCGGACCCGCTGCCTCACGGTCCGTGCATGCCGCGATGCTAGCCAGCGCCAGCAATGCGACGGTCGTTCTGCGCATGTCGTCCACCTCGTTCTGAGCCGTCGAACTGCGTTGTCACCGAGAGAACGAGCGACACGCGCCGTTTCTGACGGTCAGGGTCGTGGGTTCCCCAATGGGATTTCCAGCGGTGGGTCGCCCGGACGATACTCCCAGCGCCGTGCTTCGCCCACGGCGATTCGCACCAGGACGAGACGCGCCGGCAACCGAATCTCGTAGCTCGCCGTGGAGGCTAGGGGCGCGACGATGCGGAGCCCGCTGGGGAGCACGACGAGGTCCTCGCCACCCGACCCGCCCCGAACGATGGCGATCGCGGTATCGCCCAGCACGGTCTCGATCTGCAACGTCCCGCCAGCCGGATCGCCGGTCAGCTCGATGGTGAACTCGTCACCCGTGGGCGCGAAGGCCGCGGAAGCCGATGGTGCGGGCGCGACCGGCGTTGGCGTCTGGAGGGGCGGGGTTTGCCCGGTGACAGCTCCCCACAAGGCTTCGGCCCGATCGACGATCCACGCCCGAACCGGCCGCACCACGCCAGCGAGGCCGGCCACCAGTAGTACGGCCGCCGCCGCCCGCATCCCCCAGCGTGTCGACGAGCGAGTCCTCATGGCAGGCAGGTCGCTCACCCACGGCACGTCACTGGCCCACAAGGCCGCCGAAAGCGTGCGGGACGTGCCCTCCAGCTGCGCGAACCGAATGGCACAGCGGTCGCACCCGTCGAGATGCCGAGCAACGCCTGCCCGATTGGGCGGGCCGTCTTCCCGATCCAGGTAGCGGATCAGGGCGCCGTCGTCCACGTGTGACGTCATGCCACCTCCGCCGCGAGTACGCGGGCTACCTTGTCCAGCGCTCGCGCGATCATCGTTCCCACCGACCCGGTCGTCGTCCCGACGGCTTCCGCGATCTCACGGTGCGTGAATCCCTCCTCCCGCATCAGCAGGATCGTTCGCTCGCGCTCCCCGAGCGTCGCGAGGGCGGCGCGCACCTGGTGGCGCACCTCCGCCCGCTCGGCTTGCACCGCCGGATCGGGCGCCGGACTCGGTGTCGGGAGGTGGTCGAGCCCTGCGCGCGCCAGGGCCGCGCGCCGACGGGCCACGCGGTGCGCATCCCGCGCGAGGTTCGTGGCGACGGTGAAGAGCCACCGCTTCGGCTCGCTCCGATCCGACGGCGGCTGCTCGCGCAGACGAATGAGCGTCTCCTGCACGAGGTCCTCCGCCTGATCCGGATCCCCCGTGTAGCGGACGAGGTATCGGAGCAGGGCCGGCCGATGCGCGGCCACGAGGCGTGACACCCACGGATCAGAATCGAACACTCAACCCCACCAGCGGCAGCAACGGCAAGCCGCGGTCGAAGCCGTCGCAGACGCCGCCGCCGATCGGGCGACGCCGCGGCGTGTCTTCCGTGCACTCCTCGAACGAGCCCACATAGGTCACGGCGTTCACGCGGTTCAGCGCATTCCGCAGCTGCACGAAGACGCTGAGCGTCCATCCACTGACCGCGTAGCGCCACTCGCCCATCAGGTCGAGCGTCACATACGCGGCGCTCCGCCCACTGTTGGGTGTCCCGATGGTCGTCGCAGCGAACAAGGTGTCCGTGCACGTCGGGAGCGCGCCGTCACAGGAAACGTGGTCCAGGACAAACCGAGTGAACGGCGCGCCCGTCGCCGCGGTCAGCGCGGCGCCCGCGCGGAGGCTCCGCGAGAGCCGGACCGAGCCGGTGACATCGAGCACCCGACGACGATCCGCGCTCGACGGGTAGGTCCAGCCGGAGGCTTGGACCTCGGACACCCCCTCGCTGTAGGTGATGGATCCGGTCACGCGACCCACGAGCCGCCGTGCGGACAGCTCGACTCCGACCGCGCGATTCGTGGCCGATACGAAAAGCGGCCGGATGAGCTGCGGACTCCCGGGTGTCGGGTCCGGCACGGTCATCCCCGTGGTGCGCCGGCCGTAGATCGTCGCGCTCGCGAGCCAGCCGGCACCAAGCCAAGCCTCGGCTCCCAGTGTTGCCAGGTCGCTCCGAAGCGCCGGGACCGTGTCGTCCGCCATCAGCCACACGTCCGAGACGTGCAGGTTCGGTCCGACGGACGGCCCGGCTGGCGCCAGCGCCTGCGTGTACTGATAGGTGCGGGTGTATGCGGCCGACAGGGCCACCGATGCGCTAGTCGCGTACCTGGCGCTCACCCGCGGTGCGAGTGCCACCGGCGGGGCGTTCGCCACCGCACCTGGCAGCTCCGCGCGGAGCCCGGCGTCGAGGGCAAACGGCCCGGATGTCCACCGGCGCCCACCCCAGAGGGCCAGCGTCGCACGGCGGTTGTGCAGCCTCAGCGTGTCCGGGATGACGACGACGGGATACGGCCGCGGAGGCGGACCGATGTACTGCTGGGACATCGCCACCAGCTCATAGCCTGCCCTCCAACGGGCCGACCCACCCGGTTCGACCGCACCACGGAGTCTGAGCGTCGTGATGCCGTTCTCCGTGGGCTCGTGCGTCGGGACCACTGTGTCACCGGTCGCCTGACCCAGCACGAGCTGCCTGAGGTTGGCGGAGAACCGAGTCACGCCGACCGTATGTCTGGTGGCGACGGCAGCGACGGGGGTGGTGAGCGTGGCCTGCAGCACGGCGTTGCCCCAGGCGCCGCGGTTGTCACGTAGGAGATCGCGCACCGTTCCGCGAAGGTCGTCCTGTTCCCACAGACCGCTCACTTCGAGCGCTGACGATGTACCGAGCAGGACGTCCGCGCGCGCGGCGACATCGTGGAAGGCATACGGTACGCGCCCGTCGGGCCCAGCGAAGAGTCGAGTGGCGAGGTCCACGTACGAGCGACGGCCCGCGACCATCCACCCGCCACGACCCCCAACCGGTCCGTGGAGCGCGAGCCGCGCGCTTACCATCGAAAGCTCCGCCGCACCGCCCAGCCGATCGGCGCTGACCGGCCGTGATTTCAAGTCGAGCACCGCGGCAGCGCCTTCGCCGAAGGCCGCGCTGCGTCCTCCCGGGTGGAAGAACGCGGCACCGACGGCGTCCGGGCTGAATCCCGAAAAGACACCGGCCGCGTGGAGCGGATTGAAGAGCGGCATGCCGTCGAAGTAGACCCGCGTGTGACTCCACGGCGCGCCACGCGTCCAGAGTTCGGCCGTGAAGTCGTCACGGGTCGAGACGCCGGGCAGCCGGTGGAGCGCCCGCAGCAGGTCCGTTTCCCCAAGCGTCACCGCCTCCGTGAGGTCGGCGGAGGTGAGGGCCCGCGTGTCGCTCTCGAGGTACTCGTCGTGGCGGAACCATTCGATGTCAGCTCGATCGCCATCAGCCGCGTCCCCCACGGCGTCCGTGAGAACGAACGGCGCGCGCGGGATCGTCACCCCGGCCGCCTCGAGCCGAATGGGCTGCACCGTCATCCCGACCGAGAGCCGGAGTTGGCCGGCCTGGGAAAGAACCACCTCCACGATGGCAGGCCGATAACCGATGCGGCGTGCGAGGAGGCGATACTCACCCGCGGAGAGGTCGGTGAATCGGTAGACGCCGGACGCATCTGTCACCTGACGCAGACCGCCGGCCCAGAAGCTGCTGGTGGGCGCGGGGATCACGCCTTCGGGCCGGAGTGCGAGCAGCACCACCGCGTGAGGCAGCGGCTGTCCCGTGGCGGCATCCAGGATGGTGCCGTGGACGGTGCCCGGGTCCGTGGTATCCGTCACCACGCGCTGGGCAGCGGCGCGCCCCGCTACCGCGACTCCGAATCCCCAGAGGAGGAACAGCACCAGCCCAGGTCGCATTCACGTATCCCTGGGAGAGAACGAGCGGCAGGTCCGAATTCTGTCGGCCCGCCATCCATTAGACCCGCCGGCCGCGGGAAGCGTTGCAGGGGTGGGGGCAGGGGAGACCGACCCGGCTGTCTCCTTGACAGTATTTCGATATTTAGCGAAATATCGATCAATGAACCTCGTCTTCAAGGCCCTGTCGGACCCCACACGCCGCCGTGTCCTCCAGCTCTTGCGGACGCGTCCGCTGACGGCGGGGGAGTTGGCCGAGCAGTTCGACCTGTCAAAGCCCACGATGTCGGCGCACTTCGCCGTCCTGCGCGAGGCCGAGCTCATCGACCGAGACAAGAAAGGCACCACCATCACCTACACACTGAAGATGTCGGTTCTGGAAGACGCGCTGCTCGGCTTCGCGGAAACGTTCGGTCTCGAGCCAAAGCTCGATCGCGAACACCCGGGCTCCAATCGGTGATCGCCTGGGTTGGTCTGGTCATTGTCGTGTCGGCGGGCTTCAACCTGGGTGCCTCAGTCGGCTTGCTGGACCCCCGCCTGGCGGCCGATCGCTAAGCGCACCGTTGGCGTCCTCTTCGGCCTCGGTCTGGCAATCTGGGGCAACTATCTTCCCAAGCTCCTTTCTCCTTGGGCAGTTGGCGATGAGCCGTTCGACTGGCAGCGGGTGCATCGCTTCGGCGGATGGATTGCCTCGCTCGGCGGGGCCGCTGTCGTCGTCGTGGCGCTGCTGTTCCCCCTCGAAGCGGCGGGCGTCGCGTCCTCGGCCATCATTGGGACCGTCACGGCGCTCATCGTGGGGCGCAAACTCATATCCCTCGCCACGTACTCCACGGCACCCAGGTAGCCATCGAGCGGAGCCAATGCCAGCGATCCCACCATCACGTTGTCACGCCGACAAGAAACACCTTTCTCGCCGTGTCGGGTAACGAACCCTATTTTCCTGACCATGGCCGACATCACCACCGAGCTCTCCACGGCCCTCGCCGATCGGTACCAGATCGAGCGCCGAATCGGCGCGGGCGGCATGGCCACCGTCTACCTGGCGGCAGACGTCAAACACCGCCGCCAAGTCGCCATCAAGGTCCTCAAGCCGGAGCTCGCCGCGGTCATGGGAGCCGAGCGCTTCCTCCGGGAAATCGAGACCACGGCCAGCCTCCAGCATCCGCATATCCTCCCGTTGTTCGATTCGGGCGAAGCTGACTCTTTTCTTTATTACGTCATGCCCTACATCGACGGCGAGTCGGTCCGCGATTTGCTCAACCGCGAAACCCAGCTCGGCCTCGACGAGGCGATCCGGATCACGGCCGAGGTGGCCGATGCGCTGGCATACGCGCATCGCCAGGGCGTGCTCCATCGCGACATCAAGCCGGAGAACATTCTGCTGTCGGAGGGCCATGCGATCGTGGCCGACTTCGGGATCGCCAAGGCCGTGACGAGTGCTGGCGGCGGTCAGCTCACACGAACGGGGTTCCCGCTGGGCACGCCCGGCTACATGAGTCCCGAACAGGCCGCCGGCCTGACCGACCTGGACGCACGCGCGGACGTCTACAGCCTGGCCGCGGTCTGCTACGAGATGCTGGTCGGCGAGATCGCCGCGCGCTGGCCC
>JBDHCY010000141.1:0-9602 GCA_039591795.1 Gemmatimonadota bacterium | reverse complement strand
GAATCGGCAGCGTCGTCGCCCTTCAGCTCGAGACCTCTGTTGAAGTGCCCTGCTGCCTCCTCATAGGCACTCTTCGCGAGCGCGCGCTCGCCCGCCATCAACGCGTACTCCACGACCTTTTCCGTCGGTGCCGCCGCACCGGCCTGATAGAAGTGCCAGGCGAGCGTCGACGCCTGGGCCTCGAGGGCATCCGTGTGTCGTCGCTCGATGAGTTGCGCGACCTCGAGGTGCGTTCGCTGGCGCCGCAGGAGCGACAAACCACTGAGCACCGTCTGCCGAATCAACTCATGGTTGAATTCGTAGCTCCCGCGCGCGTCCGTTGCCGGCGCGACCAGTCTGGCCGTCTCGGCCTCCTCGATCGCATCGAGGAACGACGCGGGGTCGAGCGCCGCGCCCTCCTCGGTCAGGCCGAGGTCGAACCGGCGGCCCAACACGGCCGCTACGGTCAGCGTCTTGACCGTGTTCTCGTCGAGACGCTCCAGCCTACGGCCAACGACGAGTCGGACGCCCTCAGGTACGTCGAGTTCCTCGCGTGAGAGATCGGTCCGCCACCGACCGTCGTCGGCGAGGAGCTTTCCCTCCTCCTGGAGGTGGCGGAAGACTTCTTCGACGAAGAACGGGTTGCCCTCGGTCTCGTGGAAGATGATGTCGACCAGCTCGCGCGGAGGCGCGGATCCACCCAGCGCGCCGAGCATGGCGCTCACGGCGTCCTGCGGTAGCCGCCGGATCGCGCGCCGCTCCACCAGGCGCTGCCGCGTCAACGTGCTCAGGGCCTTGGCAAGTGGCCGTCCGACTTCGAGCTCGACGTCGCGATAGGTACCGATGACCAACAGGGGGATTCCAGCGAGACGTGGGGTGAGGTGGTGGAGCAGGAGCGCGAGACTCGATTCGTCGGCCCAGTGCAGGTCATCGAGCAGGATCACCGTTGGTTGCCCGCGGCTCAGGCGCTCGAGAAAGGCGACCACGCCGTTGAACAGCACGCGCCGCCGCTGTTCGGGGGGCACTTCGACGGGGTCGGTGATGTCCGGGAATCGTCGTCGCAACTCCGGCATCAGCGTGGCAATCTCGGCCGCCTCGTCACCGAGATGGCGTCGGAGTAGGTTCGCAGGCACGAGTTGGGCTATGTCCTCGAGAATCTCGACCACCGTGACGAGCGGCGTGCCCTCGTCTTCATACGCGTGACCGACCAGAGCGAGCATCCCCCGGTGCCGGCCATCGGCGAGCAGCTCTTCGGCCAAGCGCGTCTTGCCGACCCCCGGCTCGCCGCCGAGCAGGACTAGCCCGCCGTGTCCTCCGGACGCGTTGTCCAACATCTGGTCGAGCTCGGTGCGCTCACGTTCGCGACCGATCAACGGGGTGCGCGTTTCGGTCCCAACGTCTACGGACACAGGGGTTCGTGGGCTCGTAGGCGATGCCGCCTCGGCTGCGGGCGACAGCATTGCGTCCAGCCACTCCATCGCCGTCGGAAACCGATCGGCCGGGGCCTTGGCCAGGGCGCGCTCGAGCGCGGCACTGACGTGAGGCGGCAGGGAGGGGCGCGTCGTCGTGAGGGGTGGTACTGGGTCGAGCGCGTGTCGCGCCATCAGCGCGAGCGCCGTCGGAGCGGAGAAGGGCGGCATCCCCGCCAACATCTCGTACAGCACGCACGCCAGGCTGTACTGATCGCTCCTCGGGTCGACCGAGTCTCCTGCCGCTTGCTCCGGGCTCATATAGAGCGGCGTACCCACGACCATTCCGGTCTGCGTCAGCTTCTCGCCCCCGGCGGCGCTCACCGCGCGCGCGATGCCGAAGTCGGCGACCTGAGCGTGGCCGCTCTCGAGCAGGATGTTCTCGGGCTTGATGTCGCGGTGGATCACCCCGCGCTGGTGTGCGTAGCTCAGCGCATCGGCTACCTCGCGGCCGATTCGTAAGGCGTCGTCGACGGCGAGCTGTCTTTCGCGGTCGAGTCGCTCGCGGAGGGATTCACCCTCGACGTACGGCATGACGTAGTAGAGAAACCCGTCAGCCTCGCCGGAGTCGTACAGCCCGAGGATGTGTGGGTGATGCAGCGCGGCCGTCGTCGTGATTTCCCGCAGGAAACGCTCGTGGCCGAGAGCCGCGGCCAGCTCCGGGCGGAGCACCTTTATGGCGACGTCGCGCTGGTGTTTGAGATCCTCGGCGAGATACACGGTGGCCATGCCGCCCGCGCCCAGTTCGTGCTCGATCGCGTAGCGGTCGGCGAGGGCCGCGCGGAGTTGTGCCAAGGGGTCGGTCATCGATGCGTCCGCCCGCACCTACCTGATCGCAAGACCGATCAGTATCCCGAGGACGACCGCGGCGCCGGCGATGAGGGCAACGATGGTGCCGTGCACGCCCGAGGGTTCCTCGCGGAGCGCGGCCAGCTCCCGCGTGCTGGGGAACGTCACCGACTCGAGAGCGCTGCCCAGCTCCTTGGCCGTCGGGAGACGGTCCCACGGATCCTTCGCCAGACATTGCATGATAGCGTCCGCGAAATCCTTCGGGATCGTGGGGTTGACGTCGCGGATGGGCACCGGTGCTTCCAGGACGTGTTTCTCGAGAATCTCAGCGGCGTTCCGCCCGCCGAATGGGGGTCGCCCCATGAGCATGCGATAGCCGAGCGCGCCCAGCGAGTAGATGTCGGACCGATGGTCGATCTCCGGCAGTCCGCGAGCCTGCTCCGGCGACATGTACTCGGGCGTACCCGCCACCGGTTCCCCTGACGATTCCTCGACCACCTCGGTAAGCGCCACGGCGGTTCCGAAATCCATCAACAGCACCTTTTGGTGGTCACCCTCCAGAAACACGTTGGCAGGCTTGATGTCCCGGTGCACCATCTTCACCCGATGCGCCGCCGCCAGAGCTTCGGTCAGTTCGTAGAGGATCCGCCTCGACTCGAAGGGCGGCACTCGCCCCCGGGCTAGCCGCGCCTCGAGGGTCGTCCCCTGCACGAAGGGCATGACGTAGTAGATCAATCCCCCCCGCTCACGAATGTCGTAGATCGGGACGATCCCCGGGTGCCGGAGCTTCGCCAGGGCAATGCCTTCGTTCCGGAAGATCTCCACGAACAACTCGGTCCCGACGAAATCGGGCCGGATGACCTTGATGGCTACGATGCGGTCGAGTCGCCGGTCCCGTGCTTTGTACACGCGTGCGAAGCCGCCGCGGCCGAGCAGGGTGAGAATCTCGTATTCGGCGCCGAGCACGCGCCGTAACCGGGCCGTGAAGTCGGCACCGGAGAGAGGCGCTGCCGATTCCGGCTGATCGACGCGGACCGTCGGCTCGCTGTCAGCGCCGAGCGTATCGGCGTGTTCGGAAGCTGGGGCGTTGACCACGGTGGCTTCCGCATGGACGTTGAGAGGCGTGGGCCGGCCACATGTGGCACAAAACTGGTCCTCGGGGCCCAGATGCCGACCGCATTCGGCACAGCGCGGAGTCGAGTCGGTCACAGCGTCGTGAGCCCCCGCTCCCACTCGACCTGGGCCTCCCAGCGTGGCACATAGTAGACGAACCCATCCGCCTCGCCCGAGTCGAACAACGGGACGATGTTCGGGTGCTGCAGGTTCGCGGTGGTGCGGATCTCGGCCAGGAACCGCTCGCTGCCGAGGGCGGCGGCCAGCTCGGGCCGCAGCACCTTGAGGGCGACCTTGCGCTGGTGCTTCGGGTCCTCGGCGAGATAGACCGTGGCCATGCCCCCCGCGCCGAGCTCGCGCTCGATCGCGTAGCGGCCGGCCAACGAAGATCTGAGCCGGTCGAGCGGATCGGTCAAATCGGAGCGTCCGAATGAGGCGGAGAAACTACGTTAGCCGTGGCTGCAACGCTCGGCTAGGGAGTCCGAAGAGCTCTCACTCCTCGGCAGGTACGACCGAGACACCCTGAATGCCCCGGAAGTCGCGATCGAAGGTTGCAACGATCCCGGGATCCTGACGCCGCGCCACGGTAATGATCGCTGCGTCCGTAACGCTCAACCTCTCCCCGGGCTGGTCGCGGAAGGTCGCGACCGTCTCGAGAAACAGATCCGAGCACGGCACGAAGTCGAGATCACGCGCCTGCAGCAGCGTCGTCGCCACGGCGGTTGCCGTTTCGAGACCACGTCGTGCGAGAAGCACCGTCACCACCTCGAGGAACACGTACTCGAGGATGCGAGGGCGGCCCCATTTCCCGCTGACGACGTGCACCATCGCGCGCGCAGCGGCTGCGTGGTGGACGTCCCTGGTGTTGTGATAGGCGATGACGAAGCTCGAGTCGAGAACGATCACCGGTTTCGCTTCAACTGCCGTAGACGATCGCGTCGATCTCCTCGCTCAGTCGCTCCGTGCCCTCGGGATACGGCTCGGGCGTGAGGTCTTGGAAACGGCCGCTCGTGGGCCGCACATCGGGACGCGCCAGATAGATGCGGATGGCCTCACTCACGGCCTGGCCCATGGTCTTGCCGGTGAGTGCCGCCCGGGCCTTCAGGGCGCGGTAGGCGGTTTCGTCCAGGTTTCGGATGGTCGTGTCCACAGCCTCATCGTAACACATGAGAGTATTACATGCAATACAATGATGGCAACACCTTGAATAACTGAACGTTATGAGGCGAGCCTCATCACCGCCGCGGCTCGCCGGTGAGCCGCGCGGGGGCGGTGCGGGCCTCGCTCACGTAGGGCTGCAGCAGACGGTGTCGGGGAGCGCACGAAACCGCTCCACTGCGGCCATGCCCCCCGCGCCGAGCTCGCGCTCGATCGTGTAGCGGCCGGCGAGGGCGTTCCCCAAGCGCTCGGCGATGTCGCTCAGCGGTCCGTCCGCATCAGACGAGGAACTTCTCGACGGGTAGCAGCCGGAGCCCGGCAATGCGCCCAAACTCGAGCTGGTTGAGGGTGCCGACCGCATCACCACGCGCCAACGCCGTGGCCCCGATCAGCATGTCGTGCGCTCCGATGACGGTACCCCCCCGGGCGAGGTCTGCCCAAAGCTGCGCGTGACGGCGGGCCTCCGCCATCCCGAACGGCAGCACGGGGAGGGCATCGAGTAGCGCGTCCACGAATGCAGCGCGGCGGGCCCGGATGCCCGGGTCCGTGGCCCGATGGCATCCGTGGAGCAGCTCGGAGGCCGTGATGGCAGCCATGGCGACCGGCGTCGTGCCCAGCGAACCGAGCAGCCTCTCAAAGCGCACCGTCCCCCGCTCGGCGGCGATGAGCAGGGACGAATCGAGGATTACTCCCACGCGGGCGGCGCCGGCAGGCCTTCGCGGGCAGCTTCCATGTCGGCTCCGAGGGCTGCAGCCTCCTCCGGCGTCAGGCGCGGCAGTGCGCGCCACCGCTCGGCGAGTTCGGTGGCGGTCACCTCGCGACGCGGGGGCGGGGGTGGACCCGAGACGTACGCGGACACCGCCTCGCGGATCACGTGCGACCGGGCCACGCCGGCATCCCGCGCTCGACGCGCCAACGCGCGCACGAGGCTGGCCGGGAGCCGCACGCTCAGATGAGAATCCTTCATGTGTTACATTGTACTCGTTTGCAATACAACTCACAAGCGCGACGGGGCCTTATGCCCCGGGGCGCTCGGCCTTGCGGATCGCCGCCATCTCGCCCGATCGCAGCGCCAGTCCCTGCAGCACGGCGCGAAATCGCTCGTCGTCGCGGATGTTGTCGAAATCCGGGTCCTCCTCGATCCATTGGCGGTTGGCGAACCCCAGGTCGATCGCCCGCGCGAACGTCGTGATGGCGCGGTCCCTCAAACCGAGCACCGCAAACGTCCCCGCGGCCGCGTACAGGATCACAGGGTCATCCGGCTCGGCGGCGATCGCGCGCTCCACCCAGTCCAGGGCCCCGGCACGATCGCCGCTTCGGGCGCGCGCCACAGCACCCATGGTCAGCCCGCGGCCGTCGTCCGGGTTCAGAGCGATGTGCCGGTCGCACACTTCGAGCGCCTCGGCGTAGGCCTCGGCCGCCTCCGCGCGGTGCTCCATCGCCTCGAGCGCTTGGGCCAACAGTAAGGTTGCCTGGAAGTCCTCGCGCAGCGCGCAGGCGTCACGGAAGTGGCGCAGCGCCTCCTCGTGGTCGCCCCGCTGGAAGCACGAGCGGGCCCAGAAGTAGTGAGCCTCGAAGAGCCGCGGGTCGAGACGCACCGCCTCGACGAACGCGGCGTCCGCAGCCGCGAAGTCCTTCTGCAAGGTGCGGGTCAGGCCGTTCGAGGCGTGGGCTTCCGCGGAGTCGCGGTCGAGTTGGAGCGCGTGACGGCTGGCCTCCTCGGCTTCGGCGAGCAGGGCCAGACGGGGCTCGAAGTACATATAGAGGAAACAGTCGGCGTCGGCGAGACCGGCGTACGCCCGCCCGTAGCGGGGATCCGCTTCGATCGCCTGCTGGAACATCTGGCGCGCCCGTTCCATCGGCTTGTGCCGGAACTCGCGAAGGAACTGCCGCCCGCGCAGGTAGAACTCGTAGGCCTGCACCCCGGCGCTGCGCCGGGCGCGCCGCTCGCTGCCGTACAGCACGTCCTCGAAGGCGCCAACCACCTGACGCGCGACTTCATCCTGAAGCTCGAAGACGTCCGCCATGACCCGGTCGTAGCGTTCCGACCAGCGCAGCGACCCGTCCTCAGTGTCGATCAACTGGACCGTCACGCGCAGCCGGTCGCCCACCCGTCGCACCGTGCCGTCGAGCACCGACCGGACGCGCAGCTGGCGCCCGATGGTCCGGAGATCCGCCTGGCGCGCGCGCGCCGAGAACGAGGAGGAGCGCGGCGCGACGCGCAAATCGCCCAGCTTGCTCAGCGCGGTGATGATTTCCTCGGCGATACCCTCGGCGAGGAACGCGCCCTCGGCATCGGCGCCGACATCGGTGAACGGGAGCACGGCGATCGAGGGGCCGTGGCTCGGCGGCAGCGGGGTGTCGCTCCGAAGCGCCTCCACGAACTCCATGGCGCCCGCGAACCGGTCTGTCGGCCGCTTGGAGAGTGCCCGCTGCACTGCACGCGCCACGGTTTCCGGCACCTCTGTCCGCACCGTCGCCAGCGGTGGCACCGGCTCGTTGGCCTGCCGGCCGAGGACGCCGCGCCCGGTCGGGCCGGTAAAGGGCGGGGCGCCGGCGAGCATCTCGTAGACGACGCAGGCCAAGCTGTAGACGTCGCTGCGCTGGTCCACCGGCTCGTCGGCGAAGATTTGCTCGGGACTCGTGTACTCGGGCGTGCCGAGGAAGCTCGTCGGGTCCGTCATCCGCTCGCCACCCTCCCGCGCGACGACCAGCGAGATCCCGAAATCGGTCAGCAGCGCGAAATCAGCCTCCAACAGGATGTTTTCCGGCTTGATGTCGCGATGGATGATGCCGTGGGCATGCGCATACGTGAGGGCCTCGGCCACGTCGCGGGTGATGCGCAGCACCTCGCCCACGGGCAGCTGTCCCTCGCTCGCCAGCCGCTGCCGCAGCGAGCGCCCCTCGATGTACGGCATGACGTAGTACAACAGTCCGTCCGTCTCGCCGGAGTCGAGCAGCGGGAGGATGTGCGGATGCCGCAGGGCCGCGACGGTGCGTACCTCGCGCAGGAAGCGCTCCGGCCCGACCGCCGCCCCGAGCTCGGGGCGGAGGACCTTGACCGCGACCGGTCGCCCATGCCGCCGATCCTCGGCGAGGTACACGATCGCCATGCCGCCGCGACCAATCTCCGAAGAGACCGCGTAGCGGTCGGCGAGCGCTCGCCGGAGGCGATTCAGGAGATCTACTTCGGCATTGAGCGGCACATGGAACTCCGGCTGGGAATCTCGGCTCCCGTCACAAAGATATACGGCTCAGGAGCCTGCCTCGTTTCGGCGGGCGGCGTCTTCCGCGCTCCGTCGGTCTCGGCTACCGAGCGACTGCCTCTGTAGGCATGGAGCCGCCGGAGACCGATCGGGCGAAATGGGCGGCACCGCGGCGTGCGGCTCGGTGTTTGCGACGTTCCTGGCCGGATGCGTGGGTTACCCGGCTAGGGCCGTGCTGCCATCTCCGCTACCCACACGTCGCTCTCGTGCGAGCCCATCGTCAGGTAGAACGTGCGCCCGTCGGTGGCGAATCCATAACGCGTGTGCTGTCGGGAGGGATCGTCGAACCGTGCGACCAGCTCGGAGCGCCCGGTCGCCAGTGTGACGACGTGGATCGACGAGCCGCGCGTTCCCTTCGCCACGTAGTAGAGCCGGCGCCCGACAGGGGCCCACGCGGCGTAGAACGGCTCGCCGAACTCGTCCGTGACCGGCGCGATCAAACGGCTCTCCCCGCCTTGCGGCGCGATCACGTGCAAGCCGTCCGTACTGTGAAACGCAATCGCGTCGCCGGTCGGTGACCACCGCGCGAAGTCGCCGAGCACGTCGAGGGTCTGCGGCTCGCCGCCCGCGAGCGGGAGCATGGTGAAGTGCCCCAGGGCGAAGTCCCACGACAGGTCTTCGAAGACGAGGGCCACGCCGTCCGGTGCCCAGTTCGGATCGAGTTGATGGGACGGCCCCTCCGTATGCCGCGTCAAGCCGGAGCCGTCGGCCTGCATCGTAAACACGTCCCGCGTTCCATGGCGCAGCGAGTGGAAGGCGATGCGATCTCCGTCCGGAGACCATGCAGGAGAATAGTCTCCTGCAGGCTCGTTCGTCAGCTGTCGGGGTTCACCCCCGGCCACCGGCATCACGTAGATCTCGGAGTTGCCGCTTCGATCGGAATCGAAGACCAACCACTCCCCATCGCCGGTCACGTCGAGGCTCTCGATCGTCTGCGCTCCGCTGGTTACCGCCCGCAGGGCCTCACTCGAGACGGTTCCTGAGCGGGGGACCGGCAACGACCAGATGTTGGAGTGCGTCCGGAAGCTGGCGTATGCCAGCCGGGTGCCGTCGGGGGAGAGCGTAATCGTGTGCGCATCCGCGCCGGTCGTGACACGAAACGGGTCGCCGGTGAGACGCCCGTCGCGTCCCACCCGCGCGCGGTAGACGTCACGCCCGCCGCCACGGTCCGACACCCAATAGAGGTACCGGTCCTCCGGCCCCCACTGCGGGCTCATGTTCAGATGCGCGTCGTCGGTGACCCGAACAGGCGCCGAGCCGTCCACTGGGACGATCCAGATCGAAGACGCACCCTCGTTGCCGAAATAGACACCGCCGAACACGAAGATGGGATTGTCGGACACCACCGCCAGCCGGCTCCCGTCAGCCGACCACGCCGGCGAATGTAGGCCCGCCCATGCCGCGGAGTCCTCGACGACTGCCGTCTTGAGCCCCGTGGGCTCGCCACCATCGACGGCCGCGATCAAGAGTCCCGTCTCGTTACCAGCGATCTCTGCCGCTGTCGTGATGCCTCCGGTGCCCGTGTACGCGATCCGGCCCCCGTCCGGCGACCACGCGAACCCGCCGATGCGAGAAAAGGCCGTCGTGAACGTCTCACCGGTTGCGGTAGGGAGTCGCACGATGGACTGCGACTGACCTCCCAGCGCTGGAACGACCTCGATTCCCTCGTCGGTTTGATAGGCGATGCGCGACCCGTCGGGTGACCAGCGGGGCCAGCGATGCGTGCGCTCGGCGTCGCTCGTGAGCGCGATCACTCGGCCACCACCGACTTGGCGGACGAAGATCTGCATGTGTGACGGCGGGCCGGACGCGTACGCCACCATCGACC
>JBDHCY010000140.1:0-9609 GCA_039591795.1 Gemmatimonadota bacterium | reverse complement strand
CTCGTGCTGTACTGGGAGACGTACGGCCTCGCGACGGACACGACCGGTGCCGCCGACTACGCGGTCACGGTCAGCGTCGAAGACTCCGCCAAGACCGGGCTGGCCGGTCTGGTCGGGCGCCTCGGCGCCGCTCTCGGACTGGGCTCGCGCGGCGGTATCGCCATTCAGTGGGACGTGCAGGCACCGGCGGCCAACGGCGTCAGGCGCGACGTCGTCGTGCTCGACCCACCCGACTGGCAACCCGGTCTCTACGTCCTCCGTGTCACGGTGACCGAACCGAAGACCGGAGCCGAAGCCTTTGCCGAGCGGGTGCTGCGTGTGCCCGAACCCGATGGCGGCGGCTAGCGACACTCGCTCGCGGGAGTGAACGGTGGATCCATTCCAAGTAGGCGCGATTCAAGAAGTCGTGACGACGGCGATTGTCGCGGGCTCGTTTCTGACCGGCCTGTGGCTGTTTCTCAAGCACCGGCGCCCGCGAAACCTCCCGCCCACGGTCGAACTCACCGAGCTCACGCGCAGCGTCGAGGGCCTTCGAGCAAGCGTCGAGGCGATGCGCGGAGAGTTGGGCGAGGTCCAAGACCGTCTGGATTTCACGGAGCGTCTGCTCGCTCAAGCCACGCAGCAACCCCGCGGCGAGCTGTGGAAGCCGTAGAGGTCACCACGAATTGCCACCACTGCCGGGGCGCGATACACTAGCCCCGTGACTGCGCCCACACCCTCGCAACCGAAGCCCGTTCACCCGCTCGTCCCGCTCGCATTCCGCGTACGGCTCGCCACGTCTCCCATCATCGGCGTTGCGCTTGGCGCCCTCCTGTTCGAGCGGCGCGCCGGCGCGGCACTCTGGGTGGCGCTGGGCGTGTACGTGCTCGCGCGCCCGCACGCATTCTACTGGATCGACCGCCTGAGGGATGACAGTCGGCGCGCCGAGCACTGGAACATGCGCTTCGAATCCCTGCTCGCGGGCGTCTGGTCCGGTCTGGTCGGCTTCGCTCTCTGGCCAATGGCATTCCTCGTGGCCGGGTTCACGGGGGCCAACGCGAGCGTCGGTGGGGTGCGGTTCGCACTCCAGGGGCTCGCCGCCATGATCCTCGGAGGCGCAGTCGGCGGCTTCCTCCACGGCTTCCGGATCGAGCCGGATGCCGGGCTCGTGACGGTCCTGCTCAGCATGGTATTTCTCGTCTACGTCCCCACCGTCATCGGGATCCAGGCGTATCGGGGCGCGCGCACGCTCATCGCGACGCGTCGCCTGGCCGAAGAGCAGAGGCGCAAGAACGAGCGCCAGGGCACCCTCCTCGAACACGCTAAAGAGGCTGCCGAGGAAGCGAACCGCGCGAAGAGCGTGTTCCTCGCCAACATGAGTCACGAGCTCCGCACGCCACTCAACGCCATCATCGGATACAGCGAGATGCTCGAGGAGGAGGCGAGCGAAGTCGGACAGCAGGACTTCATCCCCGACCTCCAGAAGATCCGCGCGTCGGGGCACCACCTTCTGCACCTCATCAACTCGGTGCTCGATCTATCCAAGGTCGAGGCCGACAAGATGGAGCTGCATCCCGAGACGTTCGATGTGGCGCAGCTGATCGAAGAGGTAGCGAACATCGTCCGACCGCTGGCGAAGAAGAACGGGGACGTGCTCGACGTGGTCTGCCCCGCCGACATCGGCACGCTCAACACCGACCTCACCAAGCTCCGTCAAGTGCTCCTCAATCTCTTGTCCAACGCGTGCAAGTTCACCGAGCGTGGCACGGTGACGCTCGCGGTCGAGCGAGGGGACGGCCGTATCCAGTTCTTCGTCCGCGACACCGGGATCGGGATGACCGAAACGCAGCAGGAGCGGCTGTTTCAGGCCTTCTCACAGGTCGACAGTAGTGTGAGTCAGCGATACGGCGGAACGGGGCTTGGCCTCGCCATCTCCCGGCGGTTCTGTCAGATGATGGGTGGGGACGTGACGGTCGACAGCGTACAGGGCCAGGGGTCGACGTTCACCGTGCGGCTCCCGATCGAGGGCGCGGTGCCGCGCAGGTCCACCCGTGCGGGCATCGTCCCGACGAGTGATCCATTCCCGCGGGTGCGCCGGAGCGGTGCCATGCTGGCGCCCGATGCGCCGCGGGTTCTCGTCGTCGACGACGATCCGATGGTACGCGACCTCGCGACCTGGGAACTCGAGAAGTCAGGATTCCGCGTTGAGACGGCAGAAACGGTCGAAGACGGACTCCGTTTGGCGCGAGAAAGGCGCCCCGTGCTCATCACCACCGAGGTCGAAATGCCCGGCGGTTGGGACCTGCTCGAAGAGGTGCGCGACGACGCAACGCTCGCCGGAGTGCCCGTCGTGGCGGTCACGATCAGCGAAGACCGCGAGCGTGCCCTCGCGCTCGGGGCCGTCGAGTGCCTCCCCAAGCCCATCGAGCGCGAGCGGCTCGTGGCGCTGTGCAGGGAGTACCGAGAGCGGCTCACGCCCGCGTCGCCACCGGATCGTACCGGCGGGTGACATGAGTGGTGCCGAACGCCGGATTCTCCTCGTCGAGGACAACGAACTGAACCGCGACATGCTCTCGCGCCGGCTCGAGCGACGGGGCTACGAGGTGGCGATCGCCGTGGACGGCCAAGAGGCCCTGACCGCCGTGCGCGAGTCGCGCCCCGACCTCGTGCTCATGGACATGAGCCTGCCGGTGCTCGACGGGTGGGAGGTGACCCGGCGGCTCAAAGCGGATCCGGCCACCCGAACGGTGCCGGTCATCGCCCTCACGGCGCATGCGATGGAGGGTGACCGCACGAAAGCGTTGGCGGCTGGCGCCGACGATTTCGACACGAAGCCGGTGGAGCTTCCCCGGTTGCTTCAGAAGATCGAGACGCTTCTCGGCGCTGGGGGCGCGCGCTCGAGTGGCATCGAGCGCCCGGCCGTCCGCGAGCACCTCCTCGAGCTCGTGGACTTCGCACGCAGCCGGTGCCATGCATCGGGGGCAGCGCACGACGCGTGCGAGGCGGTGCGGCTCGCAGTCGAGGAAGCGTGCACCAATATCATCGAGCACGGCTATCCGAATGATGCGCCCGGCCCGATCCGCCTCTCGGTGGAGGCGGATGCCGGACAGATCACCATTACGATCTCTGACGACGCCCCGGTCTTCGACCCAGCGGGCGCTCCCCCGCCAGATCTCTCGAGCGACTGGCAGGAACGGCCAATCGGCGGTCTCGGCTGGCACTTCATTCGCTCGATGATGGACGAGGTTCGGTACGTGCCGGGCCCCCGCGGGGGGAACATCCTGACCCTGATCAAGCGCACGGAGGCAAACGCAACCGATGCTCACGATTGAGACAGAAGAGCGCGGCGAGGTGACTGTCGTGAACGTCACCGGGAGCGTGGACGGGATCACGGCAGGCGATCTGCTCGAGCGGCTCACCAGCATCTTCGAGCAAGGGCGGCACCAGCTCGTCGCGTCGCTCGCCGGCGTCGATTACACGAGCAGTGCAGGACTTCGGGCGGTCCTGACCGTCATGAAGGAGGCGCGGACCCGCGGCGGCGACCTTCGTCTCGCCGCCGTGCGCCCCCCAGTGGCGCGCGTGCTCGACCTGGCCGGCTTCAGCGGCATCCTCAAGATCTTCGACGACGTCGACCAAGCTGTGGGCAGTTTCGACGCGTGACGGCACGACCGGCGATCACCCGTAACCTCGAATGCTGCACGTCGAGTGAGAGGAGCGGATGACGGAGAAGGCGAGTAACAACCGTGTGGCGCTCGTGATCGGCTCGGGGGGAGTGAAGTGCGCAGCGGCGCTCGGACTCCAACACGCGCTTGCTCGCGAAGGCATCGGGCTCGACATGGTCGTCGGCTGCTCTGGCGGGAGCATGTATGCCGCGCTGGCGGCCTTGGGGTTCTCACTCGAGGAAGCACAGGAAGCAACGCTCAAGCTGTGGACGCGCGAGGCCACCGCCAAGCGCAACCGGCGAGCACTGTTGCAGATGCTCTTCCCACGGTGGTTCGGTTTCTCTGCAGAGTGGGGGCTCAGAGACGACCACCTCGTCATGGAGCGGTTCCGACAGGGGTACGGCAATCGGACGTTCGCCGATACCCAGATTCCGCTCTATGTCACCGCCACGGATTTCACGACGGGTGAGCAAGTCGTCCTCTCGAGCGGGCCGATCGCCGAAGCCGTCCGTGCGAGCATCGCGATCCCCTTCATCTTCAAACCTTTTCGCCTTAACGGCCGCTTGCTCGTCGACGGGTTCCTGTCCGACCCGCTCCCGGTCAACGTCGCGATGCGAGAGGGCGCGAACGTCATCGTCGCGATGGGTTTCGAGAGCCCGAATCAGCCGGTGATCAAGAACCCCTGGCACTTCGCGTTTCAGTTCAGCAGCATCATGACCAACAGCCTCCTCAAGTCGCGCTTCGCGTTTCACAGTGCCGTGCACCACGCCGAGGTGATCCCGGTGGTGCCGGTGTTCGAGAAGCGCGTGCGCGTCTTCGACACCGGCAAGCTCCCCTACGTCATCGAGCAGGGAGCTCGCGCTGCGGAGGAGCACATCCCCTACATTCGGCGGCTGCTCGCGAGCGCCACCGAATCGCCCCCGAGCTGAGCCCGGCCGAACGCACGGTGGCCACACCGCGAGCTCCGGAGCCGACCCCGAGCGGCCGACCCGGCACCGCCGAGCCGGCACGGGTGCTCGTCGTGGACGACAACGAGATGAACCGCGACCTGCTGTCGCGCAGAGTGAAGCGACTCGGCCACACGGTAGCCGTCGCCGAGCACGGGATCGAGGCGCTCGAGCGACTCAACGCGGGACCATTCGACCTCGTCCTCCTAGACATCACGATGCCCGAGATGGACGGCTTCGAGGTGCTCGAGCGGCTCAAGGCCGATCCCGCGCTGGCGCACATCCCGGTCATCATGATCTCCGCCATCGACCAGACCAAGGCGATCGCTCGCTGCATCGAGCTGGGCGCAGACGACTTTTTGCCCAAGCCGTTCGATTCCCTGCTCCTGCGCGCCCGCATGAGCTCGTCACTGGCCAAGAAGCGGCTGCACGACCGAGAGCGACTCTACGCCGAAAGCCTCGAACGCGAGCTCGAGATCGGACGACGAATCCAGTCGAGCTTTCTTCCCGATACCCTCCCTGCCCCACCGGGCTACGAGTTGGCGGCGCGGTTCCGCGCGGCGCGGCAGGTCTCCGGTGACTTCTACGATGCCTTCATCCCACGAGAGCGCACTGAGACCGTCCTCGCCGTCGGTGACGTGTGCGACAAGGGCGTGGGGGCGGCGCTCTTCATGGCCGTGATTCGGAGTCTCGTCCGCGCCCTCCTCGACGAGGGAGCGAGCCTGGAACGCCTCGCCGAGCTGCTCAACCACTACATCGCCGACACGCACGGCAAGAGCCACATGTTCGCGACCCTCTTCCTCGGCGTGCTGGAACCGGGGAGCGGCAGCCTCGGCTATCTCAACGCCGGCCACGAACCACCCGTGCTCCTGTCCGCCGATGGGACGATCGGACGACTCCCAGTGACCGGTCCCGCGATCGGACTCCTGCCCGGGCTCGAGTTCGGTACGGGTACGGCGCAGCTCGAGCCGGGCGCCACGCTGCTCGTGCACACCGACGGTGTCACCGAAGGGCGCAACGAGGCTGGGGCGTTCTACGGAGAGGAGCGACTGCTCGTGAGGGTGGGCGCGTCGGCAACGCTCGCACCCGACGCGTTCCTCGGCGCGATCCTCGGCGATGTCGATGTCTTCAGCAAGGGAATGGACCAGGCGGACGACATCACGATGCTCGCCGTGCGCCGGCTGGGGTGAGGCTTCAGCACGCCGGCCCGATTCAGCCGGCTACCGTGGCGGCTCGCCCCTCCTGGTCGGCTGCGTGCGCCATGGCTGCCGCGTGAAGTAGCTGGCGCTCAGCTCGCGCACTTTGCCGGACAGCAGCACGAGGGTGTACGTCGGGATCCACGACACGGTATTCCTGGGCGAGCGTCACCTCGGCGAACTTCGTAGCCATGCCGACGAACGCGGTCACCCACATCCAGAAGAGGGCTCCCGGTCCGCCGTAGTGGATGGCCCACGCCGCTCCCGCGATGTTGCCGATGCCGACAGTGGCAGAGCGTGCCGTCGTCAGTGCCTGGAAATGCGATACATCGCCGGGGTCGTCGGGATCGTCATACCTCCCGGACGCCACCGCAAACCCATGCCCCAACCGGCGCAGCTGCACCTGTTCGATCGCGTCCATGTGCTAGCGCCCGAGTCGTCGCAGTACCCAACGCTGCGGCACCCGTGGCGCACCAGCTGCCCGCGACACACTCACGGTTGGCTGCGCCTGAGCTTGATGTTCCGCCAGGTCGGCGGATCCCCTCGCAAGTCGAGCGCCTCGCCCCCCGTACTGAAGAACAGCCCTGGACGGTATTCCTCGAGCCGCGCTTCGTTGAAATACAGGTAGCCGTTCTTGCGGTGCACCGTGACCTCGACGTCCCGTTGGTCCCACACGCTGACGACGTACGTGCCTTCGTACTGATTCCACTCGGTCTTGTCGGGTCCCGGCGGGTCGTTTGGACCGTCGTTGTAGTCGAACGTCAATCCGTCGTTCGCCCGTCTGAAGAATGTTGGACGCCCGGCACTGTCGAACACGAAGCGCACGAGCCAGCGGTTCGCGCCGAAATCCACGAACGCCTCTGACCTCGAGGTGAACTGCCACTCTCGGAAGCCGAGCTGCTCGCCGAACCACGCCCCCAGGGTGTCGCCCCGCATCACGAGGTTCAGGTCGGCGCCACGGCCGATGTAGGTCCCGAGGAACCGGTGCTTGAAGCTCGCGGGCACGTCGATCGGGGTGAGATCCTGGTACGGCACGCCCGGGCGTGGGAGGCTTCCGAGCTTGGTCTTGAGCACGCGATCGACGAGCCGATAGGGGAGCGAACTCGTGAGATTGTGTCCCATCGAGTTGGTGAGCACGACGATACCGACGGCGTACTCCGGATACCACGCCATGTGTGCCTGAAAGCCGAAGCCGGCGCCGTTGTGATTGAAGTGATAGCGATCGTATCGCAAGTATCTCCGAAGTCCGAGGCCATACCCCATGATCTGGCCGGCCGCCGCGAACTGGGGATCGTACATCTGGTCGAGCAATTCGGGAGGGACGAGCACACGTCCGTTGACTCGTCCGCCATTGAGGTGAAGGCGCACCACCGCCGCCATGTCCTCCGCGTTCGAGTACAGGCCTCCGGAAGGGATCAAGGCGAAGGTGAGCGGAACGCTGTCGTACCCCGCCCAGTGTCCCTGAGCGCGGTTCACCGCGTCGCGAATGACGTCCCAATCGAACGAGCTCCCGGCCATGCCGAGCGGTTCGAGCACTCGTTCGCGCATGTACTCGGGGAACGACGAGTTGGACCTCGTCCCGAGGATGTATCCGCTCAGGTCCACGCCGAGGTTCGCGTAGCTGTGACGTTGTCCGACGGGATAGCGAAGCCACGTGCTCGAGATACTCTCGACGTACGCCTCGAACGACGGGTATTGCGTGTCGTAGTTGTTTCCGATTGGGGCCTCGTGGGTGAAGCCGGCATGATGGCTGAGAAGACGTCGCAGCGTCATCTGTTCGACCGGTCGCTGCTCCCAACGGCTCTGCACGGTGAACCCCGGTAGGTAGGTCGTGACGGGTTCATCGAGGTCCACGAGGCCGTCGCGCACGGCGATCAACGCCCCGAGGGCGGTGACCGACTTCGAGATGGACTGCAGGCTGAATACCGTTTTCGTGTCGACCGCACGCCGCTGCGACGTGTCCGTGTAGCCGAACCCCTCCGCCCACACGATCCCGTCTCGATCCACGACCGCGATCGCGAGGCCGGGCACGTCCCGCTCGCGCATCTGCACACGGATCGTGTCCCGGAAGTCGTCGAAGATGGCGGCGATCCGAGGATCGGAGCGGAGGTCGAGCGTAGAGTCGACCTGCTGCGCAGCACCCGAAACCGGACTGGCAAGGACAACCGTGCTCACCACCAGCCAGGGGAGAGCGGTAGTTCCCTTCATGATCGTGCCTCGATCCGCTGTCGATTCCCAAGTGGGCGACCCGGGATAGGCACATTACGGGGGGTCACGCAGGACGGTTTCGCAGAGGGCCAGATCCTCGTCGAAAAACGGCGTCCTTGAGGACGCGCATCGGCCGAGCCCGGGCTTCAGTCCAGGGACGAACTCACACCAGGAGTCCGGTGCCCACGAGGAGCACCTACTCCCGCCGGGACGGCGGCAGCTCGTCGTCAGCGAGGCGTGAGAGCACGAGCGGGAACACCGACCCAGCCACGTCGACCGTGCCGGTCATCACCGCGCTCGCCGAGCGAACACGAGCGGTCGCGAGGCCGCCACCGATTCGGAAGCGGAACAACAGTTCGCCGTCACTGAGCTGCACGCCCTCGAGCGGTAGCTCATTGGCACCGACCGCCGGGAGCGTAATGACCCCCGACCACGCCGCTCCGTCTCGCGCGAAGCTGAGCCGCACATCGAATCGTTGGTACTCCAAGCCGAGCGTTCCCTCCCAGACGCCGATCGGGTCGCTCGATCCGCCAACCATGGCCAATACCGTATCCAGCGCCGGGTCGCGCATGTCGTGATAGTCGTTGAAGCGCGTCGCCACGGGGACGTGGGGTGTCACGGCGTCCCGTTCGTCGCGCGGATCGGACAGTTGCCAGTACAGCGTCGACGCGCGGATGGTGAGGCCCGTCTCAGGAAGGCGAACGCGGCGGGAATCGCCGTACCCGTTGGGCTTCCCACCCGTGGCCTCGCCGACGAGGATCGCCGGTGTCCGGCTCTCGAGGTCGATGGCGAGCATCACTGCCGCCGAGAAGGTGCCGCGGTCGATGAGCACGAACAGCCCGCCCGGAGCCCAGAGCGGCTCCGCTCGGACGACGCCCCGAACCAGCGGGCCGTTCAGGAATCCGTTCCCACCCACGTTGCCGCGGATGTCGAGCACGAGCCGCTCGATCCCGTTGTCCCGAACGTGCGCGAAGAGCCGATCGGCGAACTCGGCGATCGTTTCGTCGTTGTCGTCAAGCACTTCGCGATACCGCGCATACAGCGTGCGGCCGTTCGGTAGCGGAACGAACCAGTGGCGCCGGGTCGGCTCACGCTCCATCAGTGGGACGGCGTCCGTCTGTCTGGCGTCGAGCCACTCGACGCTCGCGCCGAGCGGAACGGGTCTGAGCTCGACGGCAGCACGTACACCAGCGGCATCCTCCACTTCGAGCGGGACACGCCCCGGGGTAGCGACCACGCCGCGCGCGTGCAGGAGCTCAGGAACGACGAGCCACAGCGCGAGGAGATCCGACAACTGCTGTGGGTTGTCATGGTGCACGGTTGGCGAGACCGCAGCGATGGCGTCGTCGACGCTCATGCGGCCGATCCGCACGACCCTCGAACCCAACACATGCCGAAAGTCCGACGAGGCGCGGGTGACGAAGAGGCCATCGGCAAAGAGGTGGAGACGTACCGGAAGGTGCCGGAAGACGAGGTCGGGAATGCCGGGCGGCTCGGTGCGGCTGTGCCCGGTGAAGAACCCGGCACCTTCATCGAACGGCAGCGTGAGCCGCGTATGACCGTCTCCCACGAGGGTGATGATGCGAGCAAGCTCGGTAGCGACTTCGTGGTGCGCCA
>JBDHCY010000139.1:0-12139 GCA_039591795.1 Gemmatimonadota bacterium | reverse complement strand
CCGACATTGCGAATGCCATCGCCAACATCCGGAGCAGTCGGATCGAGTACGTGCTGACGACGACGTTCACCGACGAGCGCGGCCTCCGCGACATCGTGACCGGCGACTGGAGACCGATCAATCTCGAGGCGCCCCCGTTTTCCTTCCCTCAGCCGGTAGAGCTGCTCTCGGAACAGTGTACGGAACAGGACGGCGCCTTCGCGGACAAGGCGCTCGGCTTGTGGCGGGTGCGTGACCTCCCGGACTTAAGCCCTCCTGCGGCGTGACCCTCAGCGGTTCACCTGTGCATTCAGCTCCTCTAAGAAGTTCACAACCAGAACGGGGTTCCGGCCTTCCCGCTCGAACGGAACGTTCCGAATCATGATGAAACGAGCATCGTCGCGCGTGATGTCATAGCGCCGATGGACCACATCGCTCTGGTGCGCTGTGATGTCGAAGAGCGGCCGCTCGCTTCGGACGTCGAAGCTGGGACTGGTTCGAACGTCGGCCACCATCAACCGCCCGGCGCTCTTGTAGAAGAGCTCCTCGCCGCTGTGGGCCCACAGTGGCTCCTGTCCGCCCTCCCCCGAGACGAGCCATCGCCCGTCGCCGGTGTTGGGAAACGGCACGACATAGACCTCCGTCCTGCCCGACGCATTCGAGACGTACGCGAGCCAGTTCCCGTCGCGGGACAAGGCAGGTTGCGATTCCGTGAAGGGCGTTGCCACGAGGGGAGTGACGCCGGTGTCGCCGTCGAGGCGTAGTCCCAGGATGTCGCCGGCGCCGTCCGTGTCGCTCCGCGTGGCCACCACCATCCACGATGTGTCCGGCGAGAGGACGGCGCTCGCCCAACTCTGATCCGCGGGCCGAATCACTTCGGCGTCGCCGCTGCCGTTGGCCCGCCGGCGATACAACGCCGGCTCTGTTGGCCCCGTCGCCTGCGGCGCGGCGCGAAATCCGGTGGGGCCTGCGCCGCCCTGGTCGGAGAGAAAGAGCAGTGACTGCCCGTCGGGATACCAGACCGGGCGGGTGTTTCGACCGTTGCCGAAGGTCAGCTTCAGGCGCTGGGCCCGATCGATCGGCGTGATCCAGATGTCTTCCCACTCGCCGTCGAAGATGCTGACCGCTAGCCGATTCCCGTCCGGGGAGAGTGCCAGGTAGCGGAAGTCGACGCCCGTCCAATCGGGATCGACGACTTCCTCGTTGCCCTCCCTGTCGACCGAGACTATGGATTCGCCCCAGGAGCTGCCCGGTACATAGAGGAACGTCCCGTTCTCGGAAACGGTGAATTGGGCGTCCCCGAACGGCCCCACCCAGAGCCCCTCCAGCATCGGCAAGGCGGGACCGGTCGCGCGAAGCGTCGATTCGTCGAACGGGAGCGCGGTCAGCGACCCGTCGCCTTGCGCGATCAGCAGATGCCCGGACGCGGCGTACCGGGCGTACACTCCCGGCCCGACGGATGATCGTTCACCCGTCTCGAAGTCAACCACGTTGATCTCCGAGGCGTCCGCACGCGCGAACAAGGTGAACACCATCCCGCGACCACTCGGCAGCGCGTCGATCCAGAGTGGCGCCAGGGAGCCCGCACGGAAGACCGTATCCAGCTGGCCGCCCGTCGGCGCGGGCACCCGGACGATCACTCGATCGACGTCGCTCCCCGGGGAGTCGCCGGTGAGGAAGTACACGTATCCGTCCTCGCCCCAGTCGACGGGCGGGAATCCCGTCCCGATCGTGGCCGGCGGCCCGCCGTCCAGCGAGACGATGCGGATCGGACCCGGAGCGGCACCCAGGTTCGTCGTCGCGAACGCCACCGACCGTCCATCGGGTGAGAAGCTCGGGTCCGTCGCTCCGTCAGTGCCGGCGAGCATGACGGCCTCGAGGGCGTCGAGCTCCCGGTGCCAGAGGGCGGCGCCGCGAGCCTCTGGCCCGGTGCTGCCGAACACGAGCCGGCGTCCGTCGGGCGAGAGGGTCAGGCTCTTGCCAGCGGCGTAGCGCAGGTTGGGCAGACTGACCTCGAATCGGATGATCCGCGCCTCGGGCGGTGATCGGAACCAGCCGAGCAACCCGAACGCGATGGCGAGGAGAGTCGTCGTGGCGAGGGCGGCGGTCAGGAGGTGACGGCGTTTCAGCGGCGCGGCGGTCGCCCGACGAGTCGCAATGCCAACGGCGCTCGACTCGAACGCCGGATTCCGGAGTGCGGCCGCAAACTCCGCGGCGCTCGCGAAGCGGTCGGCCGGGAGTTTCTCCAGCGCCTTCCCCACGGCCGCCGCCACGTTCGGGGGCACCGACTTTCGCATGCTCGTGACTGGAGCTGCCTCCTCCGTCACGATCTTCATGATGATCTGCTGGGCCGAACCTCCGAGATGGGGTGGGGAGCCTGCCAGCATCTCGTACAGCACGCTCCCGAGGGAATACACATCCGACCGCGCCGTGATGTCCTTCTCGGCCGTCGCTTGTTCCGGTGACATGTAGTGTGGGGTGCCGAGACTGAGCCCGGTTTCGGTCATCCGCCCACCCGCCGCGGCACTCACGGCCAACGCGATGCCGAAGTCCGCCACCATCGGTCGGCCCTTGTGGACCAAGACGTTCTCGGGCTTGATGTCGCGGTGGATTACCCCCTGCTGGTGCGCCGCGTCCAACGCCTCGCCGACCTCAATGGCGATCTTCACCGCCTCGTCAATGCCGAGTTGCGTCTCGCGGTTGAGCTTCTCGCGGAGCGTCTCGCCCTCGATGTAGGGCATGACGTAATAGAGGAACCCGTCGGCCTCACCCGAATCGAACAAGGGAAGAATGTTCGGGTGTTGGAGACTGGCGGTGGTGGTGATCTCCTGCACGAACCGCTCGGCCCCGAGGACGGCAGCCAATTCCGGGCGCAACACCTTCACCGCGACCTTGCGTTTGTGCTTCAGGTCCTCGGCGAGGTAGACCGTCGCCATGCCGCCTTCGCCGAGGCGGCGCTCGATCCGGTATCGGTCGGCGAGGGCGGTGGAGAGGCGGGCGGTGATCTCAGCCATGGCCGGCAAACATAGGCGTCGTTTCCCAGCAGGGCGAGCGAAGCACCGATCACGGCGCGCTCGCTCCGAGGCGCCGGGTCCCCACGGCTACTCCCGGGTGATCTCCCGGATCTTGACGTTCCGGAACCAGAACACGCTGCCGTGGTCCTGGATCACGATGCGGCCGGTCGCGGCGCTGCCGTAGTCGGGCGCATCCTGCCACTTTCCGGCGTTCTTGAGGGTCTCCCACTCGTCGGTCCAGCGCTCGAACTCCACGACCTTCGCACCGTTCAGCCAGTGCTGCACGTGGTCACCGTTCACGACGATCCGGCTGGTGTTCCACTCTCCCACCGGCTTCAGGGGCTTGTCCTCTGCCGCTGGGTGCATGGCGTAGTTGGCGGCGGCCTTCTGCCACTCCTCCAACTCGCTCGCGAAGCCGACGTCGTCCACGAGCTGGTACTCGGGACCCGTCTTCCAGGCGGCGTCGTACCGCTCGTCCTCGATTACTCCGTACATGAGGCCGCTGTTGCCACCCTCAGAGGCCTTCCAGTCGATGCTGAGCTCGAAGTTGGTGAACTCGCCGTCCGTGACCAGGTCGGCCCGCATGTCGCTACCGTAGTTGCCCTCGGTGCCCACCGACTTGATCGCGCAGTCCTCGATCGTCCACGACTCGAGGGTACTTGCGTTGTAACCGTGCCATCCGGACAGGCTTGCTCCGCCGAAGAGCAGCGTCCAGCCCTCGGCCCGCTCGGTTTCGCTCAACACATTCACGCCGGCGCAGGGATCGGCCGCAGCCTGCTTGGCGTCGTTCGGCGTGCAGGCCAGAACCGCCGTCAGCGCTCCGGATACCATCCAACACAGAACTCTGGCGTTCATGACTCGTCTCCTCCTCAGGGCGCTCCATCCGCCGATCGGCTATACACACGCACGTAATCTACGTAGAGCCGTTGCGGTGACATGTCGTCCGGTGGCAAGTGCGGGTTATCGAACCAGCCGCCCACCGCGAGGTTCAGGATGATGAAGAACGTGTGCCCCTCGTCGAACGGCCAGTAGACGGGGTCCTCGCCCGGTGTCTTGCTGACCCCCAGGAACGGGGCGCCGTCGACTTCCCAGCGGACTCGCCCCGGTTCCCATTCGACCGCGAACACGTGCCACTCGTCGTGAAAGCTGCCGGAGGCGAGTTCATATTCTCCCGACGTGATCCGGTTGGCAGACGCATCGGGACCACGATGGACAGCGCCGGACGTCCACTGTGGGAGCCGCCCCTTGCCTTCCATGATGTCGATTTCACCACAACGCGGCCACCCGACGTCGTCGATATTGCCACCGAGCAGCCAGAAGGCGGGCCACATGCCTACCTCTCCGGGCTGCCGGATCCTTGCTTCAAAGCGGCCGTAGCGGAACTCTCGCTTGCCCTTCGTAATGAGCCGTGCGGAGGTGTGCTTCCGGTGCTCGAAGTCCTCGCGGCGCGCCTCGATGATCAGTGCGCCACCTTCCAGCCAGGCGTTGGCGCCGGGGTCGGCGTCTACCCGGTCGGTGTAGTACTGCAGCTCCTCGTTGAACGGATCGGGCATGACCTCCGGCGTCCACGTTCCCTGGTCGATCACGCTCCCGTCAAACTCGTCGGCCCAGGCGAGCTCCCACGTGGGGGCCGGAGGGTCCTGATTCTGATCCTCGGGTAGCTGAGTAGCCTGGTTGCTACTGCAGCCAGCCAGAAGAGCGGCGGCGGTGGCAAAGGCAATATGTCGGCGTGTCATTCAGCAGCCTCGCGTCTCTGCGGACCCCTACGGTTTCGCGTGTTGAAGCGTTCCTCAGTCGCTCACACCCAAGTATGTGCCGTGTGCACGGAGTCGTCCATCGCCCGCGTGTTACGGTTCGCGCACCCGAACGCGGACGGTGAAGGCCTCGGCGGGGTTGACGGCGATCAATTGGTGGATCTCCTCCCCCGTGAAGCCGGCGGCCTCGAGGGCAGGCAGGAACTCCGTGAACAGCGTTTCGTACGGCCGGAAGGTCCCTCCACCGGGTTCACCGACGTGATACCACCCTGCATCGTGCGAGACGAGCACGCGATGCAACAGGCCCTCCGCTTTCATGAACCCAACCCGCGCCACGTAGCGCTCGACGGTGCCGGGCGCGAGTCCATCGAACGAAATCCATGCACCGCTCCGTGCCGCGCGAGCGTGATACGTGGAGTCGTCGTCGGCTTGGGCGTGGACCCAGATCCAGGCGCTCGGATCGACGCCTTCCACTTCCAGCACGGCCAGCTGATCCAGCGCGCCGGCGGCCGGCCCCGTGTGGGCGGCAATCGTGAGGCCCGTGCGCAGGTGGGTGCGCGCCGCTGCCTGAATCAGCTTGCGGTCGATCTCGGACAGGGGGCCGGCGTCAACGCCGATCTTGATGAAGCCGGGCCGGATGCCCGTCCCCTCGATGCCGGTCATCGATTCGCGGATCCAGCGAGCCGCAAGCGAATCGGCCGGATCGGCGAAAGCATGACGCGGTAGGTGCTGGTCCTCACGGGCGCCGTAGTAGCCTGTACTGACGAGCAGGTGCATTCCGCTGGCGTCGGCGAGTTGCTTGAGCAGGAGCGGATCGCGCCCCAGGTACGCCGGCGTGGCTTCGACCAAGGTCTGCACGCCGAGTGTGCGGGCCCGTTGCAGGTACGGCAGGACCGTGGTGAAGACTTCCGCTCGATCGTAGCGGTCGGGGCTCACCACCTCCGCGCCGGCGAAGTCGACCAGCACGTGCTCGTGCGGCAACGTGGTCCCCATTTGTTCGGGCGCGATCGCGCCGTTCACCGTCATGACCGACGCGGCAGCGGGAGGATCCGAGGTGCAGCCTTGGAGTGTCCCGACGATCGCCAGCAGGCCGATCCGGATAGGGAGCGTATGCGGTGGGTTCATTGAGCCTCTCACGCGCGCCGGCGCGTTGGGTCGGGATGGACTTGGCAGCGACTAAACGACCTGTCGCTGCGCCCCGACAGCATAGCAGCCGGCCTATTCCGGCAGCAGAAACGTAGTGTGATCGCACACTCGTCGGGTCAGGGGAGGCATGTCCGGGTCCGGTTGCCGCGGGGACGAGGGCGGGACACCTTTCATGCATGTCCACGCCGACCCTCGATCTGCAGAAACAGCTGATTCGCGCCATGAGCCCGGAGCAGAAGATCCGGGCCAGCGAGGCCCTGCGGGCGGCCGCGTGGGATCTCAAGGCCGCCTGGATCCGGAGCCGGCACCCGGAGCTGCCCGAGACCGAATGGAAAGACTGGTGTGTTGGGCGAGTCGAGGACCAGCGGGCGACGTATGATCAGTCCGATGCCGAGCAGGGCGTCGCAACGCTCAACCGAGCGACTGGACAGCCTCACGCCGGAAGAGCATACTCGCCAGGGGAGGGCGAGACTCCCGTACCGACACCCCAACGCGGTCGACATCACAGTGCACGGCTCTCTCCGCACGCCGATACTCCTGGCCTTCGTCCTGCTGCACGGGAGCACCCCAAGACCCTGTGAGGCACAGTCGGACGGGCCGCGCGTCTTCAGCGCCGCGCCGGCAGCCTACTGGATCTTCCACCCGGGCGTACCGCGCGACCAATACGGCGTGTTTCACTTCCGGCGCGTGGTGACGTTGGAAAACGCACCCGAGACGTTCGTCGCTCACGTCTCCGCCGACAATCGCTACCGCTTCTTCGTCAACGGACAGCAGGTCGCCGCCGGACCGCAACGCTCGGACCTCATGCACTGGCGGTATCAGACGGTGGATCTGGCTCCGTATCTGCATGCGGGAGAAAACGTGCTGGGGGCGATCGTGTGGAATTGGGGCGCGGAGCGCCCGGTCGCCCAGTTCAGCTATCAGACAGGTTTTCTGCTCCAGGCAGACGGCGAGCGGGAAGCAATCGCGAACACGAATCAAGACTGGAAGGTGTTGCACGACGCGGGTTACGAGCCCATTCCAATCCGAAGCAGTGATGTTGGCGGATACTATGCCGCGCCGCCCGGGGAATCGGTCAATGGGAGTCTCTATCCGTGGGGTTGGGAGCAAGAAGACTACGACGACCGTGAATGGCTCAACGCCGCGACGATCACCGGCTGGAATGCCGAGATCACTCGGCTCCGTGGGTCACACCAGACCGGTGAAGCGTGGGGATGGCATCTGGTCCCCCGCTCAATTCCGCCCATGGAAGAACGCGTCGTGCGCTACGCCCGCGTACGCCGTGCAAGCGGCGTCGCGCCAGATGACCATTTTCTGCAGGGTCGAGACGACCTGACGGTGCCCCCGAACACGAGAGCGAGTCTGCTCCTCGATCAGTCGCATCTGACCAACGCGTACTCCGTGCTACACGTGAGTGGAGGTGCCGGGAGCGAGATCGTGCTGACGTACGGCGAGGCCTTGAAGGACGCCGACGGGCGCAAGGGGAATCGCGACGAGATCGAAGGGAAGCACCTTTCCGGAGTGAGGGACGCCTTCTTCCCGGACGGCGGTGCGAACCGGCGGTTCCAGACGCTCTGGTTTCGCACGTACCGCTACGTACGGATGGACGTCGCAACCGCGACCGATCCGCTCCGCATCCACGATCTCCACGGGATCTTCACGGGGTATCCCTACGAACTGCGGGCGCGCTTCGAGAGCGACGTCCCGTGGCTCTCCGACGTATGGGAGATGGACTGGCGCGCGCTCCGTCTCTGCTCGTTCGACACCTATTTCGATACCCCGTATTACGAGCAGCTCCAGTACATCGGAGATTCCCGCATCCAGGCGCTGATCTCGCTCTACATGAGCGACGATGATCGGCTGGTACGGCAGGCGATCTCCCATTTCGACCGCTCGCGCATCCCCGAGGGGATCACGGCGAGCCGCTACCCGTCCGACCTCCCGCAATACATTCCGACCTTCTCGCTCATCTGGATCGCGATGGTGCACGACTACTGGATGCACCGCGACGACCCGGAGTTCGTACGAGGGTTTCTCGCCGGCATCCGCAGCGTACTCTCGTGGTTCGAGGACCGGCTGGACGACCAGGGGATGGTTGGCCCGATCGAGTGGTGGCCCTTCGTCGATTGGGCCAACGATTGGCAGGGCGGCGTCCCCCCGGGTGGCAGGGAGGGACGTTCGACGATCATCACGCTGCAGTACGCCTACGCACTCGGGCGCGCCGCCGAGATCGAGCGGGCACTGGGAACCGCGAGCGAGGCGGATCGCTACCGTGCCCTCGCCGACTCCGTGGTTGCCGCGGTCCGCCGGCAGGCATGGGATCCCGATCGTGGCCTATTCCGTGACGTGCCGGATCGCCAACGCTTCAGCCAGCAAGCCAACGTCATGGCACTGCTCGTGGACTCCCAGCCTGTGGGCGAAGAGAGGGCACTGATGCGGAAGATCCTCTCCGATACCACGCTGACGCAGGCGACCTATTACTTCGGCTACTATCTCCTGGAAGCACTCAACCGGTCCGGCCTCGGCGATCACTACATCGATCAGCTCGAGCCCTGGCGTGCCATGCTGGCCATGGGGCTCACGACCACGCCGGAGCGACCCGAGCCGACACGTTCAGACTCCCACGCCTGGAGCGCGCACCCGAACTACGGGCTCCTGGCAACCGTCGTGGGGATTCGGCCGGCCGCCCCGGGTTTCCGTCGCGTGCGCATTGCGCCGCACCTCGGCGCGCTGCGTCGGGCGGAAGGAAGCATTCCTCACCCGGACGGGAGCATCGACGTCGAGCTGGTACGGAACGGCGAAGACGGGTTGACCGCTAGGGTGTCGCTACCGCCGAGCCTCACCGGTGTGTTCGAATGGCAAGGAGAGCAGCGTCCGCTGCGGGGTGGGAGGCAGACGCTCGAGTTCTAGCTCGGCACGCTCCGACATCTCGCTCGGCTCTGGATCATCCCCCACACGATGACGAACCGCTCGCCGTCCGGATGCAGCACACCGTTCGAGCGAGCGGGACGGGTCCTTCCTCGTGGCAGCCCGATAGGGTTGAAAGCCGGCCTACTCCGGCAACGCAAACGTGTGGCGGTAGTCGGCCATGCAGGAAGCATCCGGCGCCTCGGACGGATCGGCCAGGAACGCCATCATCATGTTGAGCGCGCAGTCACCAACGTCGACCGGGGCATGCGCAACACCTTCGAAGACGAAGAGGTGCCCATGGCTCAGGCCTGAGGCGAACTCATCGAGGTTCTCCTTCGGGAGGACATGGTCGAGCGCGCCGTTCATCATCAACGTCGGCACATCCGATACGAGAGGATCAGGCTGTGCCGACGGCGACTGATGGTCCCTCCATAGTTCTCGTGTGGCTTCCATCAGGCGCGGCGAGAAGAAGAGTGCGAGGCCATCGACGAATGGCCTGTCGCGATCTGCGATCTGATCGTCATCTGCGGCGAAATCCGGATTGGCCGCGACCGTGGCGGTGTACCCCAAGGCATAGGCGAATCGGGGCATGGGAAAGAAGATGTTGGGGTCGTTCTGGATCTCCGCAAAGTCACCATTCGTGAAACGATCCAGCGAATGGACGATCTGTGTATTCCAATACATCGACACGAATACCCATGACGACACCTTGTCTCCATTGAGCACCAGCGTGGTCTCTTCGCCCGATGCGGGATTGACCACGTCCAACTCAACCGGAGACCGATTGAGGTTGGCCAGCATGTCGAAGAGTGAAGTACCGTCTCAACGAAGTCGCGGCATTCACGAACATCTGTTCGAAAAGGGCTGGTCCATTCGGCACGGCGGCGTTCAGAATCACAGCGCGCAGTCTCTCAGGATAGCCACGCATGACATCCTGGGCGACCATCGTGCCGGCTGAGGTGCCAAAGAGATTGAACCGGTCGTATCCGAGCTTGGTGAGCACGAGATCGATATCCGCAGCCATTTCGACATGGTTGTACGCCGGCAGGTCGATCCCCTCTTCGACGAACCGTGCCTGCGAGCGCCGCATGGCATCGAGCAGAATCGCGTTCGCCTCCGGACCCTTGATGTCCTTCCCGACCATGTCCAACTGCGCCTCGAACACCTCGTCGGCGACCAGGTTGGGCTGCGAGTGGAATAGGCCGCGCAGTTCGACGATCACCACGTCTCGCTGCGCCAGAAGCGCATCAGCGAGCGGGCTCGCCAGCACTGGGAAGAAGCCCTCGAAGTTGGAGTCGCCGGGGCCACCGTTGTTCAATACGAGCGGATCGGGTGCGGCCTCCGGATTCGGGCTCCGAAACTGCGCAACGGCGAGCTTGATCACCGGCCCGTGGAGTCGTTCGTGGCGCTCGGGAACGCTGATCAGGCCACACGCAACTTCCCTCTCATCAAGCACGCCCAAGGGGCATTCGATTGGCTCGTAACGACCGATGTCGGGATTCGGCGCCGGGGTACAGCCCGCTCCCACTATCAGCAACGCGGGAATCAGGAGGTACAGTGGCTGGATGCGAGACACCACGGTCGTGCTCCATATCGTGTGATGGTGATTCAGGATGGCGGTCATTCGGATCGCGGCCCCGGCACCTACTGAGCAATCAGGTCGAGTGCCACGATCACGCGGCCCCGGGTGCTTCCGCGGACGACGACGAACCGGTTGCCGTCCGGGTGCACGTCGTATTGCGCGTGGGCTCCGCCCACGTAGCCCGGGAACCGAAACAGCACGTCGCGCCGAGCGACCGTAATGTCATCGTCGAGGGTCAACTGGCTCGCCACCAGCTGCTGCTCGGGATTCCAATAGAACAGCTCCCGTCCGCTCGGTCCCCAGATCGGATCCCGTCCGCCAGTTGTGGAAATCAGTCGCTTCCTTCCAGGGTCCGGAAAGGACTGCACGTAGACTTCGAACTGGCCCGACTCGTCGGAGTGATAGGCCAGCCACCGACCGTCCGGCGAGATGCGGCCGGCCCCTTCTTGGGCCGGTGTGGCGAGGAACGCTCGGGGCTCGCCGCCCCCGTCGACCGGAACGACCCAGATGTCTTGACCGCCGTTCACATCGCTCGTGAACACGACGTGACGGCCGTCCGGCGACCAGTCGGTCGTCCACTGGACGCCCTCCTGCGACAGCAACGAATCGGGATCGGGATCGGCGCCCCTTGTGGAAAGCACGTAGAGATCCTTGAGCGCGGCGTCGCGGGAAAAGGCGATCCTGCGCCCGTCGGGACTCCAGACGGGATCGTTGTTCGAAAGGCCATCGAACGTTACGCGCGACGTGGTCCCTCCGGCCAAGTCGTGAATCCAGATGTCCTCCTGTCCACCCACCGTGCCGAACATGAGACGGCCACCGTCCGGCGAAAACCGCGGCACCCAGAACGCGCGATCGCTGAGGAACGGTCGCTCGTTCCCCTCGCGGTCGACCATGATGAGCTCGTAACCTTGCACCAACGGAAGGTGATAGGTCACGACTCCGGTGCGTGATGTGGCCAGGGGGACGTCGAGCAGGGCGGTGGCGAGCGTCAGTCCTTCAGCCATCCGCGTGGCCGGACCGACCGTGTCGAGCGTCCCTAGATCGAACGGTTGCGTCACGATCGAGCCGTCCTCGGTCACGTAGACGAGGTGGCCGGACCGCACGTACAGAGGTCTCCTGCCTCGGGCGATTTCCCGCGCGCTCGCGTCATCAGTGGAAGCCAGTCCGAAAACGGAGGCTGCTCCACCGGCGGGCGACTGCGCGAAGAGGAGCGCGCCTGTCCCGGGGACGAAGTGTAGGCCCTCAAGATAGGCGCCACTGCCTGCTACGGTGGTCAGCACGTCGTGGGTCCGAGGTACACCCCCGCTTGCGGTGACCGTGTACACACGTGTCGGACTCCATGTGCTGAACAGGATCTCATCGGTCTCGGCCCAGGTCGCGCTGACGAAAGAGCCATCATACTCGGCGATCGTACGAGGTGTGCCTCCATCCACGGGTACTCGGCGGAGTGCACCGGCCACGCTGAATCCGAGCTGGGTCCCGTCAGGCGAGAAGAAGGGCCCGAATCCGCCTTCCGTGCCGGCGATCGGTTGCGCGTCGAGCTCGTCAATACGGCGGCGGTACAGGGACGCTCCGGAGCTGCCCGTCGCCTGGTAGACAATGGTCGAACCGTCCGGCGAAATCGCGAGTGGGCCAAACGTGATCACGTGTGCAGAATCGGACTCGATGGCAAACTGGACTGGCCGGCGGGGCGTCTCTGGCACCGGGCGGAGCCAGCCCCACAACGCGACGGCAGCGAGCAGCACCGCGAGGGC
>JBDHCY010000138.1:0-9801 GCA_039591795.1 Gemmatimonadota bacterium | reverse complement strand
CAGGCAACGGCCGCACCACTGCGGGTGCTTCCGGTGACCGGAGGGCCTGGGCGGCGGTTGAACGAGGCCCGTTCATGGGACCGACCCTTGGGCTGGACCGCCGGCGGCTCGAGCGTGCTCTTCGGCACCCGTCTGAACGGCGAGCGCATCCTGATGCTTGCACCCATCGATGGGGGGCCGATGCGCCAGATCCCGTTTGCGTTGGACAGCGTCACGAAGAGCTGGAGTCCGGTCTTGTCCGCCGACGGGAGACACCTCTTCTACGCGAACTCCGTCGAGGGCCAGGCGAATCCGGTCGGGAAGATCCTCGACATTGAAACGGGCGCGGTTCGCGAGGTCTCGCGCACGCTCTGGAACGGCTTTGTGCGCTACAACCTGGTGGACGGAGGCGAGCAGTTCCTGTATGCCGAAGACCACGGGGACCGATTGGAGCTTCGGGCAATCCGCCCCACGGGGCCATCGCGACTACTCGGGAGCTTCGCGCCCGACGAGTTCCCCGATGGGTTCGCCGCACACGGTGATCGCATCGCCTTCACACGCCGCTCCGGTACTGAGACGTCACTCTTTGTGGCGGTCGCCGGCGACGGCGATGTCAAGAGGATCCTCACGCATCCCGGGCAGATAGCCGATGTCGGCATGTGGAGGCCCGAGTGGTCGCCCGACGGGAAGATGCTGGCGCTCTCGTACGCCGAGTCACCCGCCGACCCGGGCAGGCACGCCGAGGGATACGACGTGATGCTCGTCGAGGTGACGGCGGCCGGGGAGCTGGTCGGAGAGCCGCGCGTGCTGACGCTGGACCCGGGCCCCAAGTGGTGGGCCGGGCTCCAATGGCTCCCCGACGCGAGCGGCTTCTTGGTGATCGGCATGGGCGCGGAGCCCAGCATGATCGACACAGACATCTGGCTGGTGTCGCTCGATCCGAACGACGCGCCCGTTGCCCTGACCGCGGACGACCCGGGCTCGGTGTGGTGGTACGAGCTCTCGCCCGACGGGACGCAGGTGGCGTACTCGAGCGAGATGCCCCTCGGCGGTTCGATTTGGAAGGTGGAGCTGCAAAGCCAGTCCGTGGGGAGTGAACGCTGATCTAGGAAAGCGATTGCGGCTCGGGACCACAGCAATTGTTCTGAGAGGTGGACCATGCACGCATCGAGAATCCCTGCCGCGACTCTTCTTCTTATCATGCTCACGGCATGCGAAGGCAGGCTCACACCACCCGACGTGACTCCCGGCCATCGACCGCAGCTTTCGACCGTTCTGACTGATCAAGGTATCCCCGTCACTGTGCTCGGCGAGGGCGAGGCACTCGACATCAATGAGTCCGGTCAGGTCGTGGGGTGGAGCCCGAACGAGGCAGGACAGAGAGTCGCGGTGATGTGGCAGGACGGAGCGATGATCGACCTCGAGGCTCCCGCCGGCCTGATGGCCTACGCGATCAACAATCGGGGACAGGTCGTCATCGCTCCAGGCCCGCCCCCCGATCCTCCGACAGCGTCGTATCTCTGGGAGAATGGGACGCTGACGTTGATCGGGGCCAACCTGCGAGCGAGAGACATCAACGATCGTGGCCAAGTCGCCGGGCACTATGCAGACTCCCCGAACGGCTTCGTGTGGGAGGGCGGCCTCTTCACAGCGATCGAGCTCCTCCCGGTTTGGACCAGGACCGTGGTCTTTGCGATCAACAATCGCGGGGAAGTCGCTGGACGCGTGCAGGACGACCCCGGCCCAGATCGACAGTGGCTGGCGTTCACCTGGTCGAATGGAGCGACGACGCCGCTTGAGTTGCCCGATGGGTATCGTTGGAGTCGGGCCTATGGCATCAACAACCGCGGGCAGGCGATCGGAAACGTGGGGGCGCCTGTGTGCTGCGGTTCGCATTTGGCTCTTTGGGACAACGGTTCCTTCGTAGACCTGGGCAGCCTGGATGCGGGATGGCCAACACGCGGCCTCGCCGTCAACGATCGTGGTCAGGCCGTCGGGACGGCGCAGGTGGCGGGCGCGTGGTTCAGCGCGTTCCTCTGGCCCGGCCCGGAAAACCGAATCATGAACCTGGGCGTACCGCCTGGTCGAGAGTACAGGGGGCATGCGGTTGCCCAGGCAATCAACAACCGCGGCCAGATCGTCGGAAGCTGCGGGAGCGGTCGGTACGCGTTGCTCTGGACCCCGTGAGGGAGACTCCGTTCGGCGGGGCGATCTGGAAGGTGGAGCTGGGGAAGCTACAGCCGAGTGGGAGTAGGTAAGGCGGTCCAGGGCGGTCGGGCTACGGCTGTTCCGAACGCCGCGGGCAGGCTAGGCTCTGGCGCCAACCTCCGCAGGCTCGTAGCGCCTCATGGCCAGAGCGTCAGCAGCGCCACTAGTGTCCCGAGCGTGGTGACCCAGAAGAGGAACATCCACTTGATCAGTTCGGCCCGCAGCTCTGCGAGTGCGGTTCGGTGTTGCTGAAGGGTGGAGTCAAACCGGCGGTCCATGCGCTCTTCGAGACGCATGACGTCGGCCTTCACGTCCGAAAACCGCCGTTCCAGCTTGGCATCCAGCTGCGCCAGTCGCTGCTCGAGTTTGGTGTCGAGCACTCCAAGTCGGCTTTCCAGCTTCGCGTCGAATTGCACCAGTCGGTTTTCCAGCTTGACGTTGAACTCCGCAAGCCGTTGCTCCAGCCTGGCATTGAACTGTGTCAACCGTTGCTCCAGCGTGGCATCGAATCGCTGGAAGTTCACCTCGTTGAGGCGTGTGAGATCGGCTCGATACGTGGCGTCCACCGCGTTGAACCACTCCACGAGCTCATTGGCAATGTCTTCGCCCAATCGCTCGTAGAACTGACGTGAGAGTTCGCCGTGACCGGCATTGGTGACGCCCTCCGTGCATGGGCGTCACCAGCCTATAGCATACGCTCGGCGGGGCGACAATCCAAGCGGTGCGACGTGTGACAGAACCGTGCGGTTACTCTTCGGAGGAGCGGCCGGCAGGAAGCTCTCCATCACCCACAGCTCCTTCACACCCTTGCCCGACGTGCAGACGATCCGGCGGCCGTCCGGATGGATGTCGAGACCGGGGAAGGTCCCGAACGTCGTGAGGCCGATGGGATGCGGCCCCCCTCTGCGAGGGGAATTGGACGCGCATCGGCGGTGAGGGGATGGTCGAGGACGGCCTGAGGCGGTCGAAGGCGGTCTGAGACGGTCGAAGACGGTGGGCGTCCCCAAGCCTGTTCCCGACATTCCGTCCGTGCTAGGCTACGGCGTCGCCAACCACAGCAGGCTCGCATCCCGTCATGGCAGCGCCGCCCAAAGCAGCGAGCTCGTTCGATCGCTCGATCGTCGAAGGCCCCATTGGCCGGGCCGTCTGGAAGCTCGCCTGGCCGACCATGCTCCAGAACGTGATCGGCGGGCTGCAAGGCATCGTCGACCATGCGATGGTCGGCCACTTCGTTGGCTACACCGGGAACGCCGCCATCGGCGTCGCCTGGCAGATCTTCCTCGTGGTCATGGTGTTCATCGTTTCGCTCTTCACCGGAATGGGCGTGCTGGTTGCTCGTTTCACGGGAGCGAACGAAGCCGAGAAGGTGCACCGGACGGTGTACCAGGCCTTCATCACGGCAGGAGCACTGTTGGTCGGCATCCTGGCGCCGATCGGCTACGTCCTCGCACCATCGCTCGTGCGCCTCGTGAACGCCACACCGGAGGTGCAGGCCGAGGCGCTGCCCTACCTCCGCATCATGTTCGTGTTCTCGTTTGGGATGATGCTCTTCTTCATGCTGGGCGGCGCGCTCCGCTCGGCCGGCGACGCCCGCACGCCGCTCCGTCTCGGCATCGCGATGACCATCCTCAACATGATCCTGAACGTGATCCTGATCCGCGGGCTCGGGCCGATACCAGCCTTTGGCACGGCAGGCGCCGCCATGGGCACGGTGATCGCCGGTGGGGTGGTCAGCGTGTACGCCCTCTCCCGGCTGTTCGCCGGACGGTGGGTCGTCGTGTTTCACAAAGGCATGGACTTGAGACCCGACTGGTCGATCATCAGGGCATTGTTTCGCTTCGGCCTCCCCACCGGGCTCCAGGGAGTGGCGATGAACGTCGGAGGCGTGCTGCTTCTCCGATTCATCGGGTCGCTCGAGCAGAGCGCCGAGGCACAGGCAGCGTATGCCGTGGGCTACACGGAGCTGTTTTCGCTCATCACCTGGACGTCCGTCGGCCTGATGGGGGCGACCGCCGCCGTGGCCGGCCAGAACCTCGGGGCCAAACGTCCCGATCGCACGATCCGCGCGGTGCACGTGGCCGCACGCTTCGGGCTCGGCGTCGCGGTGATCGTCGGCACGCTCTTCCTCACCATCCCACGCGTGCTGCTCGGCGTGTTCGGCATGGACGATCCGGTGGTCGTCGGCCTGGGGGTCCAGCTGCTGGGATTCCTGAGCGTGTCCGGGTTGTTCATCACGGTGGCACTCACCTACACGGGAGGGCTCCAGGGCACGGGCGATACACGGAGCCCGTTCTACATCTCGATCGTGTCGCAGATCGTCGTGCCGCTTGGCATGTGCGCCGTGATCGACGCCACCCGCGGCCTCGTCCCGACCGACATCTGGCTGGCGATCCTGTTGGGGCACGCGACCCGTTGCGCCCTCAGCGTGCTCAGGTTCCGACAGGGGAGGTGGCGGCACATCGCCGTGGAGATCGGAGCGGCAAGGACCTAACGGCCTCGATGTTGTGACCGCTGCGGAGCTGCGGTACGATTGGGCGTCTTCACGAATCCGACATGGACACGGTCGAACGGCAGCTCGCTCTTACTGGCTACGCCGAGACTCCCTCGACGGCGACGGTCACCCTGCACCGGTTTGGCCGCGCGGAACGTTTCCGTCGCGCCGCGAAGGGCGCGGGTGCGGCCTGGGCAGCTGCACTCGCAAGCGTCTTCATTCCAGTCGCGCACTTCGTCCTGGTCCCCACTTTCGTGGCGCTCGGCGCATTCCTCGGCTGGTCGCGCGCCCGAGCCGCGGTGGTCGTGGTGCGGGCGCATGGCGCCTGCCCCGACTGCGGAGCCGAGCAGGATCTCGACGTGCACGGTCGATGGCGCATTCCCCATCCGGTGGCGTGTCGGGCGTGCCGCCGTGCGCTCACCCTGCGCGAGCCGAGCGCCACATGACCCGCACCTATGGCGGTGTGCTCATCGCCGTATCGCTCCTCCACGTGCTTGCCGCCCTCGGGCCGTCGACAACACGCGCGCTCGCACTCGTCGCCGGTCAGTTCCTCATGCTGATCGGCGTCTGGGGCCTGGGGTTTATCGCCATTCCGCACGCACAACGCGCCGGCTGGACGATGATCGCCGCCGGAATCGTCGGTGCGGTGCTCTTGGCGGTCGCATTCGTCGTGGACCTCTCGCTACCGGCACTCGAGCAGGTGGGCACCTTCGCCGCCGAGATGGCGGTCGTCGCAGTGTTCCTCTCGGTGACCGCGGGCGCCTGGTCGCTCTTCCGGGCGCCCGGCGCCTGGCGCGCCGTCGGTTGGTGTCTCCTCTTCGCCGCCGCGGCTATGCCGTTCACCTGGCTCGCTGCCGTGCTCGCACCGTCGCTCGACGCGATGGTCATGGTCCTGCGCCTCGGAGTGACCTCGGCGGTGCTCGCCTATGCGTTGGGGGTCGGCTGGGCGGGCGCGTTGCTTTGGCGTGCGGCGGGCTGATCGACTAGTAGCGAAGTCCTGCCCGCTCGGCGAAATCGCGAGCGAGTTGCTGCGCCTCGGGAGTGAGCCCCTCCGGCACCACGATCTGCACCTCCACCAGCTGATCGCCGCGCCGGCCGTTCTTTTCGATTCCCTGCCCCTTGATGCGGAATTTGCGGCCCGATTGCGTGCCGGCAGGGATGCGAAGCACGACGCGCTTGCCGTCGAGCGTGCGGACACGGAGGCGAGAGCCGAGCATCGCCTGGGCGACGTTGATCGGCACGGTGCAGAGGAGGTTCAGCCCGTCTCGCCGGAAGAAGCGATCGGGTTCGATCTGAAACGTGATCACGAGGTCGCCGGCAGGCGTGCCCTTCGGCGCTCGGCCGCCCTGTCCCTTCAATCGAACGCGGGTCCCGCTGTCGGTTCCCGCCGGGACCGTGACGAGGAGTTTGCGCTCGGTCCGGACCTCGCCGGCCCCGGCGCAGGTCGAGCACGGCTTGCTAGCGACCTTTCCGCGACCCCGGCACGCCGGGCACGGCCGACTCACGGCGAAACCGCCCTGGCCGAACGTCACCGTTCCCCGCCCCTGGCACTCGCCGCACGTACTCACCGATGCGCCCGGCGCGGCCCCCGACCCTCCGCAGGTCGGGCAGGCGTCGGTGGTCGGCACGGTGACGGTCACCTGGCCGCCCAGCCCGGCCACGCGGAACGGCACGGAGACCGTAACGTCGACGGTCTCCCCCCCACGCTCCTCGCGCTTCTTGCCGAAGATGGAGGAAAAGAGATCGCCGAGCCCACCGAGACCTCCGAACCCGCCGAAATCGAGATCCTCCATCCGCGGGGCGCTGCTCGGTCCACGCGCGCCGCCGCGCGGCGCGAACGCCCCGAGGCGTCGCATGGCGTCGTATTTCTTCCGGCGCTCCTTGTCCGAGAGCACCGCATGCGCTTCCGAGATTTCCTTGAAGCGCTCCGCCGCCTTCGGATTGTCCGGGTTGGCGTCCGGGTGGTACTGCTTGGCGAGCCGGCGGTAGGCCTTCTTGATCTCCGCGGCGCTCGCCTTCTCGCCCACGCCGAGGACCTGGTAGTAGTCCCTGGTGGCGGGCATGGGCTCAGTCGCCTGACATCCAGGTGTGCACGCGAACGCGAGCAGGACGGAGGAGCGCGCCGCCGAAGCGATAGCCGGGCTGGATCACATCCGCCACGGTGTGATCGTCCGCCTCGCTTTGGGCGGGCAGCGTACCGATCGCTTCGTGGTGATGCGGATCGAACGGCTCACCCACCGACCCTATGCGCTCGAGCCCGGCGCCCTCCAGCTCTTTCAGGAGCTTCCGCTCGACCAGCGCCACGCCGGCAAGCACGTCGGCCGCCGTCGCCTGATCGAGCGCGACGGAGGCCACGCGCCCGAGATCGTCGATCGAGTCGAGGAGCTTCGCGACCACATCGGCCTGCGCGCGGGCCCAGGTCTCGAGCCGCTCTCTCGTCATCCGCTTCCGGAAGTTGTCGAAGTCGGCGGCGAGCCGGAGGTGCCGGTCTTGGGCCTCCTCGAGCTCCGAAGCGAGGCGGGAAACGGCCGCCTGTGGTGGCTCGAAGACCGCACCGCCGTGCTGGCCCTCCGCCGCGGCGGCGTCCGGCTCCGCTGCGACCTCGGCCTGCTCGTCTACCTGGGGCGCCCCTTCGGGCGCCTCCGGCGGCTGCTCCGCCGACGGATCGGGATTCTGACTGGTTGGACCGCTCATTCGCCTATCCGAAGTGCTTAGCGGGTAACAAGATACACGAGCGGTGCGGGCCGTGTCGAGGGTGCCCGCCGCCCAGCTGCACGCCGCTGCCGGATCTCTCGCCGCTCTGGCTCGAACGTTACAATGGTGGCTCGGAGGGGGGCATGCTGATTCTCACCGCCGCCGACGTCGCCGCGGCGCTTCCGATGACGCTGGCGATCGAGGCGATGCGCGAGGCGTTCGACGCGCTCGCAGCTGGACGGGCGGCGCTTCCGCTCCGTACGTCGGTCGCGGTGCCGCGCAGCGAGGCGACGATGCTGTCCATGCCCGCCGCGCTCGCCGGCGAATCGGCGGGTAGAGGGGCGCTGGGCGCGAAGCTCGTCACGGTCGTTCCGGGCAACTCGGCGCGCGGGTTGCCACGAATCCAGGCCGTGGTCCTGCTCCTCGATCCCGAGAGCGGGCAACCGGACGCCCTGCTCGACGGCACGTCCCTCACCGCCTTGCGCACGGGGGCGGCCAGCGGCCTCGCCACCAAGCACCTGGCTCGCCCGGATGCGGCGACGGTCGCACTGTTCGGCGCGGGGGCACAGGCCCGAACCCAGCTCGCTGCGGTGGCGCACGTTCGCCGAATCACACGCGTCTTCGTTCACGCGCCGACCCGGGCCCACGCTGAGCGACTCGCCGCCGATGTCGCTGGTCAGGGGCCGATTCCGAGCGCGGTCGAAGTCGCGGACTCCGCACGAGAAGCCGTGCGCCGCGCCGACATCATTTGCGCAGCGACGTCTTCCAGGGCCCCCGTCTTCAACGCGGCCGACGTCCGGCCCGGGACGCACGTGAACGCCGTCGGCTCACACACGCTCGACATGCGCGAGGTCGCCCCCGGTCTCTTCCAGCTGGCTCGCGTCGTCGTCGATCAGCGGGCCGCCGTGCTCGCGGAGGCGGGAGAGGTCGCAGCGGCGGTCGCTGATGGTCTGCTGGCGGCAGACGAGCTGGTCGAGCTGGGGGACGTGGTGCAGGGACACGTATCCGGCCGCCGCCGGCCAGAGGAGATCACGGTGTTCAAGTCGGTGGGGCTCGCGATCCAAGATCTCGCGGCCGCCAGCGCCGCCGTCGCGCGCGCTCGCGAGTTGGGGCTCGGAATCGAGTCGGCGCTCGACGCGCCCGCCCCGGGGTTAGGCTGAGATCCGGCGCGGGCACGGCCCACCCCTCCGATTGACGCTCGGGCCAGCCGACCTAATCTTCCTGCCATGACGGCGCACGATCTCTCCAAGATCCCTCTCGTCGAAAGCCAAGAGCACCCCGTCTGCTCGAAGTGCGACGCACCGGTCGACCGTGCGCTCTGGCACAAGGTGCGTGGCGGACCGCCTGGCAACTACCTCATCGTCCTCTCCTGCGCCCGCTGCGGGGCTCCGTTGGCCAGCCTCGGCAGCGGGAGTGGCCACGCCGCCATCATCGCCGTGACCTGATCCCGCTTCTCCGAGGCTGCCATGACCGACAAGATCCAGCTCGAGCATAGCGAGTCGACGCCGCAGTGCCCTCACTGTAAGGCGGCACTGACGCGGATGAACTGGCACAAGGTGAAAGGTGGCCCGTCGATGGTGACCTACATCGCGATCATGAGCTGTCCGCACTGCCGCCGCGTGCTGGGGGCGGTGGGACAATAGGCGAGTGCGGCGCGGAGCTGTTCAGGTGCGCCGAAGCTTCGCCCGATCGACCTTGCCAAGGTGCGTACGGGGGAGCGCATCCACGAAGATGACCTCACGCGGCTGTTTGTATGGCTCGAGCCGCTCTCTCACAAACGTTCTCAGCTCCTCGTCGAACCCTTCTTTGCTACCCTGCGTCACGACGAACGCGTGCGGCTTGGTGAGCCCATTCGCGTCGACGACGCCCACCACCGCCGCCTCCACCACCTCCGGGTGCTGGAGCAAGCACCCCTCGACCTCCTGCGGCGCGAGCCACTTCCCACCAACCTTGAGGAGGTCGTCCGCCCGCCCCGAGTAGGTGAAGTAGCCGTCGGCGTCGCGGCAGACGAGGTCGCCCGACACGTACCACTCGCCACGGAATGCCCGCTGCGTCTTCTCCATTTCTTGCCAATAGCCGATCGCCCGCGAGTTGCCCCGAACCCAGAGCCAGCCGACCTCACCGTCGGGCACTACGTTCTCGTCGTCGTCGCACACCTTCACGTCGAACCCGGGCACGACCTGCCCAAGCGTGCCGGGGCGCGCCGCGCCCGGTCGATTCGAGAGGAAGATGTGCCACATCTCCGCCGTCCCGAGCCCGTCGAGCAGCTCCACCCCGAACGTCGCCTTCCAGCGCTCGTAGAGCTCGGTGGGAAGCGCTTCGCCGGCCGACGTGCAGACCCGCAGCGAGGAGAGATCCTGACGATCCGCCTCCACATGACTCACCATGTGGTGGATCATCGTCGGCACGTTGACGAGGATGGTCGGTCG
>JBDHCY010000137.1:0-9828 GCA_039591795.1 Gemmatimonadota bacterium | reverse complement strand
GTCAACATGACGCAGGCCCGTGATTTCGCTGTGGGTGACGTTGGGAACGGACAGGAAGTTGACCACGACGCTCACGACACGCGTGATCCAGGCTGCATGGCCCAGCCACAGCTGCCCCGTACCGATGTGCACGTGAAAGAAGACGACACAGAAGACGGTCGTGGAGAGAACCGGGACGTGAATCCAGCGTTCGAAGGCTCCAAACGCTTCCGGTGTAGCCGCGTGCATCATGGCCAGCTCGCACGCGGCTATGCCGATGATCGAGAACGCCAGCGCGGAGAAGGCGAGGTTCGCCTTCGCACTCCGATCTCTGATCCATACCAGCAGATGCAGCACCGCGAGGGTGAGACATGCTGCCGCGGATGCAGACCAGATGGAGTCAATCCAGTTCATGCCGTAAGCCCTCGGCGCGGTGAAGCCGTGGGCTGGGCGGCGAGCTCGCCGGCCGCCGTTGCATGCAGAGAGCCGCGGGTGCGCATTGTGCGAACTGCACCACCTACCAGCATGGAAAACATCCTGGGGACTGACTGCCTTCGTACGAGCCATACTGCACCAGCATGGCTACTCTCACAAGAGAGCGCAGGACAGAAGTCGAAGAGCCGAGTTCGGGTGGTGCCCGTATCATCAGAAACAGTTCGTCATCGTTTGCGTCGCCCAGCAGCCGACCTGAACACTTACGCGCGCGCCGTGACATTCGGCATCGCCACTGCGACGTAGGCGACCCCCCCCGTCAGGGGCCCCTCCCCCGGCCGCTCTGAAGCCGCCACCCGCGCGGGGGTTCGTCCATCGGCACCACGGACGCGCGGTGGGTGCGGCGGTGGTTGGGATGGCCGCGCCCTCATGGAATGCCAGTGGGGCCCCTACACAACCCGCTTCAGCTGCAATGGGACAGCCATTGGCCTGAGCCCCCCTCGAGCGGGACCCCTCTGGTCACCAGGGTCCACCGGGCCGGGGCGGGCGCATGAAACGGCCGGGCGAGGCGCAGTTGCTTCGCCGGCTCCCTGCTGCCCCAAAGTACAGTGTCGACGTCGCTTCGCGGCCTTACGATAAAGTGACAACTCGTCACTGACGGCGATCGTCACGACGCATCGCCCAGGGCCCTCACGCGTGCGCCCGTGCGGTATTGACAAGCCAACGCCGCGCCCGTACTGGCATGGGGTGCCCACCGCCTCGTGTCGGCCCGCACGCGTCCTCGTTGGTTGCGGCAACCCTTCGCCAAGCGAGCGCAACATGTGCCCAACCTCCCGACTCTCGTGGAGCCACGCGACCCTCGTGGGGGGCCTGGCTGGCCTGTTCCTCGCGGCGCCGCTCGACGCCCAAGCCGATCCGCCGCCGACGATGCGCTCGGTCGGCCTCGTCCTCGACGGACCGCACGGAAGACTGGCAGACGTTCGCGCGCGGCTGGAACGCGAGCTCGTGACCGTGGTAGGCGACGAAGCGGTGCGGCTCGACCCCCGCTTCGAGGTTACGGGCGATTGGACACTCGCGGGAGTCCGCACCGCTGTTGAGCGACTGTTCGCCGAGCCCGACGTTGACCTCGTGGTCGCCTTCGGGGTCGTCGCGGCGCAGGTGCTGGCCGAGCGAAGCACGTTCCCCAAGCCGACGATCGCCGCTCTCGTGCCGGAGCCCGGAGCGCAGGGCTTCCCCATCGACCCGACGGCGGGACCGACCAACTTCAAGTATCTCGCGCTGGAGCTGTCTCGCCCGCCGCTCGTCAGCTTTCGCGAGACGTTTTCCGTGCAGCGCGTCGCCGTGGTGGTCCCTGCGGCGCTGGCCGAGGCGGTGCCCGAGCTTGCGGGCCGCCTGGCGGGCGCGTCCGGTCTCGCTGCCGCCTGGACCATCGCCGCCTCGCCCGATCCTGCGGAGACGGCTGCCCGCATCCCGGCGGAGGCCGATGGCGTCTACGTCTTCCCCCTGCTCCGGTGGAGCGACGCCGACGTGGCGGCGTTCGCTAGCGTCCTGGGCGCGCGCCGCCTGCCGTCGCTCTCGTGGAGCGGAGGTGACGAGGTCGCGACAGGACTCCTGGCCTCAGTGACCGCTGACACCTTGCTCACGCGGCTGCCGCGGTGGGTGGGCGTGAGTGCGGACGTGCTCCTGCGCGGAGACTCACTGCCCGACGCTCGCACGTCGGTCTTCGTGCGCGAGCAGCCGGCCTTCAATCGGTCGGCGCTACGAACGGTCGCGGCGTCCCCGCGGTGGCGAGCCCTTCTCGATGCCCGGTACCTTGGCGCCGAAGAGCCGCAGCCTGGCCCGCGTCTGACGATGCCGGGCGCCATGGCCGCGGCGCTGGATGCTAATCTCGATCTGACGGCCGGTGCACGGTCGGTGGCGGCGGGCGCCCAGCAGGTCCGCCTCGCGTCGGCTCCGCTCTGGCCACAGCTCGGCATCAGCGCGAGTGGCCGCTACCTCGACGGCAACCTCGCCGAGGGCGCTTTGCCGTTCAGCTCGACCGGGAGCCTGACTGGATCGGCCGGCCTGACTCAGGTCCTCTACGACGACCGCGCTTGGGCCAATCGATCAATGGAGAAATCGTTTCAGTCCGCGCGCGAATCTTCCTACGAAGCGCAGCGGCTCGACGTCATGGGTGCCGCCGCGGTCACGTATCTCGCCGTGCTGGCTCACCGGACGCTGGCGCGGATCCAGCGAGGCTATCTCGGCCTCACGCAATCGAACCTCGAGATCGCGCGCATCCGCGAAGCCACCGGTGGAGGGCGGCTCGCCGAGGTGTACCGGTGGCAGGCGCAGCTTGCGCAGGTGCAGGCAGCCGTCGTGCGCGCGGAAACGCGGACGGCACTGGCCGAGCAAGAGCTGAATCGCCTGCTGAACCGACCGCTTGTCGAGCCCGTCATCCTCGTTCAGGACGCCGTGGACGATCCTGGCATTCTCGAGGGAGCGGCGCGCCTCGAGGGATTCGTGGACAATCCCGAGACCTTTGGCGCCTTCCGGCGGTTCGCGGTGGATGAGGCGGTGAACACCTCGCCCGAGCTGAGGGGCCTCGATGCGCAGGTCGCCGCGTTCGAGCGGCAGCGAAGTGCGGCGACGCGCTCCTTTTGGCTGCCCAGCTTCTCGATCGAGGCGGGCGGGCTCTACCGATTCGCACAGTGGGGTGAGAAGCAGACAGCGGGCGACAACCATCTGTGGACTGCCGCGCTCGTGGCTCGCTATCCGCTGTTCACGGGCCTCGCGCGATCGGCGGAGTCAAGTCGGGCGTCCTTCGAGCTCGAGCGAATCGAGTTGGAGCGTCGCGCGCTGCGCGAGCGGGTCGACCAGCGCGTGGGGAGCGCGGCGACACAAGTCCGCGGCGCGCTCGTGACGCTCGAAGTGTCGCGCGAGGCAGCCGACGCCGCCCGACGCAACTACGCGCTCGTCGAGCAGTCCTATCGCGAGGGTGTGGACGCGATCATCATGCTGCTCGACGCGCAGACCGCTGCGCTCACGGCGGACCTCAGAGCCGTGCAGGCGGCGTTCGACTTGTTGGTGAGCCTGAGCGAGCTGCAGCGCGCGCTCGGGCGCTTCGATCTCTACGGGCCCGCTGAGGAACGCGAGGCGTTCTTCACGCGGCTCGACACCTTTTTCAGTGCTTCTGGTGTGGAGGTGCGCCGGTGATCCGACGTGCGCAGGTGTGGACCGTGACGGTCGTGGCCGCGATCAGTGCCTGCGGGGGGAGTGCCCCGCCGGCGGAGATCACCGCGCGACCCGTCAGGATGTTCGTGGTCGGCAGTGGGTCGACCGGCGGGTCCCGAGAATACGCGGGTGTCGTCGAAGCGATCCAGAGCGCGGAGCTCTCCTTTGAGGTACCGGGGCAAATCATCGACCTCCGGGTGCTCGAGGGGCAGCCGTTGCGCCGAGGCGACCTGGTGGCCCGGATCGATCCGACGAACTACGTCGCCGACCGCGATGCGGCCGCGGCCAACCGGCTCGCCGCAGAAGCCGATTACCAGCGCTACCGCACGCTGTACGCCGCCGACGTGGTCTCGCAACAGGAACTCGAAGTCAAACGCCGCAATTTCCAAGTGGCGGACGCGTCGTTCCGGCAGGCCCAGAAGGCCGTCCACGACACGGAGCTCCGTACGCCATTCGCCGGGATCGTCGCGATCAGAATCGTGCCCGACTTCGCGAACGTCCAAGCGAAACAGCCTGTGGTGTTGTACGAAGACCACTCCTCGTTCACGGTGGCGTTCGACTTGCCCGAGCGTGACGCGACGCTCACCCGTCCGGGCCTCACGCTCGCCGAACACACCGAGCGGACTCGACCGGTCGTCGAGCTGAGTGCCCGTCCGGGACGGTCCTTCCCCGCGCGGTTTCGCGAGGTCGCGACCGCGGCCGACCCGGTGACGCGGACATTCCGCATCACCCTGGCGCTCGGCGCACCGGACGACGTGCAGCTCGCGCCGGGGATGACGGCGAGGGTGAGGCTCTCGTTCCCAGCCGACGACACGGCCGACATGATGTATCGGGTCCCCGTCGACGCCGTCGGTGCCGACGGGGCCGGATCCTTCGTGTGGAAGGTGATCGAAGGGAATCCGCTCACCGTCGCACGAGCGGCCGTCGAGACGGGTTCGGTGGTCGGAGAGGAGATGGAAATCCTGTCCGGTCTCACCCCCGGAGATCGGATCGCCGTCTCTGCGGTCCGCACGCTCGCGGCCGGTACGCCGGTCCGTCCCTTGGACCGCTAACCCGGCAGGCTCATGAAGCTCACGGAATTCTGTCTGGAGAACCGCGTCACCACCCTGGTCCTCACGGGCGTCGTGGTCGCGGCTGGGGTCGGCACCTACATGACGATGGGTCGTCTCGAAGACCCCGAGTTCACCATCAAGGAGGCCGTGATCATCACGCCCTATCCCGGGGCAACGGCCGAGGAGGTCGAACTCGAGGTCACCGACAAAATCGAGATTGCCGTCCAGCGGCTCGGCCAGCTCAAGGAGGTCAAGTCGCTCTCGATGCGCGGCCTCTCGATCGTGCAGCCCAAAATGCAGGACCGGTTCGATAAGGCCACGCTGCCACAGGTGTGGGACGAGCTACGCCGCCGAGTCGGTGAGGCGCAGTCGGAACTTCCTCCGGGAGCGGGGCCATCGGTCGTCAACGACGACTTCGGCGACGTCTTCGGCATCTTCCTCGCCGTGCATGGGGACGGCTATTCCTACCGCGAGCTGTACGACGTCGCCAAACTTCTCCGGCGCGAGCTGCTCCTCATCGAGGGTGTCGCCAAGATCGAGTTCCTCGGCCAGCAACCCGAGGCCGTCTACATCGAGCTCAACCGAGAGCGGATGGCGCGGCTAGGCGTCCCACCCGAGGCGGTGTTCCAGGAACTCCAAGCCCGCAACGTCGTCGCACCCGCAGGGCGCGCTCCCATCGGAGACGATTTCGGCCCACTCGCCGTCACGGGTGAAGCCCTCGACGTGACGGCACTGGAGCACGTCCTGATTCGCGGGCTCCCCGGCGGTGCGCAGATCCGCTTGCGCGACGTTGCCGACGTGCGGCGGGGATATCGAGAACCAGCCCAAACCCTAGTGCGGTTCGACGGGAAGCCAGCCATCGGCCTCGGCATCTCGACGGCGGAGGGCGGCAACGTCGTGCGGATGGGCGAGGCGGCAGAGCAGCGCGTTCGCGAGCTCCTCCCGGAGATCCCGATTGGCATCGGGCTCGACATCATCGCCCTCCAATCGACGACGGTGAACGAGGCCATCCAGGGGTTCCTGGTGAGCCTCCTGCAGGCCATCGGCATCGTGATCGTCACGCTGCTCCTGTTCATGGGGCTCCGGTCCGGCCTCTTGATCGGCTTCGTGCTGTTTCTCACGATCGCGGGCAGTTTCGTCTTCATGCCGATGATGGGCGTCGTGCTCGAACGGATCTCCCTCGGCGCCTTGATCATCGCGCTCGGCATGCTCGTCGATAACGCCATCGTGATCGTGGACGGGCTGCTCGTGCGCATTCAGCAGGGACAGAACCGCGAGCACGCGGCGATCGAGGTCGTGAAGCAGAATGCGTGGCCGCTCTTGGGCGCCACGGTGATCGCCGTGCTCGCCTTCGCGGCGATCGGCACCTCGAACGACGCGACCGGTGAGTTCACCCGGTCCCTGTTCACCGTGGTGTTCATCTCGCTCATGTTCAGTTGGGTCGCGGCCGTCACCGTGACGCCGCTCCTGGGGGTCATGTTCCTTCCCGGACCCAAGCCCGGCGCGGAGGCCAAGGATCCCTATGGCGGGCGATTCTATGCCACGTTCCGCGGGTTCGTGGGGACGGCGATCCGCAACCGCGCTATCACGATGGGCATCGTCGCCGTCACCTTCGCCGTGGCGATCGTGGGCTTCGGGAGAGTGAGCAAGAGCTTCTTCCCGCCCTCGACGAGACCACAATTCATGGTCGATCTCTGGCTGCCAGAGGGAAGCGCGATCGAAGAAACGGATCGACAGGTCGAAGAGGTTCGGCAGTGGATTGCAGACCGTGAGGGCGTCACGCACGTGGCGTCGATCATCGGTCAGGGTGCCTTGCGCTTCCTACTCACCTACACGCCCGAGAAGGCGAACACGTCGTTTGGACAGCTGCTCGTCGAGGTGGACGACTTCAAGCGAGTCGACGCGGTGTCGGAGGAGATCCAGGCCTACGTCGAGGCGACGTACCCGCACACGATCCCCCAGGCCCGGAGGTTCATCCTGGGCCCGGGGGAGCCCGGAAAGGTGCAGGCCAAGTTCTTCGGCGACGATCCGGCCGTGCTCCACGACCTGGCCGCCCAGGCCGAGAGCATCTTGCACGCGAATCCCCGCTCCTACGGCGTCCGCAACGACTGGCGGTATCCCGTGCGCGTCGTGCGCGCGGTCTTGGCCGACGAACAGGCCAATCAGAACGGCATCCTCCGGCAGGACGTCGCCGCCGTGCTGCAGCGCGCCTTCGAAGGACAAGCGGTCGGAGTCTTCCGCGAAGACGACGAACTGCTGCGCATCGTCGCGCGCGCACCCGACGAACAGCGGCGCGACATCCGCTCGATCGAGAACCTCGAGATCTGGAGCCCGGCGGCCGGACGAGCGATCCCCTTGCGGCAAGTCGTGGCCGGGTTCGAGACGGCCTTCGAACATCCGATCATCTGGCGCATGAACAGAAAGCGCGCCATGACGGTGCTGGGGGATCCCCGATACGGTGAGGCCCCCGAGCTCCTCGCCGAGGTGCGCCCGGCCATCGAAGCGATTCCCATCCCGACCGGCTATGCGCTCGAATGGTGGGGTGAGTACAAGAGCAGTGCGGACGCGCAGGGACCCCTCAAGCGAAGTACACCGATCTTCATGGGTGTGATGTTCTTGATCACGCTCGCGTTGTTCAACAGCGCCCGCAAGGCGCTCGCGATCTGGATCAACGTGCCGTTGGCGCTGATCGGTGTGACCTTGGGGCTCCTGCTCGCACGACAGCCGTTCGGCTTCATGGCCCTGCTGGGCTTCCTCAGCCTGTCCGGCATGATCATCAAGAACGGGATCGTCTTGGTCGACGAGATCAACGCGCGCCTCGCGGATGGCTTGACGGCGTTCGATGCCGTGCTGGACTCCACCGTGCGGCGACTGCGCCCGGTGGCCATGGCAGCGGCGACGACGATCCTCGGCGTGGCCCCGCTCTTCCCCGACCCGTTCTTCGCGGCCATGGGCGTCACGATCGCCGCCGGGCTCGCGTTCGCCACCGTTCTGACGATGGTGGTGCTGCCGACCTCCTACGCGCTGCTGTTCCGAGTCAAGGCAGGCTGAGACGCCCAGGATCGCCGCCCTGCTCGCGTGCACGACGCTCGGCCTCGGTGCCCAGGACACCATTCGTGCCCGTGTGCTCACAATGCACGACTTTCACGGGACATTCGATGATCTCGCTCTTGGCGAGAAAGCCAGAGGAGTCGAGCACGAACGGGTTGATCAGGAAGACCCTCTTGAGGACGGCCGTGGCCCCCTGCCCACCGTCTCGCTCGAAACACGTTGAGCTCCACGCTGCGCCCGGGGAGCGCGTGCTCCAAGACGTCACTGTTCGGATACCGATCGAGGTCCGCGACGATCGGAAACGGGATTCGGCGATCAGGATCGCGGAGGAGAAAGAGCGCCCGGAAGGCGATCTCACCAGACCCACCGGCGCAGCGCGTGTGGAAGTCCGCGCGTAGCTCGTATACGCGCAACAGGAAGTCCGCGGAGTTCTCTTGCGTGCCGAACCCATTATCAGGGAGGGCCAGGAAGGCGCCGTCGTCTCCCAGGATGAGCGCCGAGAATCCTTGCACTGGCCGGTCGATGAATGGTGGAGTTCACCCATTCACGGGTTCGATGACTGGCCGGAGGTTGGCCCGGGGACGGAGTAGTCGGCTGGCAGGCTGGCCCAGCCGACGAGCTCGGGTTCTCTGGGCCCGGAACAGGCGGCAGCCAGCAACAGGAAGGTGAGCCCTCGGCGCGTCACGGTCCGGATGGCGGAGCAGTCAGCCCGACTCGTCCAGCAGCGCCTTGCGAACCTGACTCGCTGGGCCCTCCGGCCGCTCCGGCCACACCCAGGGTGCGGCTGGCGTCTCGATTCCCTCCGCTTCGAAGCGCACGCGAATCGCGCGAGGCAGTTCTGTCGTGAGCGTCCACCAGTCGTCCGTGGAACCCCATGCCCAGACCTTGACCTCGATCCACGGATCGCCCAGCGCCGACACGAATACTGAGGGTTCCGGCGTGTCGAGGATCAACTCGTGTGCCTTGACGACGTCGAGGAGCAACGCGAAGACCTGCTCGAGCGGCTGGCGGTAGCTCACCTTCACGAGTGCCTCCACCCGCCGCACGCGCTCGGCGGAGCGATTCTCGATGATCTCGCTCCAGATCTTTCTGTTGGGGATGAAGAGCACGCGGTTGTCGAAGGTCACCACGGACGTGTTGGCGAGGCCCATGGCGCGGACCTTGCCGACCACTCCACCGGCGCTCACAATGTCTTCGACGTCGTACGGACGATAGATCAGGATGAACATCCCCGCGGCCAGGTTGCTCATCGAGTCTTGCAGCGCGAGCCCGACGATGACGCCGATGACTCCGACGCCGGCCAGCAGGGTACCGGGATTCACTCCGATGAACCACAGCCCTACGATGAGCCCGACAATCGTCGCCGTGGGAAGCAAAAGTCGTCCGACCAAACCCGCGAGGAGCTGGGAGAGCTGTGGTCGGTTGAAGCGGCGGGACAGCCACCACCCAATCCGGAACAGGACGCGGAACAGCAAGACGAGCCCGAACACGATCATGAGGCGGACGAAAATCGTGGGCGCCCGGTCTTTGAACCATGCCCAACCATCCTGCAGGAGATCGCGAATAACGCCCAAGGCGACCTGGATATCGAGAATGTCACCCGTGACCTCGCCGGTGGCCGCGATGATCACCTGTCGGTACTGCGCCGTCTCGATGCCTACCTGCTCGAGCATCCTGGCCGACATGCGCAGACTGGCCACCAGCCCCTCCACCCGTTGCTCCGCGAGCCGTGCCCTCGTGCGAAGCGAGGCAAGCTCGCTGTCGGACGTGCCGGCGCGCTCCGCGTCGCGCACCTGTGCAGCGAACTTGTCCCGTTCGCTGTCTGCTATCAGGAGCCGCCCCACCTGGCTTTCCGCTCGCATCGTGAGGAACTGGACCAAGTCGTCCCCGCGGTCCGCGACGTCGAGCCCCAACGAGTCGGCGGCGGTCAGCGTCTGCATCTGGCCGGCGAGCACGGTGTCGAGCCGCACGCGGGCTTCGCGGATGTCGGCCTCGAGGTCTCCGAGGTCTTCTGGGGCCGTGCGCGGGCGGCGCTCGCGCAGCGTACTCAGCCGAGCGGAATACGAGTCGACCGACCGATCGTACTCTCGCATGGCGAACT
>JBDHCY010000136.1:0-9865 GCA_039591795.1 Gemmatimonadota bacterium | reverse complement strand
CTCGGTGCACCGCCCGCACGTGTCGCTCTCCGCCACGTGCTCCCGCAAGTCGCCGCCACCGCCATTGTCGCCGGGGCGCTCAACCTCGCCAACGTTCTCCTCGTGGAGGCGGGCCTTGCCTTTCTCGGACTCAGTGTGCGTGCGCCAGCCCCAACGTGGGGGTTCATGGTCTCGGAGGCGACTCCCTACCTTCGAAGCGCCCCATGGCTCGTGGCAGTGCCCGGGCTCGCGATCGCGGGCACCGTGCTCGCTGTCAATCTGCTGAGCGATGGGCTGCGCGCCGCGCTCAACCCGCGGGAGCCGACGTGAGCGAGGCGGTCCTCGCCGTGCGCAACCTCTCGGTCACATTCGATGCCCCCGAAGGCGCGGCCCGTGCCGTGGACCACCTCTCCCTCGACGTGCACCCGGGTGAGACCCTCGGGCTCGTGGGCGAGTCGGGCTGCGGCAAGTCCGTCGCCGCCCTGGCCCTCCTCGGCCTTGTCCACAGCCCAACCGGCCGCATTCATCCCGACAGCGAGGTCCTCTTCGAGGGGCGCAATCTGCTCGCGTTGACGCCTCGCGAACTGCGCGCCATCCGAGGAAACGAGATCGCCCTGATCCCACAGGAGCCGATGACGGCGCTGAATCCGGTCCTGACGGTCGGCTCTCAGGTCTCGGAAGTGCTCGAGGTGCACCAGCGAGTCGGCCGGCGCGCCGCACGGACTCGGGCGAGAGAGCTCCTCGGCCTCGTGGGTCTTCCCGAACCGGCTGACTACTCCCGGCGCTATCCGCACGAGCTCTCAGGGGGGATGCGGCAGCGCGCTCTGATCGCGATGGCACTCGCGTGCCATCCGAAGGTACTGATCGCCGACGAGCCCACGACCGCACTCGACGTCACGGTGCAGGCGCAGATCGTCGAGCTCCTCGCGCGGCTCTCCCGCGAGCTGGGCATGAGCATGATCCTGATCACCCACGACCTCGGCGTCGTGGCCGGCGTCGCGGATCGCGTGGCGGTGATGTACGGTGGTCAGGTCGTGGAAACCGCCACCGCGGAACGCCTCTTCGAGTCCCCACGCCATCCCTACACGGCGGCGCTCCTCGCGGCGGCGCCTCACCCCGACCAACCGAGGACCGTGCCAGCCTCGATTCCGGGAATGGTCCCCCCCGCGACGGCGTGGCCTGGCGGCTGCCGCTTCCACCCACGCTGCGGGTTCGGGTGGGAGCGCTGCGCCGTGGAGGCGCCGCCGCTCTTCGGCCCTGGCGACGGTGAATCGGTGCGGTGCTGGCTCGTCGACGAACCCGAGCGCCGGCGCCCGACATGAGCGACACGCTCCTCCAGCTTGCCCACGTCTCCAAGCACTTTCGCGTGCGGGAGCGAGGACTTGGGCAGCGGCGCACGGTGCAAGCCGTGCGCAACGTGTCGCTCGAGGTCGAGCCGGGCGAGACGGTCGCTCTCGTCGGCGAGTCCGGGTCGGGGAAATCCACACTGGGACGGGTCGCGATCGGCCTGCTCACGCCGACCAGCGGAACGGTGGCGTTCGACGGACGTGCCCTCTCGTCTCTGCCTCGCCCAGAGCTACGCCGTCTCCGGCGCCGCATGCAGCCAGTCTTCCAGGACGTCGAGGGATCGATGAACCCACGCCTCACCGTCGGCGCGACGGTCCGGGAGGGGCTCCTCGTCCATGGCCTTGCTCGGGGCCAGGCCGCCGACGCTCGAGTGACCCGGCTCCTCACGGAGGTGGGCCTCGACCCGAGCTACGCGCGACGCTACCCGCACGAGTTATCGGGAGGTCAGCGCCAACGGGTGAGTCTCGCCCGAGCGCTGGCCGTGGAGCCCGCGTTTCTCATGCTGGACGAGCCGGTCTCCGCGCTGGATGTTTCGGTGCGCGCGCAGGTCCTCGCGCTCCTCCTCGAGCTGAGAGAGGCGCGCGGACTCACGTACTTGCTGATCGCTCATGATCTCGCCCTCGTACGGGCGATCGCCGATCGAGTAGCGGTGATGTATCTGGGAGAATTGGTGGAGCTCGGTTCTGAGCGTGCGGTGTACGACGACCCCCGCCACCCCTACACCGCGGCACTCCTCTCGGCGATCCCCGTGCCTGACCCGCGGGCTCGTTCGTCCCGGATCGTCCTCCCCGGGGAGCCGCCTAGCGCCGTCGCACCACCGCCAGGGTGCCCGTTCCACCCACGTTGCTTCCATCCCGAGCGCGGGGCGCGCTGCGCTGCTGAGCGACCGACCCTGAGGCTCGTGGCCGCTGGCCACCTCGCCGCGTGCCATTTTGCCGACGCGCCGATGCCCACCCCGCCCGAGGTCTCCTAGACCGGGCTCGCGAGCAGAGACACCTGTCAGGCTAGCGGGCTCTCAGACGAACAGGTCGCTCTGATCGGCCGGTGTTTCGGGGAGATCGGAGCGCAGGACTGCGCGCAGGCGTTGGACCCACGTATCGACGTCGAGGTGTGCTTCGCGCTCCAGCATGCGCTTGATGACGTCGGGGAGGTCGTTCAGCGACTCGGCGAGATCCCCGATCGTTTCGCGCGCCTCCTGCAAGCGGAAGAGCTCGTCAGTTGCCACGGCCATCTCTTGCAGAATTGCGTGCTCGCTTCTGGAAGCGACGATCGCGTGTTCGAGGTTTGCCGTATAGACCTCGGTACGCCGACCGGGGCCACGTTCTTCCTCGATGGGCATGAGTCCGACGATCGCGTCCGAGCGCCAGTACTTGCCATACCCCAGGTACACCATTCGGTCGGGCTTGATCTCCATGTCTCTACCTGCCCATTCGCTTCTTGAGCCGATCGAGCTGCGCGTCGATGTCGGCTTCACGCGCCGCTTGGTCTTGTTCAGCCTTCAGGAGTTCTTCTTCGAGCTGCGCGGCGGTTCCGAACGAAGCCGTCGAGGCGCTCGCGCCGCTTTCGACCTGACGGAGCTGCACAAGCATACCCTCGAGCTCGCGCTCGGCGAGTGCGAGCTCATCACGCTGCACAGCGAGCTTTCGCTCGAGCACGGCGAGCCGTTCCGAATGCCGAGTCGCGAACTTCCGAGCGACCGTCGCCGTTTCGTGGTCGCCGATCTCCTCAGCCATGCGGCCCCGGCGCTCCGCGTCTGCTAGCTGCTGCCGCTCCTGTGCGGCCTTGGTTTCGGTTCGCTCGAGTGCCTCGCGCATGGTCCGGACGCCGACCTTGGCCTCGATGACGGCCTCACGCATGCGGCGCCGCGCTTCGCCCATCACTCACACCCTCCGTGCCATCGGTGCGTCGAGAGCAAGCGCCACCCCCGCCGACCGCCTGGGAACAGGGGTTTCTGGCCCCCTCGGCGGGCTTCGAGACCGGCCTGTAGATGCCGCTGCCGTGGAGCCCACTCCCATCGGCGCTGGGGCTGGCCATACTCGGTGTCGCGGGGTGGGGCACGCAGGCATAGGTGAGAAAAACGATACCGGACGCTAAATTGGGCGTCAAGCGAGATGGACGTTAAGCGAGGAGCAGCCGTCATCGTCGCCGCCACGGCGTTCGCGTGCGGGCGAGAAGGACCCGCCCCTCCCGCCTGCGGGATCGTGCTGGTCGGCGGGCCCACCGTCATCCTTCAGACTTTTCAGAACGTCACTCGGGTGATCACCGACGTGCCCCAGGGGCTCCCAGCCTCGCTGCCGGCTCGTGCCGTGGGCCAGGATCAGAGCGATGCGCTCGTGGGATACGGTGAACCCGGTGTCGTCATCGGCTTCCAGGGGGTCGGCCTCCCGGTCGAGGACGGCTTCGGCCTTCTCGTGCAGGACGACTCGACCGGTGTGGTGCACGGGGTGCTGATCTACGGAAGCACGCGCCCGCCCCCCGACTTCCCGACGCTCGGCATCGTGAGCGACAACGCGCGCACCGTTCCACTCTATGGGGTGCGCGTGACCTGGCATCAGATTTCCAACCCACGCTGCCCACTGCTCGGATCACCGACGCAGTGAGCGCGAGATCAGAGTCCGCGGAGAACGCGGTCGGGCGTCACCACGTTCGGGAACAGCGCGCGATCGCTCAGGCGGTTGAGCGCGCGCCGTACCACCGGGAATCGTTCGGCCGCGCTCCGATAGACGGTGGTGAGCCCGAACCGCCCGGCGAGCTCATGGTCGGAGGCGAGACGATACCCCCGTCGACCGAGGGCGTCATAATACGGCAAGTCGGGGCCTCCGCGGCGGTGGCGGCGCGCCGCGATGTGGTCGGGAAAGAGCCCGGCAAGCCAGAGTGCATAGTTGCCGAGGTGCGCCCGCAGGTAGAAGGCCCGCTCTCCACCGGCTTCTTCCAGCTCGATGACGATGTCGGTGAGGTATCGATACGTCCCATCATCGTGCCGGCTGATGCGATGTGCGCGGTCTCGGACGCCGAACTCCAACACGAGGGCCGCCAGGTAGTCGGCCAGCTCGCGGTCGTCGATGCCGCCCTTGAGCAGGGCGTGACGGATGGCGACGTAGGTGACGAGCCTTGGCGACGGAGCGCCGAGCGTGCGCAGCGCAAGGAGAGCCGGCAGGAGCGCTGGGTCGTCCAGCAGCGCATCGGGCCCCTCGATCGCAAGGCGCCGTTCGTAGCGCTGGCGCGCGCCCGGCTGGGCGCGCGAGAGGAGTACGACAGCCAGTCGGAGATCGGCTTCTCGCAGCTGTGCTCGAACGTTCGCGAGGATCATGGCAACGCCTCCCGATCCTGATACCCCTAGCGCCGTGGATGAGTTGCTCCAGGCACTCACTGGCCTGGGCCAAGAACTCGCTCGCACTCCACGACCTGCGGGCGTTCCGCAGGTAATTGCGACGGCAGTGACTCGGCTCTTTCGTCCGGATGGTCTTGCGATCGTCGTACTCGACGCCGCGCAGAACCAACTCGAGCTCGTCCACCAGTCAGGCACGGCACCCGATTCGCCAAGCCATCCACTGCTCCAACTTGCGATGCGCGAGGGCCCCCTCACCCTAGAGCACGACGTCGGCCCCGCTCTCGCCGCCCGCGGTCTTCCCGCGCCGAGCGAGCTCCCCAACTCGTGGGTCGGTGCGCCGATCGTGATTGCTGGTCGCACCGGTGGGGCGATCTCCGTGAGCAGCGCGACCGCGAGCCGCTACCGCGATTACGACCGCGCGTTGCTGGGCGCGATCGCTGCACAATGCGCGATTGCGCTCGAGGGTGCCCGCCGTTTTCAGCTCCTCTCACAGGGAAAACTGGAGTGGGAGCAGACAATCGACGCCATCACCCAAGCTGTTTGCATAGTTGATGCCAGCGGCACGGTTCGCCGTGCCAACCGGACGTTTGCCGCGCTCGTCGATCTCCCCGTCACGGCCATCAGCGGCGGCCCATGGCTTGCACTGCTTCCGCCCGCCTGGGCCGACGCCGTGGGAAGCCTCCTCGCGCGTCCACCAGCGCAGGCGCCAATCGAAGTCCGTGCCGCTACTCGCACCTTCACGCTCACTGCACACCAGCTGACTGAAGCCGGCCCCGGCGTCGTCGCGCTCGTCTTCGACGATCTGACAGAGAAGCGACGGTTGCAAGATCAGTTGGTCCAGTCGGAGAAGATGTCGGCGATCGGCCAACTCCTGGCCGGCGTCGCCCACGACCTCAACAACCCGTTGGCATCGGTGGTTGGCTTCGCTGATTACCTCAACGAGTTCGCCGGTGTCCCGAAGCCGCTGGAAGAACCCCTGGCCGTCATTCAGCAAGAAGCCGAGCGGGCGGCGACAATCGTCAAGAATCTCCTCACCTTCGCTCGCCGCCAGGAGGGGGAGCGGATCGTCACACGCGTTCGGCCAATCATCAATCGAACGTTGGCCTTGCTTCGCAGTCAGTTCATGACGCTCCGCATCGATACGGCCGTGGTCGTCGAGCCCGATCTTCCCGAAGTCGAGGTCGACCCGAACCAGTTGCAGCAGGTCTTCGTGAACCTCCTGAACAACGCGGCGCAGGCGATAGCGGCCACCGGGGAGCCAGGTCACATCACGGTCACCGTCAGGCGATGGCTCGACGGCCTCGCGGTCGTCATAGCCGACGACGGCCCTGGGATCACCGCCGAGGTCCGGGAGCGCATCTTCGATCCGTTCTTTACGACGAAGCCCGAGGGAGAAGGCACGGGGCTCGGGCTCTCGATCTCGCAAGGCATCGTGCGCGAGCTCGGTGGCCGGATCACACTGGAGAGCAGCCCGGGTCATGGCACGACGTTCACCGTCGAGCTGCCAGCGGCGCGGCGTGCCGAGCGGCAGGCACCACGCCAGAGCGCACGCGCACCCGCGCGCCCCATGACCGTACTCGTCGTCGATGACGAGCCGCACATCTTGCACTACATGCGCGCCACACTCGAATCGTGGGGACACACCGTACGCCTCGCCGCCGACGGGGCGGAAGCACTCGACATCATGGCAGCGGAGTCGTTCGACCTCGTCCTGAGCGATCTCCGCATGCCGCGGCTCGGCGGCCGGGAGCTCTACACGGCCGTCCAAGAACGCGACCCGTCGGCGGCCGAGCGCATCGTCTTCGCTACCGGCGATACGATCCGTGGCGATGCCCTCACGTTTCTCGAGAGTCTGAATCGGCCCTACCTTCACAAGCCGTTCAAGCTCGCGGAGCTCCGACAGATGATCGACCGCGTCGCGCGCGTCGCAGCAGCCGATCGGATCGCCCCGCACTCATGAGCGGCGGCGGGCTCGCTCTCGCCGGCCGGGACACATCGCACCTGTGAAACCGCCAGCCGTGCTCCACCTGGACGGCGGGCGAGGCTGGGGACGTGTCCAGCAGCAAGTGAATCTCCTGATGCGAGCGCTTGCGCCGCTGACGCAAACGCAGCTCTGTCTCTGCCCGCGAGGGAGCGCGCTCGCCGAACGCCTTCGGGACGAACGACTCCCCGTACGCTCACTACCATGGCGTGGGCTCGGCGACCCTCGGGCCGCGCTCGCCGTGGCACGAACGGTCGGGCGGTTCGACGTCGTGCACTGCCACGATGCCGGCTCGCTCCAGGTGGCAATCCTCCCGGCACAACTGGCCCACGTGCCGGTCGTTGCCACCCGCCGCGCGCGCCTCCGCGCCATGCCGCCGGCCTGGCAGCTCGTCGACCGCATCGTCGTCCCCTGGCAAGCCATCGCCGTGAGGAGCCGGCGTCGAGGTGGGCTCGAGGCACGACTCCGGATCGTCCCCGATGGAGTCTCCGTCGAGGAGATCCAGGGACTCGCGCCGCTGACTCCCCCGCTCCGTCGAAGCGTTGGCGTACCGGCCGATGCGTTCCTCCTCGGCGGCACGGCGACGTCCAACGCGAACGCGTATGACGTGGTCGTCAAGGCACTCGAGCTCGTGCAGGACGCGCATGCCGCCATCCTGGGAGAGGGACCGGCCCGGGCTCGCCTCGAGCGTCTAGGCCACACGCTCGGTGTCACGAATCGCCTCCATTTCCTCGGAGGAGTGCCCGATGTCCGGCGCGCCTTCCAGGAGTTCGATGTGTTTGTGGGTGCCGCGGGCGACGACGAGCCGGCGGAGAACGTACTGCATGCCATGGCAAGCGGGGTTCCGACGGTCGCGGCCGATCAGGGCGGATCGGGGGAGGCCCTCGCCCCCGTCCATGCGACGACGCGAGCGAGCCTCTTCCCTCCGGGCGACCACGCGACGCTTGCGGCGCTACTCATCGGCCTGCGGCGCAACGCACGCCGGCGGCGCGCCCTCGTGCGCGCGCAACGCATCCGACTCAGCGATTTCACCACCGAGCGCACTGCCGCGGCGATCCTCGCGGTCTACCAAGAGTTCTTGTGATCGACCGGCCGTCCCGGCCGTGTCAGCAGGCTTCGCGATAGATCGAGAGCAGCGCCCCGGCGACCGCCCGCCAGCTGAACTGGGCCGCCCGTGCGAGTCCCCGGCGTCGGAGCTCGGCGCGTAGCGTTGGCTCCGTCACGACTTCGACCAGTGCGTCGGCCATCTCCTCGACGCGCGCTGGATTCACGAGCCGCGCGGCGTCGCCGCACACCTCCGGAAGAGAAGTCGTCGACGACGTCACGACGGGTACCCCACATGCCATCGCCTCGAGCGCAGGCAGCCCAAATCCTTCGAGGAGGCTCGGGAAGAAGTAGAGCACGCTCCCGGTCATGAGTGCGGGATAGTCGGCATCCGGAACGAAACCGAGCTGGTGCACGCGTCCGTCGAGATCGGCATCCCTGATTACGGCACGGACCTCGGCCTCGCGCGGTCCTGCGCCGCCGGAGAGCGCGATGTCAACATCCGCCGGGAGTCGGGGAAGCGCCGTGGCAAATGCGCGCAACGCACCTGCGGCGTTCTTGCGACGGCCAAAGCCACCGCCGAACAGCACATAGGGACGTTTGAGACCGTAGCGCGTCCGTGCGGCCGACACGGCTCCTTCCGTCTGCGGCACGTAAGCTGGATCCGCGGCAAGTGGAACGACGCGTACGCGGCCGGGGTCCACACCGAGCAATCGCACGATCTCGCGTTGAGAGTATTCCGACAGGGTCATGATCAGCCGTGAGCGTCGCGCAACGTCGCGATACCGAGCAACCGATTGTGCGCGCGTGCGGGGCGACCCCATTGTCGGTTCCGACAAGTAGTAGATATCGTGCAACGACCCAACGTAGGGCACGAGGCCATCATATCGAGGGAGGCGCTGGGAGGTCGCATGGAAGACGTCGAGCCGTCGAAACAGCGCCCGGTTGAACGGTTCCCGAAGCATGCGCACTCGGAATCGCGCGTCTGGTGGACGCCAGATGCGATGGGGACGTTTGAGCGCTCCCAAACGATACCAGAGGTAATAGGTGTGCTGGTCAGGCAACCGCGCGAGTTGGTCGACCAGATTGACGATGAAGCGAGCGATTCCAACCATGCGGGAGCTGGCGGCGATCGTGGCATCGATCCCGATCTTCACGGCAGGGCCCCGGTACATACCGGACGCAGCTCGCCGCGGCATACGCGGCAGGGCTCCACCTCGCGAGGAGCTGTCTTCGTCACCGATAGACGCAGTGGGAGAAAGCACTCGCCGACATGAAGCTCGCGATCTTTCATCCAGCCTTTGGAGCTGTGGGCGGCGCAGAACTGCTGGCGGCAACCCAGGCGCGCTATTTTACGGCGCTCGGACATACTGTCAAGATTGTGACGTTCGCGTTCGATTCGCGCCAATGGCGACATGAACTGGCGGGCGTGCCCGTCACGACGATTCCGTGGCGTCACTGGACGGACCTCTCTGCGCTGTGGTCACCGGCCGCCAAGTTGCGCCGGCGCGCGCAGCGTGCGGAGAGGCTGTTCGACGGGGCACAGGTCGTGCTCGCACACAACTACCCGTGTAGTGCCATGCTCGGAAGCGCTGACATCACTGCTCGGGGCGTGTGGCAGTGCAACGAGGCGAACCGGTGGCTCCACCCGCGCGAGGCGAATCCTGTGCTGACCGCCCGCGTGGAGGAAGCGGGCGCGCGCCACGCCGGGGATTGGGGCACTGGATTCACGAGCATGCTGCGACGTCACCAACGTGACCTGGCGCGTAACAGTGGTCGGCGCGCGCTCGCCGAGCTCGACAAGTCGAGCGTGACCCAGTTGCACTCGGTGTACGCGATCAGCGAGTTCAGTCGCGACATCGCGCGGCGGATCTACGGCCGTCGCACCGACACCGTGGTCTATCCCATGGTGCGGTTTCCACAGGCCCGGCGACGACGACCCGGGCTCGACCGCCGCGGCCTCCAGGTGCTCGTCCAGTCGCGTCTGGTCCGCCCAAAGAATGTCGGCATGGTGCTGCGCGGCTTCGCACTGTTCCGCGACCGCGCGTGCTCCGGCGCCCAGCTCCACATCGTGGGCAGTGGTCCACAGCGAAGACGGCTGGAACGGCTCGCGGCTCGGTTGACGCCGCCTGGCAGTGTGCGGTTTCACGGCTTCGTATCTCCGAATCAGCTCGCGGCCATTT
>JBDHCY010000135.1:0-9904 GCA_039591795.1 Gemmatimonadota bacterium | reverse complement strand
CCCCTGCCGTCGCCAACCGTTGCCGAGCTTCCTGGCTCCGGGTCAGCACGGCGAGCTCGGCGAAGAGGGTATCGAGTCCGGCCGCCGCCTGTGCGGCGACGCTGGCCGCCAGGTCGCGCTGCCCGAGGTCGCGGTAGGCGCGGGCCACGGCGAGCCGCACCTCGATCCTCTCCTGAAGTGTGCCCACATGCTCGACGCGCGCCCGGTCGTCTTCCCGTAGCCTCGGATCGAGGAGGAGCTCCCGACGGCGCGAATCGGCGACGGCGCTCAGGCTATCTGATCCCGCCGTGATACCTGTGTCCGGGTTCGCGAGCTGCGTCTGCGCGCGGGTCAGCACGAGCATCGTCGCGTTGTGTGCTCGAAGGAGACGCTGGCCCGTCTCCGCCGTGCCGGCGACATCGACCCGGATCACACGTCTTGCGGCCGCGATTCCCCGCAGGCCGGCGAGGCCCGCCGCGAGGAGCGCGGCGAGGGCAAACGCGAATCCTAGGATCAGACGGAGCCGGACACTCGGAGTTCTCATCGTGCCGGGTCCACGAAGACGACTGCCTTGTTCACCGGATTCCCGCTGGCATCGAAGACGACCGAGCCCGTGGCTCCCGAATGAGCCGGGCGGCCGCGTCCCGTGCGTGCGATCCAGTCGCGTACCCGCCGTCGATCCGCCCCTTCCTCCCGCGCCGCGCGACCGATGAGCATCGTGGCGTCGTAGGCAAGCGCCGCTCGTGGGTCGACCGGAGTCCCGTATCGGTTGGTGTAGGCCGCGAGGAACTCGGCGGCGGCGCGCGATCGCGGTCGCTCTGCGTCGAACGCTGCGACCACCCGGACGGGCAGTCCGACCGGCCCATCGAGCGCGGTCACGTCTTCCCAGGGTTCAGGTATGACCAGAGCGGCCGTCGGCCCACCACTCGCACCGACTGCACGGGTGGCGGTGAGGATCTGCGCCAGCGGGCCCGCGATGATCACTCCGGCCGCTCCACGCTGAGTGAACCTCGGCACGTACGCATCGAACGCCGATTCGTCGAGATAGGGGTCACGCGCGACCAGGGCGCCGCCGGCACCGACGAACGCGCGTGCGAACTCACCGACGAACTCACGTCCAGCGCGATCGTTGTGGTAGAGGACCGCCGACCTGGTGGCGCGAAGGGAATCCACCGTGAAACTGGCAGCTGCCCGCGCGACCGTCCTGGTCGTTGGGGCGAGGCGGAACACCCAGTTGCTGGCCGCGGCAGTGGTCTCGTACGCTGCCGTTGGCGAGATCAAGACCACTGGCGCACGATCCCCGTATATGTGCGCCGCCTCGAGTGTTGGTCCGTCCCGAGCGTGCCCCACGACACCGACGACGTCGGGGTCGTCGCGGAGGGTGCGGGCGATCGACACCACCGTTGCAGCGCCCGCGGGTGGCTCGCGGATGCCGAGAGGAGGGTGCTCCGGGGCGCGCCCCGCGTTGAGCACAGCCAGCGCGAGCCGCGCACCATTGCGGTAGGGTCGGGGATCGGACGCGTCGACGACCGCGAGACCAACGTAGACGGAGTCGGTCCCCGCCGAGCGCTCGGCGCCGCCGCCGGCGCACGCCGCACACCAGCCGAGGAGCGGCAGGGAGAGGCTCCCGGCCATCCGCGAGGAGAGAGAGAGCACGCGCAACGGATAAGAAACTACCATCGAGGACCGGTGGACGTCAGGCCGCGCACCCACCAACTTGACGGCCATGCCAGGAGACGAAAGCCGCTCGCGGGGGCGCGGACTCGACGCACGGGTGACCCTGCTGCTCGGCCCAGCCGTGGCGGTCGCGCTGTGGGTGGCCCCGTCGCTGGCCGGGATGACGCGCGACGCGCAGAATGTCGCGGGTCTTGCGTGTTGGATGGCCGTGTGGTGGATCCGAGGCACGATCCCCCTGCCAGCCACCTCGCTGCTTCCGCTCGCGGCACTTCCACTCCTTGGCGCGGGCGCCATTCGAGACGTGGCTGCGCGCTATGCCGATCCGGTGATCTTCCTCTTCATGGGCGGCTTCTTCCTCGCGGCGGCAACGGAGCGGTGGGACCTCCACCGCCGCCTGGCGCTTGCCGTGATCGCGACGGTTGGCGGCAGCGCACCCCGCGTCGTTCTGGCGTTCATGGCTGCGACCGCTCTGGTCAGCATGTGGATCTCGAACACGGCCACCGCTGCCATGATGCTCCCTATCGGCGCCGCCGTGGTGACGATGGCGAGGGGCTCCGGCGCCGACCCCGAGCAGACGGGTCAGTTCGGTTCCGCGCTCATGCTCGGACTGGCGTATGCCGCCTCGATCGGCGGGGCAGCGACACTGATCGGCACTCCCCCCAACGCGATCTTCGCGGGTGCGGCGTCGCAGCTCTTGGGGCGCCCCGTCGGGTTCGCCGCATGGATGGGCGTCGGGCTTCCAATCGCCGTGTTCATGCTTCTCGCCTGTTGGGTGCTGCTCACACGGGTCATGCACCGGGTCGCCGGTCCCCTCGTCGGAATCGAGGCGGTCATCGCCCGCGAGCGGAACGGACTGGGATCGTGGACCACTGGCGCCAAGGTGACGGCGACCGTATTCGCGCTCACGGCCCTCGCATGGCTCTTTCGGGAGCCCAAGACGATCGGCGCCGCACACATCCCGGGCCTCTCGGACGTCCTCCCGGGGCTGAGCGACGCTGGGATCGCGATCGCCGCAGCGCTCACGCTGTTCGCGTTTCCGCTCGCAGCCAACGAACGGCGGTTTGTCTTGGACTGGGATTCAGCCGCTCGGATCCCGTGGGGGGTCCTACTGCTCTTTGGCGGAGGGCTCGCGCTCGCCGGCGCGATCGATCAGAGCGGCCTCGCACGCTGGATCGGTGAACGGCTCTCCGTCCTGGCAGGTGCCCCTCGTCCGGTCGTGATCCTCGCGGTCGCGCTGCTCTTCATCTTCCTCACCGAGCTCACGTCGAACACGGCCACCGCTGCAATGGGGATGCCGGTGATGGCGGCGCTCGCACCCGTGCTCGGGGTCGATGCGCTCGTGCTGATGGGGGCGGCGGCGCTCGCGTCGTCGCTGGCGTTCATGCTCCCTGTCGCCACGCCCCCCAACGCGATGGTGTTCGGCACCGGCGCGGTTTCGGCACGGGACATGATGCGCGCTGGCGTCTGGCTGAATCTGATGGGGGTGCTGGCAATCACCGGCGTGCTGAGCGTACTGGCCCCGTGAGGTTGGCGGAGCGACCTAGCGCAACTCCGCGCGATTGATACCGGTGGGCACTCCGAGGAGCGTGTCGTCAGTGCGGCGCAGCTTCTCGCCGAGCCCCGCGGCGAGGTTGCGGTAGAGCACGATACCGATATCGGGACGTCGCCGGACGAGCGCCGCGAGGTCCGCATGGCTGAGGAGAGCCACCTCGGCCGGTGATCGGGTGACGACGCTCGCCGAGTGCGATGTGCCGAGGAGCAGCGCCAACTCGCCAACCGACTCCCGAGCCCGAACGACACCAACGCGGCGGCTGTCCGTCCCCATGCACACCTCCGCCTCGCCGGTGAGGAGCAGGGCGAGCTCGCCAGCCGGCTGGCCCTCCGCGAAGAGCGTCTCCCCTTCTGCCAGCGCGCGATGTCGGCACGAACCCGCGAGCCACGACCGTTGCTCCTCGGTGAGGCCCTCGAAGAGGGCAGCGCTTGCCAGGGCCGCCGCGAGTGCGCCCTTCGAGGGCGGGCGGGCCAGCCCGCGAAGGACGAGCTCTCGTGCCTGCACTGCGGCGGGCGTGAGCTCCACCGCGTCGGACGCCGGGTCGCCGTAGACCCTGCCCATCTTGACCACGTCGAGTCGCTCGACGCGATGGAAGGCGAGGGCGGGCACGTAGGCGACGGGGGCGAACCCCTGCTCGATCAGCGTCCGTTGCATGCGTGGCGCGTAGGCGCTCACGTCGGCTTCGATGTAGGCTGTCTTCCAGTCGCGCGTGCACGTCTCTTCGAGACGTTCGAAGAGAAACCGCACGACACCGTCGTCGAGCGCGATCACTTCGAAGACGCGGGAGGTATCCTCGGCGATGTCTCGCATCACGCCGATCGCACCGACTACCCGGTTGTGCTCGCGGGCCACGAGATACGTCGAGTTGAGCGCTCGGATCTTGAAGAAGCCGTAGTGCAGGCGCATCGGCCCGAACACCTCGCGCCGCTCGAGCCGCCCCCGGGCCAATCGCAGCAGCGCCGTATGTCCCTGCGTCGTGAGCTCATCGAGCTCGTAGAACGGGCTTGGCGGATAGGCTGGAGAATGGTCGTCGACGACCGGGTCGACGGGAAGCCCTGCTGCCTCCAACGCGAACGCGGCCAGTGGGTAGGTCTCGGGGATGATCCGCGGGTTGTTCCGCCGCAGCGCTAGCGCCTCCCCGAAATACCGGGTGAGGAGCACTGCGCTCTCCCGACGGCCGAAGCGCAGCTTGAGCGGCAGGAAGCCGACGACGCCGAATCCGTGCCGCTCGGCAATGCGCTGCGAATGCTGATGAACGGCCCGCGCCTCCGTGTATCCCACATGGAGCCGATCGCCTGCGAGGCGCAGCCGCTCCTCCATGAGCAGCGTCCCAATGCCCTGACCGCGCATGTCGGGGTGCACGGCGAGTCGGCCGAATTCACCGACCAGATCGGAGTAGGCGCTCAACTCCAGGACCACGGCGGCTGTCGCCACGACGCCATGGGTGTTGTCTTCGGCGACGAGCACGATCGTATCATCGGAGAAGATGATTTTCTTGAGGAACTGGAGATCGTAGAATTCGGGCTCGCCGTAACTGCCGCCGTAGGTGGCGAGGTAGACGTCCCGGATCGCCTCCACGTCGGCCTCGCGTGCGAGTCGGACGGAGATCACGTTCGCCCCAATCAGCCGGCGAGCCGCTCGCCGGCCAGCCGGGCCAGGCGATAGAAGAAAGTGGCGCCCACCGGAAGGGTGTCCTCCGCCACATCGAATCGGCTGGAGTGAGCGGGGTAGCCCTCGCGACCGGGGACGAGGGCGCCGAGCCGCACGTACGCACCCGGCACCTGCTCGAGGTAGTACGCGAAATCTTCTCCACCCATGTTCGCCGTCCTCAGTGGCACGATGCTCTCTTCGGGCACGACCAACCGGGCAGCGTCACGAGCGAGCTCTGCCATTTCACCCGAGTTGATGAGGGGAGGTGTTCCCTGCCGAACCGCGACGTTGACTCGGGCGCCGTGCAGCTGTCCCGTTGCCTCGACGATGCGTTGGATGGCGCGCTGGAGGTGCGCGCGCACGGCGGGGTGCTGGGAGCGGATGGTGCCCTGCAGCACGGCTCGTGCGGCCAGCACGTTGTGAGCGGTGCCGGCATCGAAGCGGCCCACGGTGACCACCGAAGGAAACGCTGGGTTCACCTCGCGCGAAACGATCGTCTGAATCGCCATCACGAGCAGGCTTCCGACCACCACGGCATCGACGCTCTCGTGGGGGCGCGCTGCGTGCCCGCCCGATCCTTCGATGGTGACATCGAACGAGTCAGTGGACGCGTTGACCGGCCCCTCGGTGACCACGATCGTTCCAGTGGAGAAGTGACGATCGACGTGCGCGCCGAAGATCATCCCCACGTCTTCGAGGGCGCCGTCGGCGATCATCGCTTTGGCTCCTTCGCCAAGCTCTTCGGCAGGCTGAAAGATGATCCGCACGGGGGCCGGGAGGTCGGGGTCGGCCGCGAGAAGCCTGGCGGCTCCCAGCACCATCGTGACGTGAGCATCGTGCCCGCACGCATGCATCACGCCGGGCGTCGCCGACGCGAAGGTCAGGCCAGTCTCCTCCTGTACGGGGAGCGCGTCGAGGTCTGCGCGCAGTGCCACGCGAGGTCCATCTCCCCGCCCAGGGATTTCAGCGACGATCCCCGTTCCGGCAACGGGCCGCCGGTACGCAATGCCGAGTCGATCGAGCTCTTCGGCGACCTTCTGCGCCGTGCGCGTCTCGCGCCAGCTCAACTCCGGATGTCGGTGGAGATCACGGCGAAGGGCCACGAGGTGCGCGCGGGCCTTCTCGTCGAGGAGGGAAGTGGGCGTTGATCGGGACACGCGATGGAACTCCTCTACACCTGTTATCGGACGAAAGCCGCCGTACCGGGCCAGCGCAAGGGCCCCGACCGCGACGGACCGGAGCGGAGATTGACCGGCACGACCGGCCGAACCGGGCCTTCAATCGGCAGTGAGGAGCTCACGACGAACGGTCAGCGCATCCACCCGGTCGAGATCGACGGAGACTCCGAGCCCGGAGCGATCGTGAGGCACTTCGATCGTGCCGTCCGCTGCCATCGTCCACTCGGGGGTGACGATGTCCCGCTCCCAATAACGTGCGCTCGGGGAGACGTCGCCGGGGAGCGTGAAGTTCGACAGCGACGCGAGCGCGACGTTGTAGGCCCGGCCCACGCCACTCTCGAGCATCCCGCCGCACCACACGGGCAAACCCTCCGCCGCGCAGAAGTCGTGGATGGCTTTGGATGACGCGTAGCCCCCCACGCGGCCCGGCTTGATGTTGATGATGCGGCCGCTGCCGAGCGCCACCATGTGTCGGGCACGATCGATACCGGTGATCGATTCGTCGAGACAGATCGGGGTAACGAGCCGGCGCTGGAGCTCGGCATGGTGGATGAGATCGTCCCACGCAAGCGGCTGCTCGAGCATCAGGAGCCCAAATTGGTCGAGCTCCGCGAGGCGGTCGGCGTCCGTCAGAGTGTAGGCGTTGTTCGCATCTGCCATGAGTGGAGCCTCCGGCCCCACTGCTTCGCGCACGGCGGCGACGAACCGGACGTCCGACCCCGGCTGGATCTTGAGTTTGACCTTGCGGTAGCCGGCGGCGAGGGCCGTGCCTACGCGTTCGGCGAGGGCGTCGGGCGTCGACTGAATCCCGAGGGAGATGCCCACCTCGATCCGCTTGCGCGAGCCGCCGATCAGGTGTGCGAGAGAGATCGCGCGGCGCTCGGCCTCGAGTGCCCACGCACCCATCTCGACGGCCGCCTTGGCCATCCAGTGGCCTCGGAAGCTGTCGTCGAGCACCGGGGCAACCGACTCGGGCCCCGCGAATCCGCGCCCCAGCACGCGGGGCGCGACCCACTCTCGAACGGCGAGCCACGCGGTCTCAACGGTCTCGGGGGAATAGTTCGGTCGTTCGCCCGCGACGCACTCTGCCCAGACGCTCGTCCCGTCACCATCCTCGAGCCGCACGAGCAGGATCCGACGGACTGTCGTGCTTCCCGACGAAATGGCGAATGCCTCCCGCAAGGGAAGGTGGATCTCTCGCATCTCGAGGCTCGTGACCGTGAAGCTCACGAGACAGTCCCTTGGGAGCCGCGGGTGACGACATAGACGCCGCGACCAGTTGGTGCGTCGAAGGCGAACCCTTGCACGCGGTACCCGCGGTCGAGATAAAAGGTGAACGCACGTCGCGTGACCGCGCGCCATGCCCACGCCCGATCTGCGTCCTCGGCGAGGACGCCATGGATCTCGGCCGGTATCTCGACGCCAACCACCGGCGCTGTTGGGAGCGGCGCGTCGGCGTCCGGTCCCGCGCTGAGTACGGGTGCCTCCTGAGGGAGCTGGACGGCCGGCGGCGAGCCCAAGACGATCGCGTCCACTCGGGAGGCCGCGAGGTCCCACTCCACGATGAAGCGATCGGTCCCGAGGCCGCTGTGAAGCTCGCTCGCCGTGTCGGGGCCGTAGAGATTGGGCACATACTCGACCACGGTGACTCCGAGCCGGTTGAAGTTCAGGTGGGCGTTGCGCGCGACCAATGGGTCGTAGGTCCAGTGCATCGTCTCCACGCCGAGGAGCAAGAGTGACTCGCGCTGGTAGAGCTTGAGGCGGCGCCCCAGCCCCACCCCCTGCGCTTCGGGTCGGACCGCCAGCATGTGCGACCAGTGCACGAGTCGCCCGTCGCGCGTGCCGGTGAGCCCGTAGACAAACCCGAGGAGCTTCCCATCGGCATCGAAGGCGCCGGCGGCCGTCCCGCCGACTTTCTGGCTGATGAGGAGCATCGAGGGCGGAACCCGCTCGTGGAAGCCGACGCCCCACGTCAATTCCTGTAGCTCCACGCACGCCCGGTACTCCTCCTGGCCTTGGAGCGGCCGGAAGACGACGTCGGCAGGGTCGGGGGGAGGCGTGCGGTGGCGGCTCACGGACGGTCACCGCAGATTACAAGTGTGGCCATCCTCGAGACAAGAGGACCGGCGCATGAAGGTGCGACGCGACGATCACGATTCGAGGCGCCTTCCACTCTCACGACGGCAGATGCCACCACTATGAAGATTTCCTTCGATCGCCTTCCCGACGACGCCCGGCTGTGGGTGTTTGCCACCTCCCGCGCACTCACCGCGCTCGAGCGCGACGAGCTCTTCGCAGAGGTGGACGGGTTTCTCGAGCACTGGACCGCGCATGGGGCTCCCGTAGTCGCGAGCCGCGACTGGCGCGACGACCGTTTCCTCCTGATCGGTGTGGACGAACGAGCGACCGGCCTCTCGGGCTGCTCCATCGACGCGCTGATCCGGTCGCTCGCCACGCTCGAGCATCGGATCGGTGCCGCCGTCGTGGGCACGCCCCCCATCTGGTATCGGGAAGGAAGGGAGATCACGACGGCGTCGCGCGAGGGCTTCGAGACCCTGGCGACCGACGGTTCCGTCGGGCCGGATACCACCGTCTTCGACAACACGCTCGCGTCCGTCGGCGAGCTGCGGGCTGGCCGGTTCGAGATCCCGGCCCGCGAGTCTTGGCACGGGGTGGCCTTTTTCCAGGAGAGCGGCACGTGATCATCACGACGACCCCCACCATTCAGGGTGCGGAGATCATCGAGTACTTCGATATCGTGACCGGCGAGGCGATCCTTGGCGCCAACATCTTCAAAGACTTCTTCGCCGGCATCCGCGACATCGTCGGTGGGCGGTCCGCTGCCTACGAAGGCGAGCTACGTCGGGCACGAGAGGTCGCGCTGAAGGAGATGGCGGCCGAAGCGGCGGAGCTCGGGGCCAACGCGATCGTTGGCGTGGACATCGACTACGAGACGATTCAGGTCGGCCACGGCGGATCCATGCTGATGGTGTCGGCCTCGGGAACGGCGGTGCGCCTGACGGCCTAGGCGCCGGACGATTGAGCTGCCTCGAGCGGCGCCGAGAAGAACTCCAACTCGCACTCCATCGCGTATCGATAGGCATCCCGCACCGCCGGGGTGTCGGCGGCGACCCGATCGAGGAGCATCTCGAGCTTGGCGCCGAGCGCGCTGATCTCCGGGCTCGAGTAAGTCTTGATCCAATCGGCGTACGGACCGTCCACGCCTCGCCCTTTTGCCAGCTCGGTGCCGAGAAAGACGTAGAGGCGCATACAGGGCGTCAAGGCCGCGAGCGTCTCGCCGAGTGAGGCGGTCCATGCGGTCCGCAGCAAGAAGTCGGTGTAGGCCCTGCACGCCGGATAGGGCGTTATGTGCGCGAGGTCGATACCGAGCGCTTGGGCGTACCTGCCATGGAGCTCGAGTTCGGCGAGCACCCCGCCCATCAGCTCGTGGAAGACGGCGGCGTCGCCCACAGTCTCGCTGCGAGCGGCCGCCAATGCGTACGCGCGGAGGAATGCATGGAGAAAGAAGGCGTCCTGCGCGACGTAGCGCCGAAAGGCGTCTCGGTCGAGCGAGCCATCGCCGATTCCGGCCACGAACGGGTGGTGGAGACACGAGTCGGCCAGGTCGCCGCTCTCGGCCCAGAGGCGGGCGGCAAGCGAAGAAGATTTCGAAGGTGACATCACGCCGAACCAGTCCAGTAAGGCACGAAATGTGCCGCATAATTCCTCTTTGGCGCTAGTGAGAGACGTGTTCCGTAGCGCCGATGCTACATCTCAAATCGTAGGCTTCGACCGGACACGGACGGTGATTCGAGTCACTTCAGCGTGCTGCGCCTGTCCGTATACTCTTGGCTGGAGGTGACCACAT
>JBDHCY010000134.1:0-9940 GCA_039591795.1 Gemmatimonadota bacterium | reverse complement strand
CTCGTCCGGGGCAGATACATCTCGCGAAGTCGCAGCGGGCGCTGCACCTGGCAGGCTAAGACCGTGGCGCTGGATGATGTCCGAGAGCATCGCGCGTGTCAGCCCCGTCGTTCCGTAGCTGATGAGGAGCCCCTCCAGGATGTTCCGGAGTTCGCGCCCGTTTCCCAGCCAACTGTGAGCCTCGAGCTCCCGGAGAATCTCCTCGGGGAGCGGGACGCCCGGGTCATCCGGCAGCGAGAGCCACAAGTGCTGGGCGAGGACCGAGATGTCCTCACGGTGATCGCGGAGCGCCGGTGTGCGGATGACGAAGCGCTGGAGGCGAGTCAACAAGTCGCGCCGGAACCGATTGGTGCTGGCCAACGCACTCAAGTCGCAGTTGGCGGCAGCGATGATCCGGACGTTGACCTTGACATTGTCGATGCCGCCAACCCGTCGGATGTCACCATACTCGATCGCCCGCAGGAGCTTCGCTTGATGCGCGAGCGAGAGGTCCTGAACCTCATCGAGGAACAACGTCGTGCCGTCGGCCGCCAGAAACAATCCATCCCGCCGCGACGTCGCCGTAGAGTGCGACCCGGGCTCGCTGCCGAACATGTCCGCCTCGAACAGCTCGCTGGGGATGGCTGCGCAGTTCACGGAATAAAAGTGGCGGTGGCCTCGGGAGCTGAGATCGTGGATCAGCTGCGCAATGTTCTCCTTGCCCGTGCCAGTCTCACCGAGCACCAGCACCGGGGTTTCGACTCGGGAGGCCACGATGACGAGCTTGCGCACGTCCTGAGCGGCCGGCGAGGCCCCTGCGAAGCGGCGCCGGACAATCTCCTCGGCGCGGGCATCGGAGTGCGCCGGAGACCGGCCCACCGGTGACGTCGGATGAGGACCCTCGCGGCTCCGCAGCTCGCTTGCTCGACGGCCCTCAATGTTGCGCCGCAGGGCATCGAAGACCGCGTCGGGCACACCGATCAGAAAGAGGTTGCAGTCCCCGCGGTCGGCCGCGGCCGCCAGCAGCTTCTGAACGCCAAAGATCAGCTTGTTGGCGTAGCGGTAACGGGCAACGATGTAGGGAATGCGGTGGTGGCCGAGCAGGGTGCGAGCGAGCTGCGTCCGGGGATCTTTGGGATGGCGCTGGATCAGGAGCTCCGCGACGGCGGGGAGGCTCACGAGCTCCGCCAGGTCGCCCTCACGCAAGATGAGCGCGACCGGTACTTCGCTCGCCTTGGCCGCGAGGAGGTCAGCTTTGTAATCGGGTCCGAGCTCACAGCGTTCCGGAGCCCCGGACCCAGAGATACGAATCGCCTCCATGCACACCCTCGCGACCGCCTGTGCGGGACTAAGCAACCGACATGGAGATGCTCCCTTTCCGGGGGGCATCTGCAGCTTAGTAAACTCCCGGTCTCTCGCGCAAGAAGGGTGTGAGAACCGTTGATGTGACTGGGGTTTCGAAGGCCGAAGCTGTTTCGAAACGCGGGATCTCCCCGCCGTTACGGCCGGCGCACCGCTCGCTGTGACGCGCCTCCCTGATGCAGAATCACCGCCACCACCGCCCCACCGTCATCGCGCTCGAACTCGAGCTGCGCGTTCACGACGCGCAAGAAGAACATCGTCTCCGACTCGGCGAACATCGGAAACTCGGACTGCCCGGTGGCCTGCACGGTGAGCCCGTCCGCCGAGCGCCGGATGGTGAGGACGAACTCGGGCGTCAATTCGTACTCTCCCACGTAGGCATCGAGCACCACGGGGTCGATGTCCACAACCGCCCGCACTGGCGACAGAGGACGCGCCGGGTCGAGCACGTGCAACCCGATGTCATCAGCGCTCACGTTCGAGTTCGAGAGCACGACGACACCGACACGCTTTACAGGATCGAACCCTGTGAATGTGCGATAGCCGCCTGTCCCGCCATTGTGCCAGACGATCCGGACATCGTTCTGCTCCGACACATGCCAGCCGAATCCGACGGGTCCGCTGATGCCGGGATCATCTTGATGCGAACGGGCCATTGCGCCGCGGAGCGGTGTTTCGGTCAGCCCCATGTTGGCCCTGAGAAAGAGCACCATGTCGCTGGCCGTCGAGCGCAGCGCACCAGCCCCAGCCAGCGCGGGAATATCCCAATTGGACACCACCCGACCGCCGGAGTGTCCCTTCGCGAGGTGTGCTTCCATGTCGGGCGTGAGTGCGATGCCGGTGCTGGCCATGCCGAGCGGGACGAGAATCCGCTCCTGCACGAGCGCTTCATACGACGTGTCGGCACGGAGGGCCAGGATGTGACCAAGGAGCCCCATCCCGAGGTTGGAATACTCGTACTGCGCGCCCGGGTAACGTTCCAACGTGTAGTGAGTGAGGAACTGATAGAGCCGCTCGATCGTGTAGTCGGCGTACGGATTCGACGGATCGGCTGGTTCCAAGTTCTCGGGGAGCCGCGGGAGCCCGGACGTGTGGGTCGCGAGGTCGCGTAGGGTGATCTCTCTGCCCCGCACCGGCACGTAGACCGACTGCGGGAGGTGCCGCGAGATCGGGTCGTCGAGCCCCAGCTCACCCTGGAGCGCCATCTGCGCCAAGAGGATGCCGGTGAACACCTTTGTGATGGAACCGATCTCGTAGACCGAGAGCAGGTTCACGGTCGTCTCGGCACCGACCTCGGTCGTCCCGTGGGCGAAATAGGACTCGCCGCTCGTGTCCACCATGGCGACCACCATCCCGACGCTGACGCCTTCGCCGACGCGAGCGCGGACGCTCTGCTGCACGTCGTCGGGGATGACCGGCCCCTGTGCGCGCAGGGGCGAGGCGGCGAGCACCGCAATCGCGAAGAGCAGCGGCACAGGCGTGCCGATCGATGATCTCCGCCCAAAGCTCAATTCATTCCCTCCAGCTCCGGCCAAACGTCTTGCAGGGTGCGCTCCAGTCCACGACAGACGAACACCTTGAGATCGCGTTCCTCTTCCACGGCATAGGGATGGCCGAGGCGTGCTGCTTCCTCAAGTATCCCACAGTAGCCCTCGAGTTCCTCGCGGTCGAAGCCCAACGCAACGAGAATCTCGCCTGGGAGATCCCCCGGACCAAAATACCAATAGCTCCCGACCGGCGTCACTGCCCGCCCGAGACCATAGCGAGGTCCGAAGAAGTCGATCGCGCCCGCTTCTCCATAGTTCGACGCGAAGAGCACCGCCCGCGCACGGTCGTCCGCCGGGAGACTGTCGTAGACACGTGCCACGGCCACGACCTGCTCCTCCCATCCGAGCATGTCGGCGTAGTCCTGCGGCAGCCGCTCGATGGCCCCCACATTCGTCGTCACCGAGCGTTGGCCGGCAATGCGGGCGCCGTACTCTTCCATCTCAGACGGCGGGAGGAATGGCAGCCCGAGTGGAGCCCGGACGATTCCGTAGACGAGGAGTGCCGTCACCATCGACCACCGGAGGCCCAACCGCCAGCGTCGTGAGGCGATTCCTTCGAGCACCACCGCGCCGGCGGCGTAGAGCACCGGGTAGATCGGCCCGACGTAGTACGGTTTGCCCCTCAGAAGGAGAAGCGTGACGAACGCCGCGAGGCACGCGACGCCGACCACCCGAAAGCGACGGTAGGCAGGCATCACCAAGAGGGCGATCACGCCACCAAGGGCAAGCACCGTGGCCGGACCGCGTCGCAGTTGAAAGCCGAGGAAGTCCCAGACGGTGACCTGGGCGAGCTGGGTCGTCTGGAGCTCGAGCATCTGCCCGACAACAGGGAACCCGAGTCGCATCTGCCCGACGAGGCTTGGGCTGCCGACGACGAGCGCGAGCCCCAGGGCAATCCAAGGCCACGGCGTCGCGAAGCTCTTGCGCCAACTAGTGACCAGGAGCGCCACGAACACGCCGAACCCGAAGAAGACGATGCTGAACTTGGTGAGCAGGCCGAGGCCAGCCGCGGCGGCGAGGAAGAGCCAGTCGCGCCCCTGCTCGGACGGGTCATGCCGGGACAAGCGGATCAGGGCAAAGAAACCGAGCGTCCACCAGAGCTGGTCGAGGACGACGGGCTGGAACAGGTTGGACGGCCGCAGGAAGAGCGTGTTGGTGAGGACCGCGAGGCAGGCGAGCAGTTGCGCGCCGCGTCCACCGCTCAGCTCGCGTACGGTGAGGGCAGCGAGCACGAGAATCGCCGTCCCCGCGAGCGCCGGGACGAGGCGGATCGCGACGAGCGAGTCGCCCAGCACGGCCCGAACCGCCTCCGACAGGAAGGCGAGCATGGGCGGGAAGTCCATCCGCCACGGGTCGAGGTACTTCCCCATGGCGAAATACAGGAACTCGTCCCGGTGAAATCCGTACGGCGAGGTCGCGTTGACGGCCACGTGGAGGCCGAGCTTGAACGCGGCGAGCGCGCCTACGGCCCGCCAGGCGAGCGGGGGCCTGTCAGGGAGCGCCGTCACGACGACCAGCCCAGCTGGCGCGGCGACCCGTACAACGGTCCTGAGGGGCTGTGCATCTCAACCATTCGGGGAGGGCCCGGGGCGCGACTGGTGCCCAGAGCCGCCCTCCGTTCGTGAATCCCTGGCCGCACCCTTCCGTAGTAGGGAGCGCATGCACATACTGCCCCAGTTACCATTCCAGCCGTCCAGCCCCGGAGAAGGTCCCATGTCCATTCGGTCCGTGTTCGCCCTTATTCTGCTCGCTGGCGCCACCGCGGCCCCCGCCGCGGCCCAAGTCGACGCCCGCATGCTCCGCTACCCCGACGTCTCGGCCACTCACATCGCCTTCGCCTACGCGGGCGACGTTTGGGTGGTTCCAAAGGCGGGAGGGACCGCGGTTCGCCTGAGCTCGCCACCGGGAGAGGAAGCGTTCCCACGCTTCTCGCCCGACGGGTCACAGATCGCCTACAGCGCCAACTACGACGGTAACGGGGATGTGTACGTTGTGCCCGCGATGGGCGGCACCCCCGTGCGCGTCACTCATCATCCGATGGGCGATCGGCTCGTCGATTGGCATCCCAATGGGCAGCAAGTGCTCTTCGCGTCGAGCCGGGAGAGCGGCCGGCAGCGCTATAGCCAGTTCTTCCTCGCCCCGGCGGCGGGAGGCATGCCCACCAAGCTTCCCGTCCCCTACGGTGAGTTCGGCCAGCTCTCGCCCGATGGGCGAATGTTCGCCTATACGCCGAAGGCACGAGACTTTCGCACATGGAAGCGTTATCGCGGCGGGTGGGCACCCGACATCTGGCTGTTCGACCTGACCGATTCGTCCGCCACCAACATCACGAACCATCCGGCGAACGACGGCCAGCCGATGTGGCACGGCAACACGCTCTACTTCCTTTCCGACCGGGGCCCCGCACAGCGCTACAACATCTGGGCGTACGACGTGGCCTCCCGCGGGATGCGCCAGGTAACGACCTTCCGCGACTTCGACGTCACCTTCCCCTCCATCGGCCCCGACGATCTGGTCCTCCAAGCGGGCGGCCGGCTCTACCGGATCGAGCTGGCCAACGAAGGGATGGTGGAGGTACCGGTGACGGCCGTGACAGACCAGAGCACTCTTCGGCCCCGGGCCGAGCGGATCGCGAACCGGATCCAATCCGGTGGCGTCTCGCCGACCGGTAAGCGCGCCTTATTCGAGGCGCGCGGCGAGATCCTCACCGTCCCTGCGGAGCACGGTCCTGTGCTCAACTTGACGCGCTCGAGTGGCGTCGCCGAGCGCTATCCGACCTGGTCTCCCGACGGAAAGACGCTCGCCTACTGGAGCGATCGATCCGGTGAATACGAGCTCTACCTCCGACCGGCGGACGGGTCTGGTGAAGAGAGGAAGCTCACGTCGATGGGCGCTGGGTACCGCTACTCCCCTCAGTGGTCACCCGACTCCAAGAAGCTCGCGTTCGCGGACGAGTTGATGCGCTTCCGCGTCTACGACCTCGACAGGAACCGCGCAACGGAGATTGATCAGAGCGAGATCTGGATGTCACACGGCCAGCTCGCCGGGATGGATTTCCGCTGGTCGTCCGACAGCCGCTGGATCACCTACTCCCGCCCCACCACCAGCGGCAACTCGGCCGTCTTCGTGTACGACACAGAGGAGGGGCAGCTCCACCAAGTGACGGCCGGATACTTCACCGAAGTGCAGCCCGTGTTCGACCCCGACGGCAAGTACCTTTACTTCCTCTCGAACCGGAACTTCGAGCCGGTCTACAGCGACTTCGACAATAGCTGGACCTATCCCAACGCCACGGCGATCGTGGCCGTGGCGCTCAGGAAGGACGTGCCCTCGCCGCTCGCGCCAAAGAACGATGTCGAGGGTGGCGACGAGAAGCCTGATGAAGAGAAGGAGAACTCGGACACCGCCGACCAGGCGGCTGGAGTCGGCATCGATTTCGACGGGTTCGAGGCACGCGCGGTCGTGCTCCCGCCGGAGCCGGGCAACTACACGGACCTCCAGGCGACCAAGGGGAAAGTGCTGTACCGTCGGTTCCCGCGCTCCGGCTCAGGGGGTGACGAGAGCCCGATCGTCTACTTCGACCTGGGTGCACGCGAGGAGAAGACCGTTCTCGCCGACGCCGACGGATACCTCGTCACGCACGATGGCAAGAAGCTGCTCGTCGCGAATCAGCAGCGCTTCGCAATCATCGATCTCAAGCCCGGCGCGAAGTTCGAGAAGCCGCTTCGGACGAGTGAGATGGAGATGGTCGTCGACCCGCGTGCAGAGTGGAAGCAGATGTTCGCCGATACGTACCGGTTCGAGCGCGACTTCTTCTACGACCCCGACATGCACGGCGTGGACTGGGACGGGATGCGCGACAGGTACGGCAGGCTGATCGACGACGCCGTCACGCGCGCCGACGTGAACTTCGTGCTCGGCGAGTTCATCGGCGAGCTGAACGCGTCGCACACCTATCGCGGCGGCGGCGACGAGGAGCAGCCTTCGCGGCGCGGCGTCGGGATGCTCGGCGTCGATTGGGCGCTCGAGAACGGCGCGTACCGCATCGCGTCGATCGTCGAGGGGAGCGCCTGGGACGCCGACGCACGCTCGCCGCTCCGCGAGCCGGGCGTCGACGTCAACGTGGGTGATTACGTCCTGGCGGTGAACGGCATCCCGCTCGACACTTCGAAGGACCCGTGGGCCGCGTTCCAGGGCCTGTCCGGCCAGCCGGTTCAACTCACCGTCAACTCACAGCCATCCACGGATGGCGCGCGGCAGGTCGTGGTCGAGGCGACGGGCAGCGAGGTCGAGCTTCGTTTCCGTGCCTGGATCGAGGCGAGACGGAAGCAGGTGGACGAAGCGACCGACGGGCGGGTCGGCTACATCTATGTGCAGAGCACGGGCAGAGGTGCGCAGAGTGAGCTCGTGCGCCAGTTCATGGCCCAGTGGCGCAAGGATGGGCTGATCATCGACGAGCGATGGAACTCGGGTGGACAGATCCCCGACCGGTTCGTCGAGCTGCTCAACCGCCCGATGCTGTCGTATTGGGCCGTGCGGACCGGTGAGAGTTGGCAGTGGCCGCCGGTGGCGCACCGCGGGCCGAAGGTGATGCTCATCAACGGTTGGAGCGGCTCGGGCGGTGACGCATTCCCGTTCTACTTCCGCGAAGCCCAGGTCGGTCCGTTGATTGGTGCGCGGACGTGGGGCGGCCTGATCGGGGTGAGCGGGGCGCCGTCGCTCGTGGATGGAGGTGCGCTCACCGTGCCCACCTTCCGGATGTACGACGTGCACGGCAACTGGTTCGCCGAGGGACATGGGGTCGAGCCGGACATCAAGGTGGAGGAGGACCCGGCACAGCTCGCCCGCGGCCAAGATGCGCAACTCGAGCGGGCGATCGCGGAAGTCCAGCGAATGATCCGCGAGAACCCACCGACACCGCCGGGGCGTCCGCGAGCTGAGGATCGGACCAAGGTGGTGACCACGGAGAGCCGTCGGTAGCCGATGCCGAATCAGAGCGCCGGGATTCTCTTGTACCGGCGCCGCGCCGGGGTGGTCGAGGTCTTCCTCGTCCACCCCGGTGGTCCGTTCTGGGCGAAAAGGAACGCCGGCGCGTGGTCAATTCCCAAGGGCGAGTTCGAGCCAGGCAAGGACCTGCTCGAAGCGGCGAAGCGCGAGTTCGAGGAGGAGACCGGCTTCACCGTCGAGGGAACGTTCACCGCATTGCAGCCGGTGCGGCAGCGCGGAGGGAAGGTCGTCTACGCGTTTGCGGTGGAGGGCGACTGCGACGCGTCGGCGATCAGGAGCAACACCTTCGAGATGGAGTGGCCGCCCAAGTCGGGCAGGATGCGGGAGTTTCCGGAGGTGGATCGGGCGGAATGGTTCACGATTGAAGAGGCGATGGAGAGAATCAACGAGGGGCAACGGGGGTTGGTGGGGGAGGTGGGGAGCACTTTGGAACCCCAGGGTTAGCCACCGTCCTACACCGTCTTCGACCGTTTTTGTTTCTTTAATGGTGACGGGCGGCTCGCCTCCCAGGGTCACCCCCACTGCGGCCTGCGCCGCCGCCAGACGTCCTGCAGCGTCGTGCTCGGCTCCCGGCACACGACGATCGGCACGTCCTGTTCCTCGTCCACCCCCCACGGGTTCGTGACCCGCTCCACCACCTCCAGCGAGGTGCAGCCCACGTCGCCCAGCTGCTCGGGCTCGACGCCCAGCAAAACGAGGATCTCACCCGGGCGCTCGCCGGGTCCGAACCCGTAGAAGCTCCCGGCCAGGCTCACCACCGGCGGCAGCCCGAGCCGCCGGCCGTAGAGATCGAGCGCCCCGGCCTGCCCGTAGTTGCGGCCGTAGAGCACTGTCCGTTCCCGCTCTTCCGGCGTGAGCGTCGCCACGACCCTCGCGACTGCCTCCGCTTTCTCGCGCCAGCCGAGCATGTCCGCGTAGTCCTGCGGCAGCGGCAGCTGGCCACCCCGGTTGGTCTGGGTCGCGGGTGCGAGGCCAACCCTCGCGGCGAAGCGCGCCATCGGCTCCGGGGGAACCACCGGGAGTCCGAACGGAAGGAGCGCCGCGACGTAAGCGACCGCGAGCGCGGACACGCCCCACGCGAACGCCGCGCGCGCTTTCGGCCGGGCGAGACCCTCGATCCACACGGCACCCGCGGCGGCGAATGCGGGATAGAGCGGGCCGGGGTAGTAGGGTTTGCCGTGCAGGAACCCGAGCAGGAGAAACGTCGCGACGCCGGCGATCGCGGGCGTGCGAAACGGCCGCAGACGGGGATCGGTGAACGCCGCCACGGCGCCGGCGATGGCGAAGAGAATCGCGGGGCCCACCATGAGCGGCTGGGTCAAGAGGTATTCGCCCCAGGTGACCCGGGCGAGCTGGCTCTCGCGCAGCCCCGCCATCTGATCGACGATGGGGAATCCGAGCGTGATCTGTCCGACGACGCTCGGACTCCCGACCACCAGCGCGATCGCGAAGGCAATCCATGGCCCCGGCCCCAGGAGCGAGCGGCGCAGTGGCGTGACGAGGAGAGCGACGAGCACACCCACACCGATGAAGAGGATCGAGAACTTGGTGAGGAGGCCGAGCCCACCCGCGAGCCCGAGCACCCACCACCAGCGCGGGTCATCGGTTTGCCCGAGACGGAGCAGCGCGTAGAGGGCGGCGGTCCACCACAGCTGGTCGAGCACGACCGGCATGAACAGCGACGCCGTGCGGAGGAACAGTCCGCCGGTGAGCATGGCCACGCCGGTGAGCAACACGGCCGCTCGCCCGCCGCCCAGCGCCCGAGCCGTGGCGAGTGCGATCAGGAGCAGAGCGGTGCCGGCGAGCGCCGGCACCATCCGGTAGGTGAACACCGACACCCCGACCGTGTGCCGCACCAGCTCGGAGAGCAGCGCGATCATGGGCGGGAAGTCCATGTGGAACAGCCGCAGGTGGGTGCCCATCGAGAAGTACAGGAACTCGTCCCGATGGAATTCGTAGGGCGTGATCAGCGCGACGATCAGGTGGACCAGCAGCTTGAAGGACAGAAGCCCCACGATCACAGGAGCGAGCCGCCGCGCGGCGGC
>JBDHCY010000133.1:0-10013 GCA_039591795.1 Gemmatimonadota bacterium | reverse complement strand
CGGGACGACGGTGAACAGAATCCGCGTCAGGTCGCGCCAGAACGCGACGAGCGCCTCGGCGGAGTCGACGGTGAAGTCATTCGTTTCGGTGGGGCGCAATCGGTGGGCGAGCCGCATCGCTTCTTCGGCGCGCTCCATCCCACTCTCCACGATGTTGGCGTTCTGCATCTTGACCGAGATGACCGTGGTCCGGCGCCGGCCCCAGATCGTCTGGTGGGTCGAGAAGGGGATCAGGACGAAGCCGTCAAACGACTGACCGAGGACGTTTCCCTTGCGGGCCACGACGCCCTTCACTTCGAAGGAACGCCCGGCAACGCGCACCTGCTGGCCGATGGCTCGAACGCCCTGTCCGAAGAGCTTCTCGGCCACGTCCCAACCCAGCACCGCGACGAAGCGCCGCCCGCGCTCGTCCACTTCGCCCAGCGGCGTGCCGGCCGCGACGCGGTAGTCCTGCACGACTTGGTAGGGTGGCGTCGCACCCACGACGACGGCGTCACCGATGCGCTGGTTTCGCCACTCCACGTCGGCGAACGGGAACGGCCACCCCGACTGCAGTCCGATCGCCTCGGCATCGGGGAGCGCGCGAGCCACGGCCTCGGCGTCCGCCAGGGTGATCCGCGGCCGCCGCTCGTAGCGGCGCCACTCTTCGTCGTCGATCAACCCGACAGCGATCGGCGTCCGTCGTACTTGGAACGAGTTGGTACCGATGATCGCGCCGGCGATGTTCTCCTGTACGTAGGCGTTCATCCCTTGGATGATCGCCACGACGGTCACCAAGAAGCCGACCGAGACGATGATGCCTAGCAGCGTGAAGAACGAGCGGAGCTTGTGGCTCCAGATAGTGCGGAGCGCGATGCGCAGGCCTTCGCCGAACGGCATGGCCCGTAATGTAGCGCGCTACTCGTACCGCAGGGCTTCGACCGGATCGAGCCGCGCGGCCCGGGCGGCGGGGTAGAGGCCGAAGCCGATGCCCGTCAGCGCGGAGGCAGCGAGGGCGACGACGATCGACCAGAGGGGGACGGATGCTGGGATCGGCGTCAAGCGCTCCACGCCGACAGCGACGAGGCCGCCCAACGCCATGCCAATCGCGCCACCGACGAGCGTGAGCGTCGCCGCTTCGACGAGGAACTGCCAGAGGATCTCTCGGCGCGTCGCGCCGAGCGCCTTGCGCACACCGATCTCGCGCGTGCGTTCGGTCACCGAGATCATCATGATCGCGACGACCCCGACACCACCCACCATGAGCCCCACGCTCGACAGGATGATCATGACGAAGAAGAACACCCCCGTCATCTGATTCCATGCGTCGAGGATCCGGTCTTGCGTCACGACGGCGAAGGTGTTGTCCTCGGCCGGCTTCAGTCCGCGCATCGAGCGCAGGACGGTTGTGACGTCGTCGATCGCATCCTGAACCGGCACGTCTGCGGCCGGCGAGATCAGGAACTGGAGCCACCCCCGCCAGTGCGGGACGTGCTTGGCGTACGTGCCGTAGGGCACGACCGCAAACGGCCGGTTGCCGCCGCCAAAGAGGTCGGGTGGGGGGGTGTGCACCCCGAGGATCGTGTAGGGAACGCCCGCGATGCGGATGGTGCGACCGATCGGGTCGAGCGGTCCATAGAGCTGTTCCGCGAGCCTCGTGCTCACCACGGTCACCCGGGCACTCGCAAGGTCCTCGGCGCGTGTGTAGGAACGCCCGGGATAGATGTCACCACCGGAGACCTCGACCCATTCGGAACTCACGCCCTGGACGTTCACCGATGGGAGGCGCTGTCCGTCGGCCTCGACGGCGGCGGACGTCTCGTCCCAGATCGCGACGAAGCGGATGGTGGGGAGTGTCCCGAGGCGCTGGGCCTCCACCGGTGAGAGCGGTGGGTTGCGTCGCCAGGGGCTCATCTCGTCTGAGCCGTCCGACACCACTACGCCGCCCTGGAAGAAACGAAAGACGAAGAAATTCCGCGGTCCGAGCTCTTCGAGCATGCTGGCGACGCCCTGATTGACCCCGGTGATCATGGCGGCGATGACCATCACGACGAGCACCCCGATGGCCACACCGGTGATCGTGAGCGCAGCTCGGACCTTGTTCCCTCGGAGCGCGCTCAGCGCAATGCTCACCCCCTCGAATAGCGCCGTCATCGCTACTCGAACCTCAGTGCCACGATGGGGTCGAGGCGGGCGGCACGGGCGGCTGGGTAGACTCCGGCGACGATCCCGACGCCGGCGCCGAGCAGGACGCCCACTCCGATCGACCAGGGGGCAACTTCAGCGGGAAGCGGCGTGGCCGCTGCCACGAGCGCAGCCGCACCGAGTCCGGTGCCGACCCCGAGCGCCGCACCGACCGCGGCGAGCGTGGTGGACTCGACGAGGAACTGGCGGAGGATGTCGCCTCGACGTGCGCCCAGCGACTTCCGGATCCCGATCTCGCGCGTCCGCTCCGCCACGGCCATGAGCATGATGTTCATGATAACGATCCCACCCACCACGAGCGAAATGCCCACGAGACCGGGAAGGGCCGCCATGAGCACGGCGTTGATGCGGCCCCAGAATTCGAGAACGGCGTCGGCCGTCTCCAGTACGAAGTTGTTTTCCTCTCCCGGCCGGAGCTGGCGGCGGCTTCGCATGATCGCCTCGGCCTCGCCGAGCGCCTCTTGCATCTCGCTCAGCGAGCTCGCCTGCACGATCAGCGCGTCCACGATCCTTGGGCGGTTCACGAACCGCTTGACCGGCGAGAGCGCCGGCGCGACCGCGAACTTGTCCAGCGAGATCCCGAAGATGTTGCCGCGGGGCTCCGCGACGCCGATCACTCGATAGGGGAAGTCGTGGATCCGCACCTCGCGGCCGATCGGGTCGAGTCCCTCGAGGAGCCGTTCGGCGAGCTCCGATCCCAACACCACGACCGGAGTGCCGGCCCGAACCTCCTGTGCGGTGAAGGCCCGTCCATGCTCGATCACCAGGTTCTTGATCTCGAAGTAGCGTTCGGTGGCGCCCGTGATTCCGATGTCGCGCGCGACCTTGCCGCCGTACATCACCGACGCACGAGCGTCCGACTCCCAGGCGGTCACGACTGGTGTCTTGATGCCGGCCGCCACCGCCTCGGCATCCTCGTACGTGATCCGAGGCCGCCTGAGCCACTGCCGCCAGACATCTTCGGGCGTATCGCCCACGTTGACGTTGGCGATGCGGCGCACGTGGAAGGTGTTGACGCCAATGATCGTGCCCGCGAACCGGTCGGTCATGTACCGGTTCATCCCTTCGACGATCGATACCACGGCGATGAGGAACGTGACGCCGATGAAGACGCCGATCACGGAGAACCCGCTCTTCATCTTCTGCGTCCAGACCTGACGCAGCGCGAGTCGGATCGCTTCGAGAAACGACATCGTCTCTTACGCGGCCTGGCGCAGCTCGTCGCTGTGCACGAGACCGTCATGAAGCGTCACCACGCGGTGGGCGTGGGCCGCAATGTCGGCTTCGTGAGTGACCATGATGACGGTCTGCCCCTGGGCGTGCAGTGCGGTGAAGACCTCCATGATCTCGCCGCTCGTGGACGAGTCGAGGTTGCCGGTGGGCTCGTCGGCCAGGAGGATGCTCGGTTCGTTGACGAGCGCGCGGGCGATCGCCACGCGCTGTCGCTGCCCGCCTGAAAGCTCGTTCGGCCTGTGATCCATCCGATCGGCCAGACCGACCCGCGTGAGTGCGCGTTCCGCCTGGTTTCGCCGTTCGCGTGCACCCATGCCGGCATAGATGAGTGGAAGCTCGACATTGTGGAGTGCGCTGGCTCGGGGCAGGAGATTGAACGTCTGGAAGACGAACCCGATCTCTCGGTTGCGGACTCGCGCGAGCTGGTCGTCCGACATGCGCGATACCTCTTCGCCGCTCAGCCAGTACTGCCCGCCGGTCGGCGTGTCGAGGCACCCGATGAGATTCATGAGTGTGGACTTCCCCGACCCGGATGGCCCCATGATCGCCACGTACTCGTTTGCCTGGACGGTCAGCGTGACGCTACGGAGCGCACGCACCGTTTCGCTCCCCATCGCGTACTCACGGCTCAAGTCGACGACGCGGATGACCGGATTCATCTGCTCCCCCCGGTGCCACCGGCACCGTCACCCGAGGCGCGTACCGGTGATTTGTCTCTGAGGTCTCGAACGGCCTGATACGGACCTGCTACGATCGAATCGCCCTCGGCTAAACCCTCGAGCACCTCGAAGTGCTCGTCGCCCGCGATGCCCACCCGGACCGGACGGAACGTCGCAAGGCCACCCTCAACGACGAAGACCCCCTCGCGCTCGGTCTTCTTGCTTTCGCCATTGGCCGTCGCCGAGTCTGCCGGCGACAGCTCCGAAGGCAGATCCTCGTGCTCACGCACCGTGAGGGCGATGATTGGCAACGCCAACGCTTCCTCTCGGACATCGGTGACGATGCGCGCCGTGGCGGAGAGGTCGGGCCGGATCCCCTCCGGCGGGGTGTCGAGCGTAATCTTCACCTCGAAATCCACCGCCCGGTCGCCACCGGCCTGCCCAAGGGAGGCCTGGATGGCCGATTGCGAAATCTGCATCACGCGACCAGTGAAGGACGTATCCGGGTAGGCGTCGATGTTGATCGAAACGGAATCCCCCTCGCTGATCCGAACCACGTCGGTCTCGTCCACCTGCACGACGGTTTGGATCACCGTGAGGTCGGAGATGGTCAGCAGGAGTCCCGTTTCACGGCTGAAGGTGCCGGGCACCGCGACCTCGCCCTCTTCCACGGCAAGACGAGTGACGGTACCGGACATCGGCGCGCGGATCTGGGTCTTGGCAAGGGCGTCACGGGCGTCTCTGAGCCCAGCGCGGGCCTGCTCCACTTGGTGCGTCGCCGACTGATAGAGCGCTTCCGAGACTTCGAGCTGGGTGCGAGCCTGCTCGAGCGCCTCGTCAGAAATGAGGATCGAGTCTTGCTCCTGCAGTTGCCGCGCGCGGGCATAGGTACGGGCGGCCTGGTCGCGGTTCGCCCTCGCCTGCACGGAGGCCGCTTCCTGTGAGGCGAGCAGGGCTTCTGAGCGCTGCACCGCTGCCTCGTACTGCGCCGGGTCGATCTGGATCAGGAGTTGACCGCGCTCCGCCCAATCGCCCTCGCGAAGGGTGATCCTGGTGATGCGACCCGTGATGTCGGAACTCACGTCCACCTTGCGCAGCGGCTCGATCCGTCCGCTGGCGGTGACCGCCGCCACGAGGGCGCGGCGCCCGAGCTCCTCGATGCGAACCCTGGCTCCCTTATCGCTGCGGGACCGTGCGCTCACCATGACGAAGGCCGCGATGACTACCAGCGCACCTGCCCCGATCAGGACTTTCTTTCCTGTACTCATCCGACTGTTCGCTCCCCTCTAGCGGAGGACGCGGCCCACGGCGGCTTCGAGATCGGCCACGGCCCGGTGATACGCATAAACCGCTGCAATGTAACTCGCGTCCGCCTGCAGAGCTGCGAACTGCGCATCCAAGAGCTCGTAGAATGTCCCGGAACCAACGCGGTAGCGCTCCGTCGCGAGCTGTAGCCCCTCGGCTGCCGCCACTTGATTGGTGTCCTCGATGGCGATCGCGATGAAGGCGGTCTCCACTTCGAGGAATCGTTGCGCCACTCCCGTGCGGACCGCGAGCCCCTGGTCGCGAAGTGTGAGGCGAGCGTTCTCGAGCTGGGCCCGCGCCTGCGACACCTGGAGCGGACGGCTGAACCCGATGAAGATCGGAAGAGATAGCGTGAGCCGAGCCGAGAAGGGCTGCCGAGTGAAACTGAACGGGAACTGGTCGTTCCTCGAGCGGAGCTGCTGCTCCAATGCCGCTGCCTGCGCCGGCGTGAACGCGAGCCCGGAGCAGTCAAATGGTGGCAGCGGATCCACCAGACGCGCGTTTACGTCGTTCTGGTAATTGCAGATCGCCGTATTGTTCGCGGCCTCGTTCGACGCCTGCGCGAGGGCGTTGTCGACGAGCGGATCTGGGTTCGTGAACTCCTGTGTGAATCCCGACCACCCCGCCGAGAGCGAGAGCGTGGGAAGATACTGCGACCGTGCCGACCGCTCGGCCCACTGTGCCGCTTCCGAGCGCTCGCGCAGCGAGATGAGCGACGGATTGCGCTCTTCCGCGAGGGCGAGGAGCTCGTCCAGGCTCCACTCGGGCGCGACCACGGGGAACGAGTCGGTGAGCACCGCCTCTTCGTATCCGTCCGGTGCCACCACACCGATCGTCTGATAGAGCTGCAATACCGCTACCCGTGCCCCGACCTGTTCTCTCAGAAGTGCGACGTCGGCTTGGCCTTTCGCGACCTGAGCACGCCGCACGTCGATCAACGTGGTCTGCCCCACGTCGAAGCGTGCTTGCGCCAGGCGGAGGAACTCCTCGTTCCGCGTCACCTGGAGCTCGGCGAGCTCCTCACCCGAACGGGCTTCGAGCACCGCGAGATAGGCCTGCGTCACGGCCGTCTGGAGCGCCACACGGGCGCCGTCGATGTCGGCGTCGACGGCGTCGCGTTCCGCCTTGCGCAGCCCCGGCTCGGTCAGCTTTGCGCCCGAGATGCTCCAGTTGAGGAGGGCGCTGTAGCTCGAGGAGATCGTACTCGAGGACTGCTGGAACGTGGTCGTCAGAAAGGTCTGTGACCCAGCGCCGGTGTAGCCCATCGACCCGTTCACCGAGGCGCTCGGAAGGAGCTGGGCATAGGCGCTCCGGACGCCCCAATCGGCCGGATTGCGGTTGTTGAGCCATTGGCGGAATGTCGGACTGTTCTCCTCGGCCAAGCGGATGGCATCAGCCAGGGAGAGCTGGGTGGGTGCCTGCGCCGCCGCGCCTCCAGCAAGGGCGGCGCTCAATCCCCCAACGAGCAACATCAGAGTGCGACCGTTCATAATGACCTCGGAAATGGCTGAACCCGGGTGTCCCGACGCCACTTACGGGCGGGCGGGGCGGATGGTTTCAGACTGCGTCGGTGGGGCGCGGGGGGGCGCTCAGGTGCCCGACGGGAGCCGCTCGACGACGATATTGCGAGCCGGGACCGCGAGCTTCACGAATCGGTTGTCCTCGGGGCAGAGCCACACCGTCCGCTGCTCCTCGCCAAGCTGGAGGTCGAGCCGGCGGAGGGTTGCCGGGACCCCGTTCACGGGAGTCCGCTCGAGCCCTCGATCCACGACGCGAGCCGTGAGCCGCACTGCCGATTCGGGGATCACGACCACGAAGGTCGAATCACCGGTGTCGAGGCGGTGGGGGAGCAGCGCGTACGAGGCGAAGGCGGAATCGCTGAGGGCGCTGGGTGGCGAAGAGGCGGGAAGCTCACGGGCGCGCTCGCCGCTCGAGCCAAGAGCCCGTACGAGAAACACGCCGCGCCCCATCCGGCCAAGGAACAGGACCGCCCGCTCGCCCCGGGCGTGGGTCAGCTCCAGGCGGAACTCGCGGGCGCCCCCGGCCCCGTCGGCCTGGATCGAATAGAGAATGGCCAGACCTCCGCGCGACCCCCGTGCTTCGAGGCGGTGGCCCGGCGTGCGGTCGTCGAGCGCCCCCTCCCGCAGCTCGTAGGTCTCCCGCCCGATCTCCCGAGTGCCCTCCCGAACGACCAGCACGCCACGATCGACCACGCCGGCTTGGGCGGCGAGGAGCGGGGCGAGGACGAGCAACGGACCGATCATCGGAGTCTGTCTACGATACCTTGAAGATACGCTCGGCGATCCGATCGTAAATACGCTGGTAGACGCGCTCGCCCAGAGTCGCCGAGGCGCTGGTGGGCCGGCCCAACGAACCCGAGGAGCGCCGCGGCAGCTTGACCGTCGCGCCGCGCCGGTGCTTGAGCCGTGATCGGTCGGAAATGATGAAGTCCTCGGCCCGCTCGATCTGCACCAGTTCGGGAGCGAGATGAAGGAGCAGCGAGGTGTCCACTTCGCCGCCGTGGATCGGGCCCAGCGGAGTCGGGAGCAGGTCCGGAAACTCCATGGCGAAGACGTCGACCACCTGGACGCGGGCGCGGTCGGCACGCACCGTAGACAGGGCCTCCTGATGGGGGTCGTGACCGTGCGCGGTGAGGATGATGAATTCGGTGACGCCCGATTGCTCCCACGAACCCACGAGATCGTTCATCAGGCGGTGCAACGTTTTGCGCCGCACCGTGGCGTTGCCGGGCGCGGGCCTCGGCATCAGCGAGTTCACTCCGTATTCGACCGTCGGAGCGCGGAGCACGGCGAAGTCACGGCTCAGATCGTCGGCCAGCTGCTCGACGATGATCGTGTCGCATCCGAGGGGCAGGTGCTTTCCGTGGGGCTCGCACGTGCCCACGGGCACGATCAACTTTGAGTCGCGCGCCAGGTGGTCGCGGACCTCATGGGGGAGGAGCGTCTTGACGTGATAAGGATGACGGTCGGTCATGGCGCACCGTGGCTCCTGCTGGCCGTGTTGGCCCTGGTGGAATGGCTCCGCGCACCCGCCCCGGCCTGGGCGCTGACCTCCCTGATCGCTGCCATCATTGCCCTGATCGCCGGTCGGCGGCGCCGAGCGAACGCGCTGGCCGGGCTCGCGGTCGCCGGAGCGGCGGTGAGCGCCGGGCTTGGCTCACTCTCGGTCGCCGCCATCGAGTCACGCTGGCCGACGGTCCGAGAGCGCCGGCTCGCAGCTGCCTCTGAGCGCCTGAGCTCGACGCTCGAGCGTGCCCTCAGCGACACCCGCCGCCTGGCCGAGGTCGGGACGGAGGCCGTGGCGCTCCCGAGGCCGGCAGCTTTTCGCCGGCTCGAACGCGAGATTCGCGCGGCGCGGTACGAGGCGGGCATCGTCGTCTACGACAGTGCCGGCGCCCCATGGGCCTGGGCCGGACGACTTCGGGTGTTGCCCCCCGCCGCCGGTCCCGCCGACGGCAGTCGCATCGATGCATTCTACGCCTCGCTGGAGTCTCGGCGCCAGGCGGGGTGGGCACGGAGCACCGCCAGCGTCCTCGTCGATGCTGACGGGCTGGTCGCCGATCGAGCGGGCGCCCTGGCGGCCGATTTCGAGCGACGGGCGGGTGTCGCCCTCCGGATACTCGCTCCGGCCACGGCCCCCGACCGGACCAACGTCTACGACTTCGAGCTAGCCGATCCGGAGACGGGGGTCGTCCGCGACACGCTGTTCAGCATCGAGCTCACGCCGCCCCGACAGGGCGAAGCGAAGATTGCCGTCGTCGGCCGGTGGTCACGCTGGGTCGTGCGACTCACACTGATTGGTCTCATTCTGGTGGGTATCGGGGGCCCGACGATGTGGGCGCGACTCGCTGCGGCCGCCGCCTTGGCGTGGCTAGCTGCTCGCGCGCCCTTGGGCGATGCGCTCTTCTCACCGGCAACGTTCTACCGGTCGCTTCTCGGGCCGTTCTCCGCCTCGGCCGGCGCGCTCGGCGCCCTGGCTGCGGCCTCGTGCCTCGGGGCGATCGCACTTTGGCACCGATCGCCCCGGGTGCGCTGGTGGTCATGGCCGGCAGCCGCGGTCTTGATCACGGGAACGCCGTTCGCGCTCCGGGAGCTCGGGCGCGGCATCTCACCGCCTGCAACCGGGGCTTCGCTCGCGCTGTGGATCAGCTGGGAGCTGGCGCTGACCCTGGTGACTGCCGCGCTCATCCTGACGGCGCTCGCGCTCTTGAGGGGGGGCGAAACGCCTGACCGGACGCCCCTGCGCGTGTGGATCGGGGTCCTGTGGGCGGCCGCGGCAGGGGCGGCTGGCATCTGGCTCTGGGAGCCCCAAGGCGCGTGGCCCGACTGGTACGGCTATTCCTGGCTGCCGGCCGTCGCCCTGATCACGGTGCCGAGCCCACGGCACGCCGCGGCGTGGGCGACCGCGATCGCCGCCGGGACCGCCGCTGCGATCATCACGTGGGGGGCCACGATCGAGGGCCGCATCAGCCTGGCGAGCCGAGACGTCGACCGACTGGGAACGGCCGGAGATCCGCTTGCGGTCGCGGCGCTCGAGTCGCTTGCAGAACAGGCAGCCCTCAGCGCACCGCCCACGAGCGCGGCCGATCTCTATCGCCTCTGGGTGCACGCC
>JBDHCY010000132.1:0-10038 GCA_039591795.1 Gemmatimonadota bacterium | reverse complement strand
GTTGGCAAAGAATCTCTATCTATCAACCGAAAAAAGCATTTCCCGTAAAATTAATGAATATTTTATCGCCAAACATCTGGAGGCCAATCTCGGCAAGCATCGGGAGAGAAGCTCCTCGCGAGCCTCGAGACGGAATCACCCGATCTCGTGCTCCTCGACATCATGATGCCGCAGATCGACGGGCTCAAACTCCTCGAGGAAGTGAAGAGCCACTCGCGCTGGCGGGACCTTCCCGTGCTGATGATCTCGTCGATGCCGCCGGAAGAAGCGACGAGCCGGTCGCTCGGGCTCGGTGCCGCGGACTTCATCGCCAAACCGTTTCGCGTCCGCGAGCTCGTGGCACGCATCGAGGCAAGGCTCCGCATGGGCCGCGAGCTCGCGGCGGTGCGCAATGAGGCCCGGAGCAGCGGCGAGTTGGCCGCAATACTTCACGAGATCACCGAGACGCTCAAACCCGACGAGATCTACCATGTGCTCACGGGCCGGGTCGCCCGCGTCTTGAACGTCGCGAATTGCTCCGTCGTACTCGCGAATGTGGGCGACACCGAGGGACTGGTGGTGGCGGCGCACGAGAACCCGATGCTCCGGAACCTCAGGATCACCCTCGCCCACTATCCCGAGATCGAAAAGGCCCTCGAGATCGATTCCGTGGTGCTGGTCAGCAACGTGCAGACCGACCCGCTCTACGCCATGGCCCGTGATCGGTGGAGCGACGAGGGAATCGTGATTACGACGGGTTCGTGCATCGCCGTTCCTTTCGAGACGCTGGGCGGCCAGCGTGGTGCCTTCTTCGTGCGGCGCAGCGCCGACGAGCCACCCCTGACGGAGGCTGAGGCAGAGTTCGCCGATCGGGTGGTCGGCGCGGCGATGGGCGCGATCGAGAAGGCCCACAGCCTCGAAACGGCGGTGGCGGCCCGCGATCACCTGGAAAAGCTGGCGTCGACTGACCCCCTCACCGGGTGCCTCAATCGGCGGGCGCTCGCGCGCGTTATCAACAGCGAGCTCGAACGTGCGCGCCGCTACGAGAGCGATGTCAGCATCCTCCTCGCCGACCTCGACCGATTCAAGCAGGTCAACGACACGCGGGGCCATGTCGTGGGTGACAGCGTGCTCGCCCAAGTGGGTGAGATGCTTCGGTACGAAGCGCGCACGGCCGACGTCGTGGCGCGCTACGGAGGAGAGGAGTTCGTGGTCGTGATGCCCCAGACCGCTCTGGGAGGGGCGACCATGTTCGCTGAACGGATCCGCGAACGAGTGGAAGAGCACGACTTCGCGCGGGAGAAAGAGTCACCGCTCCACATCACGGTGTCCATCGGGGTGGCGACGTATCCGGACGACCGCATCGTTTCGGCCGATACGTTCATTTCGGTGGCAGATGGCGCCTTGTACCGAGCCAAGCACGGAGGGCGCAACCTGGTGCGCGACTTGCGACCCAAATGAGCTCCCGTCGCTGTTTGCGCTGTGGCGGAGTGTACGGTGGTGACGCGCGGTTTTGCCCCAAAGACGGCAGCCCGCTCATAGACGTTCAGGGCTCGGCGCGGCCGCCATCGGGACCAACTCGCGCGGCCGGCGCGGCACCGGGTAAGACGGTCGAACGGCGGTTGGTGCCGCAGTCCGAGGGCCCGGGACTCGATCGCGCGGCGTCGTTGGTGGATCAGATCCTCGACGGGCGCTACCAGATCTTGAACCGTCTCGGCGAGGGCGGAATGGCCTACGTCTACCAGGCTCGTGAGCTGTCGTCGGGCCAGGTGGCGGCCATCAAGGTGCTCTCGCCGCGCCTGCTCGGTGATCCATCGTCGATCGAGCGGCTCCGCCGCGAGGCCGGCTTGGCGATGCGTCTCAACCACCCCAACGTCTGCCACATCATGCGGCTCGGCGAGACCGAGGAAGGGCTCATCTACCTCGTGATGCCATTCCTCCGCGGCGAGTTGTTGTCGGATCGGGAGGCGAAGGGCGGGCCGATCGCGCTCGCTTCAGGCGTCGATCTCCTACGACAGATGTGCGGCGGACTCCACCACGCACACGGGCTCCAAATCGTACACCGCGACCTGAAGCCGGAAAACGTGATGCTCGTGCCGGAGAATGAGGGGTCAGAACGTGCAGTCATCATGGATTTCGGGCTTGCCAAAGAGCGCCGCGCCGATCCCGCGGTGCAGAAGCTGACCGCCACGGGGATCATTCTGGGGACTCCGGAGTTCATGAGCCCCGAGCAGATACGCGGTCGGCCGCTCGATGCGCGGAGCGATATCTACGCGCTGGGTGTCGTGGCCTTCGAGATGTTCACGGGCAAGCTGCCATTCACCGGCAAGAGCGCACAGGAAGTGATGATCGCTCGCCTCCGCGGGGAACCAGCACCGCTCCGACAGTACCGTCCCGATCTTCCGACGGAGCTCGAGTCGGTGCTGATCAGGTCGATGCACGTCACTCCCGAGGGTCGATATGCTACAGCGCTGGAGTTCGCAGAGGCCCTCGCCGGATTCGGTGGTTCCGAAAGTGGTGGAGGTAGCGGCTTCCTCGCACGCCTGCGTGGCAGGTGACGCCGGCAACTAGGAAGCGCCGCCAAGCCCCACGCAACGAAGGTGTGTCAGCCTTCAACTGCGTGCCTTCCTCATGAAGCGATTCCCGGCATTCGACCCCCCCGAGTACGCGGAGTGGACCCTCGTTCCTGAGGAGCTGGAGCGTTTCCGCGCGGCGCTTCGGGCCGATCCCGCACGGACGAGCGTGGTCGCCTCGCTCGACGAGGCGGCACTGCTCGCGCTCTACGCTGGCCTTCTACGCGCACGCCTCCAAGACATCGCTCTCAAGCGCTGGGTTCGTCAGGGAGTCCTGTCGAAGGCGTGGCTCGGCACCGGCGAGGAAGCCACCACCGTTGGCCCCGTACACGCCTTGCAGCGCGACCGCGATATCGTCGCGCCGATGATCCGCAACAATGCGGCGTGTGCCGAGATGGGAATGCCGATCGCGGACGGGTTTCGGGCATACTTGGCCGCGGCGAGCGGACCCTCGCACGGGCGGGACCTCCACGCGGGGGATATCGACCACGGTGTGCTGCAACCGATCTCGCACGTGGGTGACATGGTGCCCGTGGCCGCCGGCGTCGCGCTTGCGTTCAAGCTGCAGGGCGAGCCGCGAGTCGCGCTGGTGTGGATCGGCGACGGCTCGACCAAGACCGGCACGGTACACGAGGGTCTCAACCTCGCTGCCGTGCAGCGAGTCCCCGCGATATTCGTCGTGCAGAACAATCAGGTCGCTCTCGGCACTAGGCTCGAGCAGTACCACCTCTCCGGTCGCTTCGACGAGCTGGCGGGGAGCTACGGCATGGGTGGCACCGTCTTCGACGGGAACAACGTACTCGACGCTCTCGCAGCGACTCGGATCGCGGCCGAGCGATGCCGAGCGGGGGAGGGCCCGTTCATGCTCGTGGCGGAGACCTTCCGCATGGGCGGCCATGCCACGCACGACGAGCGTGAGGCGCGCGACACGTTTCCGAGGGAGTGGTTCGAGCGCTGGGGCCGGCGTGACCCCGTTGGACTCTACGAGGAGTATCTGAAGGGCGAGGGCGTGGCCGAAGAGACGCTCACCGAGATCGAGAGCGAAATCGCCCGGGAGGTCGACCGCGCGGCAGACGAGGCGCTCGCGAGTCGCGACCACCCCACCGCTGAAGATGCCCTGAGAGGTGTGTACGCCCTGCCGTCAGCGTGACGGAAGGGTGTCGGAATTGCCGTTCTGCGCGGCCTGGTCCAAGATCTCCAACGCGCGTGCTAGTGCTCTATCGTGGCCGGTGTGGACGTCCGCCACGCTCGGTCGGACACGATGGTCGGGCTCGATGCCACCGAGTGCGATCTCGGACGCGTCAGCCGCCACCGGGATCGCAACAGGGAGGACCAACTCCCAGCCGCCCGGCAGCGCGAGCGAGGTAGTCATCCCCGGGGAGCCTGAGGTAACGGTACCGAGAACGGGTGCCCGCCCCGTCATGCGAACGATGGCAGTCAGCAGTTCGCCCGCTCCGGCGGTGCGCGACGACGTAACGACTACCAGTGGCCCGCCGAACGCATCCGCGGCTGGGGTCACGGTGTCTGGCAGGGTCAGATGCCAAGTCCACACATCCGCCGTGTCGCTTCCCGTCCGCATAGGCCAGTAGATGCGGTGCATCGCGCGCGGTGGTTCCCCCGGGGCAGTGAGCACGTGCGCGGCAAGACGGAGGGCGAGTTGGTGCCCTCCACCCAAGGCTCCACGCAGGTCTAGCACCAACCCGGTCGGCAGCGGTTCCTTGATGAGCGCCTCACTGAATTCCCGCACGATGCGGTCGTCGTCGACGTCTCCGAGCGTGACGACTCGCACGCCGGCGGTATCCCGCACGGCGAAGCCGTCGCGAAGCTCAGAGGGCACGATCCGTGTCTCCCAGGCAACCGAGCGGGTCAACGAAGCCCCACGCGGCGTCCCGTCCACCGTGCGGAGCGTGATCTGCACCGCTGTGCCGCGTTGCCCGGTGAGGAGCTCTTCGACCGCCAGCGACAGGCGCGCCGCGTCCGAGGAGCCGGGAGTTTCGGGGAGGACCGAGTCCCGCAGCCAGCGCTCAACGGGTATGCCGCGCACCTGGACGATCTCGTCGCCAGGAACGACGCCCGCGATCCGGGTCTCTGCCGTCGGCTGGACCTGCATCACCAGAGCCCGGCCGTCGATGCTCTGAAGGCGGATGGGTGTACGCCCGATGCGCCGGGAGACGGCGGGGGGTGGCCTGATGGCCACATCTCCCGAGCCGAGAAGCGCGGCGAACCGTTTGAGCGCTCGGTAGAAGGCGACGTCGGTTCCACCACGCTCGGCGGCCTCAATCGTCGCTCGGTAGGCCGAGTCCCAGTCGGCGGTCACGTGCTCCCAGCCAGCGAAGTTGTAACGCGCCTCGACCCAGATTCCGGAGACGACTGCCAGGCGATCGAGGCGCGGTGTGGCCTGGGCGGCCGCGGCCGCCGGAAACGCGATGGCGAGGAAGAAGGCGCGGCCGCGCCCGATCATCCGCCCCCGAAGACGGCCTGGAAAGCCGGCACCGTGGCCAGTACGGAGTAGTAGAGGACGATCGCCAGTACGATGGGGATCAGGATGCGCAGGAGCCAGAGCCAAGTGCGCCTGAGACCGGCGTTTCCGAAGCCGATGGCCAGCTCTTCGTCTGCCCCCCGAGACCAAGCGTAGCCCACGAGGAGCGCGGTCATCAGTCCGCCGAAGATCAGCAGCACGTTGCCGACCACCTTGTCAACGAGTCCGAGCCAGTCGGTGTTGAGTGCCGCGGGGATGCCGGCGACGGCGATGGCAACTCCAGCCACGAGCGCGCTCTTCTGCCGCGACCAACCGGGACCGTCGATGAAGGCCGAGACCACGACCTCGAGCAGCGAGATCGCGGACGTGAGCGCAGCAATGTAGAGGGAGAGGAAAAAGACCGTGCCGATCACGGCCCCCGTGCCGCCCATCTCGGCGAATGCGCGCGGGACTGCGATAAACAGCGCTCCGACATTGCTCTCGCTCACGCTCTGCGCCAAACCGAAGTGGTAGATGATGGGGAACGTCACGAGACCGCCCACCAGCGCCACGCTCATATCGGATAGTGCGATGGTCCCGGCCTCACGGGGGAGGTTTCCCTGTCCCTTGAGATAAGACGCGTATGTAATGATCGCGCCCATCCCGAGCGACATCGAGAAAAATGCCTGACCAGCAGCGCGTGTCAGCGTGGATGTCGTGAATAGGTCAGCGATGTGGGGGCGCAGATAGTAGGCATACCCAGGCCCACCGCCCGACAACGTCGTGGCCCAGACGGCGAGCCCGGCAACGAGGACGAAGAGGAGTGGCATCAGTATCAGGGCTGTCCGCTCGATGCCGCGTCGAATCCCCCCCCGAACCACTGCGATCGTGAGTGCCATGCTGCCCAGATGCCACGCGATCGCGGCCGGCCCAGTGCTGATTCGGCCGAAGTACTCGTCGGTCGCTACCGGCAGCGCACCGCGGACGGTGTCCACCAGCACCCGGCCGGTCCACCCCATGATCACGGAGTAGTAGGACAGAATGGCGAAGCCACCGAAGACGAACACGACACCGAGCCAACTCCACCCGCGCCCCCCCACGCGAGTCAGCGCGCGAATGGGGCTCTGCCCGGTGTGTCGGCCGATGGCCAACTCGGCCGTGAGGAGCGGCACGCCAATCAGAAAGATGAGGATCAAATAGAGAATCAGGAACGCAGCGCCACCACCCTCGGAGGCGATGTAGGCGAAGCGCCAGAGGTTCCCGAGCCCCACGGCAGATCCGACGGCCGCGAGCAGAAAACCCAGTCTCGTGTTCCAGGAATCTCGGTTGGTGGCCATTGAGAGCGGGGTAAGAGTTGGATGTCAAGCTAACCGACGCCGGATCGCTTGTCACGCCTCCTGGGAAGGGGATACCATCAGGTCGTGCTCCTGACCCTCCTCACCGTGCAAGCCCTGTCGGTGCTCGGTCGTGTCGACGACTCGATACGGCCGCAGCAGGACGTCCTCGACTATCGATTCGCGGTCGTCCTCTCCGACCATGGCTCGGACATCCGCGCGCGGGCGAGCGTTCGGTTTCACGTTGTTGCAGGTGACGGTGGTCTCGTGCTCGATCTCGACGGCGCGCTCCGCGTGGAGCACGTGATCGCCGACGGGGTCGGTATCCCCTTCATACATGAAGGGGACAGTCTGCAGATCGCGTCCCGAGGCACCGTCGGAGATACGCTCGAGGTCGAGATCCTGTACGCCGGATCGCCACGCGACGGACTGCTCATCGGACCGACTGCACGTGGCGGCCTAGGTGTGTTCGCCGACAATTGGCCCGAGCGAGCCCGGCACTGGCTCCCCGTCAACGATCACCCGAGTGACAAGGCCGCCGTTGCGTGGGAAGTCGAGGCACCCGCGGGTTGGCGGGTAGTAGCAAACGGCGTCCTCCGCGACACAACCGCCGGCGCTGCAGGACGTGTTCGGTGGGTATACGAGGAGCCCCGTCCACTGCCGACGTACACTTTCGTCATTGGGGCCGGGGTGCTCGCCGTCGGACCTCCCCTAGATGCGGGGGCGGTCCCTCAGCGGCTCTGGACCTATCCTGAAGACTCGATCTTTGCAGTGACTGGGCCGTTCCGGCGTGTCGGGAACATCGTCACCGTACTCGAAGACGTGATCGGTCCGTTCCCCTACGACAAGCTCGCTCATGTTCAATCACGCACCCGGTTCGGCGGCATGGAGAACGCAGGCGCGATCTTTTACACGGAACGAGGTTTCGTTCAGCGCACGATGTCCGAACGGCTGGTCGTGCACGAGACGGCCCATCAGTGGTTCGGCGACGCCGTGACACCCCGCGACTGGCACCACCTTTGGTTGTCCGAGGGATTCGCCACGTATTTCGACGCCCTGTTCTATGAAATCGTCGGCGAGCATCGCACGTTTCGCGCCTCGATGCAGCGCAAGCGCGAGCGCTACCTTGCCTCGGACGTCCTCGAGCGACCAATTCTCGACTTCGAGGTGACCAATCCGCTCGAGCTCCTGTCGCCCAACACCTATCAGAAGGCGGCATGGGTGCTCCACATGTTGCGACGCGAGGTCGGAGACAGCGCCTTTGGAGCCGGGCTCCGTGCCTACTACGAGCAGTACCGCGACTCCACTGCAGTCTCGGCCGACTTCGTGGCCGTGATGGAGGCGATTTCGGGGAAAGACCTCGAGTCGTTCTTCATGCAGTGGCTCGCCCAACCGGGCTACCCACAGCTGGAAGTCACCGTCGAGCGCTTCGGGCGGAGTCGCCGGGGGCGCATGCGCCTCGTGCAGAAGCAGCCCGAGGCGTGGGGGAGCTTCGCCGTGCCGGTCCGGGTCGATCTGCTCGCGACGGCATCGAGGCAGCGAACGAGCTCGACCCTCCACATGAGGAGTCGCGACGCCTCGCTCGAGATTACCCTGCCGGAGGGTGCCGACTCGATCCTGGTCGATCCGGCCGGTGACGTCCTCCTCAGCGCCCAAGCGCGCTGGAAGTAGCGCCACCCGCCCGAGTAGATTTCCGGCGCCCCGACTCGCGGCGCTACGGAGGTACGATGCGACTGACCGTTCTTGGGGCCGGATTACAGGGCTCTGCGTGTGCGCACGACCTCGTGCAGCATCCCGATGTCGAGGTCGTGACGATCGTCGACACACGATTCGATCGGATGGGCTCGTTCCTCAAACCGTTCGTCGGCAAGAAGCTCAGGCCCCTGAAGCTCGACGTCCGTGATGGACTGGCCGCACGAGAAGCACTCTCGGGCCAGAACGCCGTGATGTGCGCCCTCCCCTACTACTTCAACCTTCCGTTGGCCGAAGCAGCGGTCGACGTGGGCGTCCATTTCTGCGACCTCGGTGGCAACACCGAGATCGTGTTCCAGCAGCAGGAGCTCCACGAACGCGCCCTGGCGAAGAACATCGCCATCGTACCGGATTGCGGGCTGGCACCCGGAATGGTGAATATCCTCGCAGCGGAGGGAGCTCGGCGCCTCGATCACGTGGATGCGGTCAAGATCTTCGTCGGCGGGCTCCCCCAGCGTCCGGAGCCGCCGCTCTATTATCAGATCGTGTACTCGCTGGAGGGCGTCCTCGATTACTACACGACGCCATCATGGGTATTGCGAAGAGGGCGGCCGACACGGGTGGACGCGCTGTCGGAGCTGGAGGTAGTGGAGTTCCCGCCGCCGATCGGCACCCTCGAGGCGTTCCACACCGGAGGGGGCATTTCCACGCTCCCGTGGAAGTACGAGGGCAGGATCCCCACGATGGAGTACAAGACGCTTCGCTATCCCGGCCACGCGTCGATCATGCGTGCGATTCGCGACCTAGGGCTACTCGATCTCGCTCCGCTCAAGGTACGCGGCAAAGAAATTGTGCCGCGAGATGTCTTCATTGCGGTGACGAGCCCCAAGCTCACCAAGCCGGAGGGGCACGATCTGGTCGCCATGCGGGTCGAGGTGTCGGGCAGCTCAGCAGGGCAGTCCACGCGTGTCCGCTGGCAGCTGATCGATTACTACGACGCGGTCGACAACATAAGTGCGATGGAGCGGACGACGGGCTATTCTCTGTCGGCGACCGGCCTGATGCTCGCAGACGGGCGCATCAGCGTACGTGGGGTCCGCACGCCCGATGAAGCGGTTCCGTTTCAGGGATACGTGGAGGAGCTCGCCCGCCGTGACGTGGAGATCCGCGAGCTCGCTCAGTAGCTCCAGCCAAACCCGAGATCGCCCGTGACTCCGTCGGCACTGGCGCCGAAGGTGACGCCGAAGATCGTGCTCCGGTAGAACTTGACCGCGATACCGGCGCCTCCTCCCCAATGCAGGCCGTTGACCGTGACACTCCATGTGCCCTCGTCGAAGACCCGTCCTGCGTCCACAAACGCCACCCCCACGAGCTCGAACAGGGTGGGAATGCGGATCAAGTGGTATCGGGCTTCACCTGAGAGGAGGAGTTTCCCCGGGCCGGCGAAGCGGTTGTTGCTGAGCCCGCGATGCGTGTAGTAGCCACCGAGCGCCGTGAACGCCGTCCAGGCGGTCTCGATCCAGAAGATCTCCGAAAACGGCCAGTCACCGTCCATCCGCTCGAGCGCCACGCGACCAGCGAACCGCAACCGATCGGCGGCTGATCCCACACCAACGAGACGAATGGTGGTGCGGTTGAAGTTGCCGTCGCCCTCCATGAGCAGCTCAGCGAGGATGCCTCGCCGTGGGTCGAACTCGTTGTCGCGCGTATCGAGCACGAACCCCGCCCGGCCTGCGAAGGCAGTGCCAAGGAGATCTGCGGGGTCGAAGCTGCCGTCGCTCAGTTGCTGACCCAGTAAGGTGGGCCCCGGCAGCGCGCTGAACTCGCTCTGCCGAAACGCGAGACCGACGAGTACGCGCAGCGGCCCGACAAGGCGGCGGTGCACGTCGGCGCGGCCTAGTACTGATACGCGACGCATTTGGTAGTAGTGCTTACTCGTATCGGTCACCAACTCGGGCACGCGCGGTGCATCGTTCCCGAGGCCGTAGTAGCCGAACCGGGC
>JBDHCY010000131.1:0-10114 GCA_039591795.1 Gemmatimonadota bacterium | reverse complement strand
TCGAGCAACGCGTCCAGCTCGCGCACCTGGAGGTCGTGTTGCAGCTGGCTGATCGCGTATCCCTCGCGTGCCAATCGGACCGAGGGTGCTACGACGTCCGACCAGGGGACCTTTCCGTAGTGGCTGTGCAGCCATCCGTAGGTCGCTACGGTGCTGGGCACCGTGGTGGCCGTGTACCCCAGACGCCGCGCGCCGTCGCCATGGAGTCGGGACGCGTGTGCCAGTGAGGGCGCCCGGCTCGAGCCGTCGATCGCGAACGTGCGTCCCTCATAGTGCACCATACCGAGGGATTGGCCGCCGAGGCCGCTGGCCTGGGGCTCACAGACGCCGATCGCCAGACCCGCCGCGCAGGCCGCGTCGATCGCGTTGCCACCCTGCGCCAGCAGCTCGACGCCTGCGGTGGTCGCGGCCGGGAACGCCGTGGCGATCATCCCTCCAGCCGCCCTCGCGCATTTGCCGTCCGGCGTGTCACGAAACCGGTTCTCTACGTGCTTGACTCGCAATTGGTGACTCCCGCGGGCAACGCGCCGCAGGGTACCCTCCTGCGGTCGGGCCCTATGTTCGCTCGAGTTGTCCAGCCAGGAATTCGGCGAGGAGCAGCGTTCGCTGTACGAGGCCGATCCGCTGTACCGCTTCGGCGGGTGTGCCGCGGTCTCTCGCGACGGGACCGATTCCGCACACACAAGCGATTTTGGAGCCTACCAGCCCGCCAACCGACGGCCAGGCGGATGACTCGCGCGTAAGTGGAATCTTCCACTCATCGGCCGTTTTCGTCAATGCCTTCGCCAAACGTCGGTTGATGTCGCGTTCGCGCATCGGCGGACGGTCGGCCTCGACGACCAGCCTGCACTTGTAGCGGGACTTCTCGAACGCGGCGCCGATGTCGCCGGCAACTGCGTCCGCCACCGCGTCGTCTCGGTAGGTCAGCAAGACTCTCGCGGTCACGCGATGCGGCAGCATCATGGGGTGTCGCTCGCATCCGACATCGATGGTCGACACGGAAACACCGCGCTCGGAGGACGACAAGCGCTCGAGTGCCGCCAGTTGCTCGAGGGTCCAGCGCATCACCGAGGGCCGGCTGGTCGGGCGGCCCGGGCGGTGCGGGTCACCGCTCACCTGCAGCCGAATTCGGCGATGACCTCGCCGATGCGTGATGATCCCGTTGTCCGTTGTGCCGGGACGAAGGACCAGCACACGCTTGGCCCGGCTGGCCGCCTCACGGATCCGAGGCTCGCTTGCCTGCGCGTCACGACCCTCGTCCGTGTAGAGCATGACGCCGAGGGGGAGGGTGCGCAGCCGCCGGACGCTTCGCAAGGCGCGGAGTGCGAACTCGAGCATCACGAGCGGTGCGCGCGAGGTGGCGATCCCCTCTCCGTGGAGCCACTCGGGCTCTCGACGGAAGGGCTGGTGCGGCATGTCGGGAACCCACGGGACGTCGAGGTGCCCGAAGAACAGTGTCCCGGCGTCGAAGCCCTTGGCCGTCTCCCACATGTAGACTTCGGGCTCGTCCGTGAGGTCGGGCACCGGGCGCATCCCGAGCTCTTGAAACAACGCGTCCGCACGCCGGACCGCTTCGGCAAGTCCGACGGGGTCGCCGGTCCGGGCCGACAGCTCGACCCACTCCTTGGCCCGGCGTTCGAGGTCCTCCCGGTGTTGCGTCACGTAGCTAAACACCCGTTGCGTCGGCTCGGCGCGTCTCGGCTCGACCGACGGTGGCTCCGGTGTGCCGAAATAGCGAGCGCTCGCCACCTCGACGAGGCGATTGACGAAAGCCGAGAAGTCGAGGCCCCGCTCGGCTGCTCCAATGAGGTACGAGCCGTGCTCTCCGAGGCTCGGGAGCGAGTTGAGCTCGAGAATGTAGAGGTTGCCGGCCGAGTCGAGACGCATGTCAACGCGCGCACAGTCGGCGATGCCAAGGGCGTGAAACGCCCTCTTGGCGATCTCCTGCGCCTTGTGAGTCGTCTCGTCCGGGATCCGAGCGGGACACTCGAAACTGATCTCCCGCCCGCTGCGTCCCGTCTTGTCCTCGTAAGTGTAGATCGCCGGCCCGGACTCTCCGAACTTGAGCTCGACTGGTGGGAAGGCTTCCGGTGGGTTGTTCCCGAGAAGTCCGACGTTGATCTCCCTGCCCTTGATGAATTGCTCGGCGAGGACGGCTTGTCCGAACTCGTCGAAGATCACTTTGGCCGCAGCCCGAAGCTCCCCCTCATCGTTCACGATCGCCAACCCGAACGACACCGCTTCGTGCTTGGGCTTTACGACCATCGGATACGGCAGCTTGGGAATCTCGGCGTCCGGCGTCTCGAGGACGGCGAACTCGGGCGTCGGCAGACCGTGCTGTCGAAGAATGATCTTCGTCACCACCTTGTCGAGCGCTAGGGAGTGGGCGAGTGGCCCCGATGCGACGTAGGGGACACCGACCATTTCGAGGATGCTTGGGACATGCGTGTATCGAGCTTGTCCCTGAATGCCGTAGGAGACGTTGAATACCATGCCCGGGCGCTCGCCGTGGACGACACGCGGCATGAACTCCTCCAAGCGGTCGACCAGGTCCTTGTCGCCTTCGAGCGCGATCACTTGGTGCCCACCGGCTTCGAGCGCATCGGTCAGCCTCTGAATGGTCTGTTGACCGATCTTCTCGCGGTTGGCGACACCGAAAACGTTGATGACGTTCTTGCTGTCGCGGTTATACACAACGGCGATCTTCATTCGTCCTCCCCGTTCATCGACGCCAGGATTCTCAAGGTCGGTCGTGTATCGAAATGCCTGGGCCCGACACTTCGAGCAGTACCAGGATCGGAGCCGCGGGGCCCGCCCGCTCTCGGGGCACGGCTAGTAAGCCATTGCCCATGCCTCGCGTCGCCGATCGGCTCCAGCGCGCAAGAGGCCGCCGTCGAACAGAATCGCCTGCGCGCCCCCGAACTCGGCGGTCCACCCCTCGCGAGCGAGCACCTCGTATCCACGGGCGGCGAGGGCCGATCGGACCTCCTCGGCTATGCGATCTTCGATGGCGAGGCTGCCGTCTGGGTGCCGGCGAATTCGAGGTGCGTCGATCGCCTGCTGCGGAGTCATCCCGAAGACTAGAACGTTGTTCAGGATCTGCGTGAGGGTGTGCGTCTGGCCGTCACCGCCAGGTGTGCCCATCGCCAGCCAGGGTCGCCCGTCCTTGAGGACGAGCACGGGACAGAGCGTGTGATACGGCCGGTTGCCGGGCGCAAGCACGTTGGGGTGCGACGGATCGAGCGTGAACAGGGCGCCACGGTTGTGAAGGATGACGCCCGTTCCCGGCACCGCGATGCCCGAACCGAACGAATGGAAGAGACTCTGGATCAGCGAGACGACGTTGCCGTCCTCGTCGGCGGCGATCAGATAGACGGTGTTTGGGTGATCGTCGGTCGCGGCGAGCGCCGTACCGTGGGCACGACCGTCCGGGGCAATCGACGCCGCGAGCTCTGCGATCCGCTCCGGCGCGAGGAGGTCTTCTACCGCCACGCGCATGGCACGGGGGTCGGCGACGGTCGTGTCGCGGTCTGCCACGGCCAGTCGAATGGCTTCCGTCACCGTGTGGAGATAATCAGGGGTGTTGTGGCCCAGCGCCGCCACGTCGAAGTGCTGGAGGATGGCCAGTTCCTCGAGTAGAGCAACTCCCTGCGTGTTCGGGGGGAACGCCGTCACGGTCACACCGCGGTAGTCGAGGTCGATCGGCGCCATCCATACAGGCTCGTAGGCGGCGAAATCGTCGACCGTGAGAAGTCCGCCCATGGACGAGAGGTGTTCGACGATGCGCCGGGCAGTCGCTCCGCTGTAGAACTCGTCGGGCCCCTCATGCTGGACCTGCTCGAGCGTGGTGAGGAGATCGGCTTGGCGCAGCGTCGAGCCCGGCGCCGGGATTGCACCGCTTGGCGCATAGATGCGTGCAAGCTCTCGATCGGCTTCGATCTTCTCCCGTTGAGCCTCGAGGTCTAGTGCCAACCGTTGTGACACCGGTAGCCCGACTTGGGCTACGGCAACCGCCGGCTCGAGAGCCTGACGCCACGAGATCGTCCCGAACCTCGCGAGCGCCGCCGCCCAGCCCCGAACGGCGCCCGGGACCGTCACGGTGAGCGGGCCTACCTCAGGGAGTGCGGCCAGCGGCTCACCGTCGGGCCCGCGCAATTCGTTGGTGGCACCGCTGCCCGCGGTACCGGATGCATTGAGCGCGTGGACGGTGCCGGTGGCCGCCTCGTAGTACAGCAGGAACATGTCCCCGCCGAGCCCGTTCATGTGCGGCCGGGCGACGGCGAGGACACCGGCCATGGCGATGGCGGCGTCCATAGCGTTGCCGCCCTGCTGCAGCACCTCGAGGCCGGCGAACGCGGCGATGGGGTGACCAGCGGTCACCGCGCCCCGCGCCCCCAGGGGATCGCGGCCGGGGTCCCCGGCAGGCACGTCTTGGCAGCTCGGGCTCGCGAGCAGCGCGCCCACGAGCAACATGCACCGGCCGGCCCGATGCTGCGGGGCTCGGGGGAGCGACAGGAGTGCGGTAGGAATCGAGGTCATCGACGCTCCAAGCATTGTGCCCGCAGGGATATACGTCTCCCACTGACGTGATGCCACCCGCGCGCTTCAAAGCGAAACTCGCCGCGCCACGGTCCGTAGGGCGTGGGGGATTGGGAAGCTGGGCGGGGCCGGATGTAGCCCGAGCGATTGGATCGAGAGGACGAGCCATGAAGCGTAAGACCAAGGTGATCATCGGAGTCGGAGCGGTGGGGGCCGTGCTGGCTGTTGCGGCGGTGGCGCGCGCCTCGAATGGAGAAGACGAAGCCCGGGCGCTGGAGAACACGGTTCTCGTAGAGCAGGGCGACATCGTCGATAAGGCGCTTGCCGTCGGGACGATCGAACCCAAGGTCGAGATCAGCGTGAAGTCGATTCTCCCCGGCGTGGTGAACCGCGAGTTCGCCGATGAAGGAGATTTCGTCCGTGCGGGGGTGGCGCTGCTCGAGATCAAGCCGAATCCGACTCCCCTGGAGCTGGTCGAGGCGCGTCGAGGGGTGGAGCTCAGGGAGATCGAGCTGGACAACGCGCAGACCGAGCTTGATCGGCAGAAGGAGCTTCTGGCAAAAAATCTGATCGCGCAGCAGGACTACGACAATGCCGAACAGCGCTTTGCCGAGGCCACACTCCAGCTCACGACGGCACAAGAGCGGCTGGGCCTCCTCGAGGAGGGTCGCGTCAACGTCGCGAGCGGACGAATCGAGACCGTCGTCAAGTCACCCATCGACGGCTTCATTCTCGAGAAGTCGGTCGAGATCGGCGATCCGGTGGTGCCGCTGACGCCGTATCAGGAGGGGACGGTGCTGCTCCGGATGGCGGCCATGAAGGATCTCATTTTCCGCGGGACGGTGGATGAGATCGACGTCGGTCGCCTGGAAGAGGGCATGCCGGTGGAGATCAAGATCGGCGCGCTTCCCGAGGCAAAGGTCAAGGGCGTATTGGAGAAGATCTCCCTCAAGGCCCGGAAGCAGGATCAGGCGACCGTATTCCCGATCGAAATCGCGCTGACCGAGGCGGAGGGCGTGGTGCTCCGGGCAGGCTACTCGGCGAATGCCGACGTCATCATCGAGCAGCGGGAGAGCGTGTTGGTCATTCCCGAGCGGTTGGTGGAAGTGCGCGACGATACGGCGCGCGTCACGGTCATGCTGGCCGACGGCACCACAGAGCTGCGCGTGATCAAGACAGGTCTGAGCGACGCGATCAACGTCGAGGTCGTCGAGGGGCTCGCCGAGGGCGAGCGCCTGGTCGAGAAGCCGCCACGGGAGATCCAGTAAGGTGCTGCGGGAGTTCTTCGCCGATCTTCGGGCGCAGCGACTCCGCACGACGCTCACCGTCCTCGGGATCACCTGGGGGACGGTGGCAGTCGTCATCCTCTTGGCGTTTGGTGTGGGTCTCGAGCGCCAGACCCGCAAACGGTTCCACGGGCTGGGCGACCGCATCGTGATTCTCTTCGGTGGCCGCACGACGAAGGCCTACGCGGGCTTCCAGGAGGGCCGGTACATTCGGTTACGGGAGGACGATGTCGACATCCTCGAAGCCGAGATCCCCGACATCGTGGCGATCAGCCCGGAGTATTCGACTCGCAACACCCGAGTGCGGCGCGGCAGGGCGAGCGCCAACCCCAACATCACCGGCATTCGCCCGATCTACGGCGAGATGCGGAATATCATCCCCGAGATGGGCGGCCGGTTCATCAACGACCTCGACCTCGCGGAGCGGCGGCGGGTGGCGGTGTTGGGCGACGAGCTCAAGACGCTGCTGTTCGACGACGACGACGCGATTGGCCAGCAGGTCTTTCTGGGCGACGTGCCGTTCATCGTGGTGGGCGTCATGCGGCCCAAGCTCCAGAATTCGTCGTACAACTCGCGAGACAAGGACAGGGTCTTCATTCCGGCGACCACGCACCAGGCGGTGTTCGGGCACACGACCATCGCGAACATGGTCTACCGCACGAGTGGCGCGTTCGTGACCAAGGATGTCGAGCGACAGGTCTACGAGACGCTCGGCCGCCGGTATCGGTTCGACCCGACCGACGAGGACGCGCTGGCGGTGTGGGACACGAGCGAGTGGGAGCAGATGTTCGGCTACATGTTCCTCGCGTTCAACGCGTTCTTTGCGATCGTGGGGAGCTTCACGTTGACGGTGGGCGGCATCGGTGTCGCGAACATCATGTACATCGTCGTGCGCGAGCGGACGCCTGAGATTGGCATCCGACGCTCAGTGGGTGCGCGCAGGCGCGACATCCTCGTCCAGTTCCTCGCGGAGACGGGTGTCATCGTCGCCGTCGGCGCCGTGCTGGGGATTCTGGTCTCGATAGGCATCGTGAAGCTCCTCTCGTTCGTGCCGATGCAAGACTTCGTCGGTGCGCCGACCATCTCGCCGACGGTAATGATTGCGACACTGAGCCTACTCGCCGCAATCGCGTTCTTCGCGGGGATCTTTCCGGCGCGGAAGGCCGCGAACCTCGACCCGGTGGAGTGCCTCAGGTACTGACCATGTGGAAGATTCTCTTCGACGAGTTCTTGGGCGACCTCCGGGCACAGAAGACCCGCGCGTTCCTCACGATGTTCGCGGTGATGTGGGGGACGTTGGCGGTCGTGTTGCTGCTTGCGTTCGGCGAGGGGTTGCGGCAGCAGATCGTGAACGGGCTGCTGAACGCGGGCGAGCGGATCTTCATGGTCTACGGCGGCGAGACGAGCGTCACGTTCGAGGGGCTGCCGAAGGGGCGGCGGGTGCGCCTGCGCGAGCAGGACATCGAGTCGCTGGTACGGGCCATTCCCGACATCGACCTCGTGAGTCCGTCGTATGGGCGGTGGGGGACGAGCCTCAAGGCTGGGGACAACAAAACCACCACGTACATGGAAGGCGTCTACCCAGCGTTTCAGGAGATGCGCCGGATGTTCGCCGCCGAGGGCGGGCGGTTTCTCAACGAACGCGATCTCGATGAGAAGCGTCGCGTGCTCTTCCTCGGCGACGAGATCGCCGAGCGACTATTTGGGAGTGAGTCGCCGATCGGGCAAATCGTAACGCTCGACGCGTTGCCATTCACGGTGGTCGGCGTGATGAAGAAGAAGTTCCAGGATTCGAGCAACAACGGTCCGGACGCCAATCGGGCGGTCATTCCCGCCTCGACGTTCAAGACGATCTACGGGCACGAGTTCGTGGGTCATCTCGTGGTCCGGCCGCGTGACGTGACGCAGGCCGAGTTCGTGAAGAGCGAGCTGTACCGCGTGCTGGGCAAGCGTCACCGGTTTGACGCGTCGGACGAGCGAGCGCTCGGGATGTGGGATTTCATTGAAGACGAGAAGCTGACGCGGACGATCGGGCTTGGCATCCAGATCTTTCTCGGAATGGTCGGAGCGTTCACGTTGCTCGTAGCCGGCGTGGGCGTCGCGAACATCATGTATGTGGTGGTGAAGGAGCGGACGCGGGAGATCGGGATCAAGCTCGCCGTGGGAGCGCGGCGCCGTCACATCATGGCCCAGTTCGTCTTCGAGGCGATGTTGATCGCGTTGTTGGGTGGGGGAGCCGGCCTCGCGATCGCGACGCTCCTCGTGGTGGGGGTGGACAGCATCTCGAGCGGCAACCAGGCGATGGAGTATCTCCTCAATCCGAAGCTCTCGGGCCCGATCGCGGCCATCTGCACGTCGATTCTCGTGTTGATCGGGCTGACGGCGGGGATCTTGCCGGCCCGTCGCGCGGCGCAGGTCGATCCGGTGGAGTCCCTCCGCTACGAGTGAGTGGCGGGCTGGTGTGTGTGCGTGACCTCATGCTTCGCCGAGCCTCTCACCTAGCTGACTTCGCCGATCTCGCACGCGCCGATGACTGATCCAGTGATCCCGCTGGGCGCTCGTCCTTCGGCGCGCGTGATCCTCCTCGACCCGACGGACCGCCTTCTCCTCCTGCACTGCAAGGACGAGAGCGCCGATCACAGGTGGTGGGTCATGCCCGGCGGGGGACTGAGTGAGAGCGAGTCGTTTGAGGCTGCGGCATTACGAGAGGCTCGAGAGGAGACAGGACTGGATGTCGAGCTGGGCCCATGCGTGTGGACTCGGCACCATGTCTTCGAGTGGGAAGGACGCCAGTTCGACCAGTACGAGCGGTTCTTCGTCGCCCGGTGCCGCTCAAGTGCTGTTGCTCCGGTGAAGCAGGATAGCTACGTCACCGGATTCCGATGGTGGTCCATGGACGAGATCGCATCGTCGACCCAGGACTTCGCGCCGAGGCGGTTGGCTGAGCTGCTGCCCCCGATCCTGGCGGGAGCCTATCCAATTCGACCGCTCGATACCGGTGCGTAGCGGAGCGAGAGCGACCTCGTGACGGACCTGCCGGAGTTCGGAACGCCGGCTGCTAGAGGCGCCGTCCCGCGTTGCGCCGCTTATGCCCTTGTCCGAGACGGTCGCGGCTGCTTCCTCGCGGTGCGGGGCCCGAGCGGCCTCTTCCTCCCGGGGGGCGGCTGTGAGTCCGAAGAGTCGCCGGAGCAGGCCCTGGTTCGCGAGCTCCGTGAGGAGACCGGTCGTGATCTCGTGAGCTTCGCCTACCGCTCGACGGCCATCCAACACTTCGCGGCGGCCGATGGGGTCTCGTACCGCATGGAGGCTGTGTTCTACACTGCTGCGCTCGGCGACCAGGTGGCAGAGCCGGAGGGAGGTCCGCTCTGGGTCGATCCGGCGACGGGAGAGGACCTGTGGTATCACGCCTGCCATGCTTGGGCCGTCCGCAATGAAGCGGAGGCCGCTGTCTAACGAGCGTTTGCTGCTGGCGCGGCGTGCTCAAGGGTCCGGAGCACTGGGCTTGCGCCTCGCGCTCCGGGTGGGCAGAGTGGTGCGTAGCAGAATCGCATGCCGTTAGGCCTCACGGCGGATGACAGGCAGATTCCGAAGGGGCAGGAAAGCGAGGGTTGTCGCATGAGGGGTGAGAAGATCTATGAGTATGATGTCGACGTTACCGGAGTGACCGATTACGGCATTCCCCTGGACGCCATCCTGTCGGGGCAGGTGCAGATTCCCCCGCAAGGAGTCCGGGTTGACATCGCCTTCGAAGGCCGCGCTGCGGGCCGCCTGGCGGGGGACGTTCGGGGCGTCGACTATGCCCGCATGCGCGCGGACGGTCGCATTGACCTCGACATTCGTGCCACCATTGAAACTCAAACAGGTCACCGAATCGCGCTGTCCGCCGATGGCGTCGCGATGCCGCGCGCTGCTGAGCCGGTCGCGGATCTGCTTGAGAACGTGACCCTCAGTACGGCGACCGAGGAGTACGCGTGGGTGAATACCCGCCAAGTCTGGGGCGTGGGAACCGTGAACTTCGCTGCTGGCAAGATTCACATCGAAGCCTACATGCAGTGAACCTCCGGTCGCGTCATAGTCTACGCGCGGACGTGAGGCCTAACAGGTCGCTGCAGCCGACGAGCGTCGTGACGAACTGGGACAGAGTGAGGAATACGATGGTAGCAGAACAGCAGATCCGTTAGCAACTGTGTTGCGCGCAGGGTGCCGGAACGGCCCAGCGTTGGTTGTCGCGGAGCATCGCGTTCACGATGGTCAGCAGTTTTCGGGCGCAGGCGATGAGCGCCACCTTC